>WJIV01000177.1 GCA_014730055.1 Candidatus Bathyarchaeota archaeon
CTGCTGAGTAATAAGCACTGAAGATTTTTTCACAATTTAGACATTTGTATGATTTAGCGTCAAACTTTCCAAATTTCCAGGTTTTACCAGTAGGTTCAGGTTTTCCTTCACATCTAGGACAAACTAACATAAGTGCCAATCTATATAGAATATTTATCATACTTAAAGATTAGCAATAATTATAAAAAAATGAGACAATTAGATTAGTTTTTAATAATTAAGAGCGATAACAATAGCTTAATAATAAAATTTCGAATACGTTATTTCCAAAAAAATTTTAAGGAATTTACATGTTTTCTTCTGAGAATTTTATTACAGTTCTTTCTATTTCTAAAAGAAAGTTGGAAGCTTCAATTCGATCTTCTTTTGACATTCCAATATCTTGAGTGCTTTTATCCTCGTAATATTTCCTAAGATATTTAATGTATTTCTTCAAATTCTTAACATATTCATCTGTATATTCGTAAGCCATATTTTGATCTGAATTATCTAGAACCAACTCATATCCCTGATTACTTTCAATGACAAGATTAGATAAATCAAGTCATAAATACTTTAACTAAGAATAATAAATAACTTTCTAATGAAGTAAAATAATCTAGTTGAAGCTAGTAAACTCATACCAAATTACATTTATATTATTAGTTTAACATCAATATTTTTGAATTTATATCAATATTACCCAATCTATAAAATCTAATAATCTACAAATTTTTTGGAAAAGCTTCAGAGCTCAACAAATTTTATTTTAGAAAAATACCCCATCATATCAGAATAATGAGATCTAAACTTGTTAAAGAAACATTTCTACTTAAACTGGCACCCGATCTAGAAAGAGAACTACCTATTGTCCATCTCTCTGGAACTGACAAACACATCGCATCATTTGTAATGCTAGGTGATGTTGAACTCAACGCAAAGTGCGCCGAACTACTTGTTGAGAAAATGCGAACAAAGGGCCTCCTCGAAGATTTCGATATGCTCGTAGCCCTTGAAGCAAAAGGGATCGCTCTGACTCATGAGTGTGCACATATACTAAATTTTCCCTATTATGTTGTCATCCGAAAATCAGTAAAAAAATACATGCTAAGTCCGATCACTGAACCCGTTGAAAGCATAACTAGCTTCGGAGAACAAACCCTAGTTCTCAACGGGATAGATGCAGAACGGATTCAAGGTAAGAAGATATGCATCGTAGAGGATGTTATTGCAACTGGCGGTTCCGTTCGTGCAGCTTGCAATCTAATTGAAAAGGCTGGAGCAGAAGTAACAGTAATTGCCACTGTACTTTTAAAGGGTGATTTTGAAGATCCGAGACTCTTATATCATCACAAACCTCCAATTTAATAACTTTATATATACTTACCAAAATATACTCCAAACCATAGTATAAAATAATTGAAACTGATCACACTATTCAGTCACCCGAATCTGAATATTTGATTGAAGAATGGGACCGGTGAGATTTGAACTCACCATCACGTGCACCCCAAGCACGGATCATACCAAACTAGACCACGGTCCCAAATCGAAGAGATAGATGCCCACAATACTTTAAACCTTACCATAAAGGAAAAAAGCGATAAGTCTTTCAGTCTTGTAGTATGTCATTATTAACTGTTTATTATACTAGAACTGGTAATACCGTAAAGGTTGCAAAAGATCTATCTGAAGTTATTGGATCTGCCTTAACTGAGATTCAGGATAATAAAAATAGGGATGGGCCTCTCGGTTGGCTTAGATCTGGAATGGAATCTTTCCGGAAAATTAAACCTGAGATTCAACCGATTGATAAAGAAATAAGTAAATACGATCTTGTGGTAATTGGAACCCCTGTCTGGGCTGGAACTATGGCAAGCCCAGTTCGAAGTTTTATTGATAAATATAGAAACGATTTAGCCCGTGTGGCTTTTTTTTGCACACTTGGATCTGAGGATGCTGAGAATACCTTTAAGGAGATGAAGCAAGAATCAGGCAAAGATCCTGAGGCTACAATGTACATTACCACAGCGGATATTAAAAATAATAATTATAAAAAGAAGCTCATGAAATTCAAGGATACTTTAGACTAGGCCTAATAACTTGAGTATTTTAAAGAAATTTGCCTCGCTCCTATTTTTCTTATAATCCCGCAGGTAGTCAATAAGTATAGAATTTTCAGGGATATCCGTCCAGTCCTCCATGACTCTGGCGAACCTATGATTTAGAAACATGCTCTGTACCGTTGAAGTAACATTCTGAACTTTCCTATCAGTACTTGCCGACTCAAAATCTATTAGGCGAGGTTCACCCTCATGAACAATGATGTGCCTCCTGACTTTACTTAGTTCACCGTGATCTAACCCAACCTGGTCCAGTTTGAAGGCTTTCCAAAGTATCTCCCGGACCATCTTGAGAAACTCCTCATTAGAGCCTTCATATGTTCTGACCCATGCACCAAAATAAGGTCCCTCCAGCTTCTCCATAACAATAAAGTCCCTGGTGAACCCCATTATCTTAGGCCCAACATCTACTCCATTCGCGATCTGGAGCATGGCGGCCTCATGTGTCATGTTATCTCTATCGGCGTCAGTTCTTCTGGCTTTGAGGGCAATAATATCCTTTTTGGAAACCGCGTTTAGAACTACACCTACATGTCCTTTCCCAAGAACGTTGTAGCCCATAATATTATGAGGCCCGCCAAGAGATACAGATTTGACTCCAAGAGCTTTAAGTTGAGCGATACGTTCCTCCATTTCATCTGTACTACATCTTGGATAGCAGACATAGTCTCCAACCTTAGTTCCATAAAGGTTTTCTATCTTTACAAAGTCACTCAAGCCAGAACGGCCTACCCTTTAAGATCCTGTTCAAATGTAAAATAAGGTCTTCATTAAGATATTCTTCTATTTTTTCGTTGAGTACTAATTTATGATTTTTAAGTATACTTTTAGCTAGGGGACGTGAAATCCCAATCCCGATACCTCCATCCTTTAATTTTTCCCTCAAAAACTCCAATGCATTAGTATGCTCTCTTTTTTTCAATACATACCAACTATCATTCTCTAAAGATGGCCCAGATACCGTATTATCAAAACTCAGATATCTCTTAATGAAGTCGTCAGCGCCCTCCCTGAATCTTGCAGGTGGACCCATATGTTTCTCTACATTAGGTATTGTTACGCCACTTAACTCAAATATGAATATATGCCTGCTTGACTCGTTGCTCCAAACGCTGCTTCTTAAAACCTCGAAGTTACTTCTTTCCAGGGCTTTTCTCAAACCTTCTTGAGATTTGTAAAGCATACCATAAAGAACATCTGGAACCTTAACTCTGGATTCCTCAACAACCAGAAAAATGAAATCCACTTTTCGATCTTGTATTTGCTTAATTAATTTGATAATCGATGTTTTTTCTTTTTCTGGGAAAAAGAAGTTTTTTTTGGGTTCTTTGATAAATCTTTCAGAAGCATATATGAATGTCCAGAAGCTCTCATTCTCCAACGCTGAGGCAACATTTCTACCGGGATCTACTGGATCGGTAAAAACTAGAGGATCACTGAAATCACCCTCCTCTTCCTCGTTAAGAGATAAAACTAATCCCTCCTTCCATTTTCTCGATGCTTCAAGCAAGTTCCAAAAGGTACGATATTTGAGTATTAATAATTCGCATAAGTATCCAGAAAAACCACCAATTTTTATCTCAGCACCATAAACGTCTATACCTCTTGTAAATTGTTTTAGCAACCTGACTTCATGCTTCTTTTCATGATCTAGCTTATCCTTCAGATACTCAGTGTGTAGAGGTGTTCTGTCTGTGGCTGAGATAATCTCTTCCCCAATGTTTATACTGAAACAAGGAACAAAATCAACTGTAAATCCATTGATTTTTGATTGAAGATATGGATGCTCTGCGTAGGCTTCCACAAACTCTCCATCAATTTTTTGACTTATTAAATCTAGGACCTTTCTTAGAATCCTCCTATCTCTTGAGTCAAGGACAATGAATACATCCAAATCCTGCTTACCTGATATCCATGTTCCGTGAGCCACACTACCATGGATCTCAGCTTTACCTGGTATTCCCGCTTCTTTGAGTATATAATTTACATCACGGAGCAGTGCAAAAAGGAAGCTATCCAGTTCACTTTCTTCCTCTTGCGTTGGTACAATTTCATTTAGAACCAACTGTTTTAACTTGCTCCACTTCATTTATCCAATTCACTACCCAGACTCGGCAATATTAGTGTAAATCGGTCCTTTCGGGGTCAATTCACTCTTCATCAAGACAACTTTATCAACATGAATAACTCCAAATTTCTCCTCTCTTAGCTGGTTGATTTCCTCAACAAGGTGTTCTTTATTTCTACCACTCCTGACCCTGCAAATCGTAAGATGAGGATGTAGGGCTCTCCTTTCCTTTTTTACTCCAATATCACTTAGCTTCCTCTCTAATTCCTTAAAAACCCTGTTCAGAGGCTCAAATCCATCTTTTACTCCAGTCCATACGATACGCACATGCCCTAGGTGAGGAAATACACCAAGGCCTTCCACCTTCATATCAAAAGGCTTTATATTCATCTCTTCAATAACTCTCGAGATCTCCTCAACCTTTGAAGGGTAGGTATCCCCGAGGAACTTTAGCGTCATATGGATGTTTTCTGGCTCTACAAGCTTGAGGTCTGCCCCCGTCCTCTCAAGTCTTCTCTGAACATCCATAAACCTCCTAATCATTTCCTCATTATTGCATTCAATAGCCACGAAACATCTTATTGACATTGTCCCAACGTTAAATAATACTCCATCAATATAATATTAACAGAAAAACAATAAATCTCGATATCATATAATACTGAAAAAACGTGATAGATCCGAGTTGATGTAGAAGTTTGAATTTTTTGCCTCTTGCTCTTGTTATCGTTTCTGCATTTAGTCATGCGCTATGGAATTATTTAGCAAAAGGATCAGATGAAAAAGAATTATTCATGTTTCTACTCAATCTATATTCTACAATTTTATTTATGCCAATATTATATTTCCTGATACCAAATCTAATTTTTCCAATAGAGATTCTACCTTATTTAATAATCAGCGGAGTAGCTGAAACAATCTATTTCCTATCCTTGGGTAAAGCATACGAGACTGGCGACCTAAGCATCGTATACCCACTGGCTCGCTCATCGCCGTTATTTGTAGCGATCATCGCTTCGATACTTCTAGAAGAAAAAATTAGTTTATGGGGATACTTAGGTATATTTCTAGTAATAATCGGGGTATATGCCCTTCATCTCAAAAGTCTTAGGATTAATGATGTAACCCGACCATTAAGGTCCCTTGGTAACATTTCATCGGTTTATGCACTGGTAGCTGCTTTAGGAACAACAATTTATAGTATATCTGACAAGAAAGGCGTTACTCTTGTTGATCCTTTGATCTATGCATTTTGGTTGGGGATCATTATAACTTCTTTTCTCGGCATTGTTGTGTTATCAAGAAGAAGCTTTACTAATTTAAAAAAGACAATTACTGATAAAAATTTTCGAATATTAATCTCTGGATTCTTAATGAAAGGAGGATATATCCTTGTGCTAGTAGCTATGAGAATGGCACAGGTTAGCTATATCTTATCTATTAGACAGGTGAGTGTCGTTATTGGAGCCTTTTTTGGGTTGCATTTTTTAAAAGAGGAAAATGCTGGAGTACGTGTTATTGGTGCTTTGATAATTTTTCTTGGAGTTTATATTCTCGGGATATTAGCCTAAACCTTGAAAAGAGAGGAATCCTAACATCAAAGGAACTTACTTTGGATACAGGTGACGTGAGGATGAGGATCGGAGGCATTACCGAGATGTCTACCGTTGACTGGTATGGGAACGTTAGTCTGGTACTCTTCTTTGCGGGCTGTAATTTAAGATGTCCATACTGCCAAAACTCGCCATTAATCCCCCTTGATTCTGGACACGAAGTTGGATTAGATTATCTCAAGGATTATCTGGAAACTTGCATGCATCCAGTTCCTCAGTTGGATTCTGCAGTATTCACAGGTGGTGAACCTACACTTCAGCCTGATGCCGTTATAGCAGCAGCTCATCTGACGAAAGAATATAATTTGGATTTAATGCTTGATACTAACGGCACTATATTTGATGCAATTAAACATGTTCTCGAGACAGGTTTATTCAAAAGGGTCGCTCTGGATGTAAAAGCACCTCTAAACAAGAGAGATTACGGCTTTGTAACAGGTAGACCAGAGCTTGGAGACAAATTCGCTGAAAATGTTAAGAGAACCTTAAAATTATGCAAGGAACTGGGTTTAGAAGTTGAGGCAAGAACTACTGTCGCACCAGGGGTATCGGATGATCCAGAATTCATCTTAGAACTTGCCCGTGATATTAAAGGACTTACTACTGTTTACTACCTTCAACAATTTGATAATCAGGGTGAAGTTTTGGACCTTGAACTTAAGAAAAAGGAAAGACCTAGTAGAGATAAACTCAAAGAGTTGGCAAAAATTGCCTTTGGTGAAGGCGTTAACCCTGTATTCATAAAGACGAGATTCGAAGGATTGGAGAGGGTGAAAAATGGTTAATAGAAGACTATTGCTTATCACAGGAATGGCTGGGAGCGGAAAGACAACACTAGCTAACATGCTTAGAGATAGAGATTACAAGGTTTTCACAATGGGAGATGTCATACGCCATGAGGTAAGAATGAGGAACCTAGAACCCACCCCTGAAAACCTAGGACAAATGGCCAAGGAAATCAGAGAAACTGGAGGAGACGCAGCAGTAGCCAAGAAATGTATTCCCCTGATCATAGGTGAACCAACTAACAAAGTCGCTCTTGACGGAATTCGAAGCTTAGATGAGGTTTACACTTTTGAGAAAGTATTTGATAACTATCTAATTACAGTACATGCGTCACCGGAAACTAGGTACGAGAGACTTAAACAGAGAGGTCGCCCTGATGATCCTACGAATAAACAGGTGTTCAGGGAAAGAGATCACAGAGAACTTGGCTTTGGAATGGGAGACGCTATCGCTATGAGCAATTATATCATAACTAACGAAAACGGAATAGATGATCTAGAAAACCGTTTGGATAGGATGCTGAGGAGGTTAAGACAAATTGACAGTGACAAGGATTAGAGCCAGCCTTAATCCAACTGAAGATCAATTAAAGGTAGAAAAGGCAATTAGAAATCTCTTCGGAGAAATTGAGATTAACCATGATTCAGCAAATTCGACATTACATGCTGAAGTAGTAGGTCATACCTCATTGTACGAATTAAAAAGAAAAATTGCACAAGATCGAATACGAGATACCATTCGTTCAGTCTTTACAAGGTGGAAAGAAAACGATAGGTTGAGCTTTGGGTTAAATCGGCAGGCAGCATATGCAGGACATGTTAGTCTAAATCTTCAAAACGAGGACCCAATGGGTCCAATACAGGTACTCATCACTGGTGGAGTAGATGAGGCTGTAGAGTTCTTATGTGAAAAATAATTTCTATTATTACCCTAATTATACATTTATCTCTTAGTAACTTTTTGGAAATATCGTTGAATTTCCTAATATATAATGCAACATTAACTTTAAGAGTCTGAATGTATCCATATGCTGAGGTTTACAGGTTGGATAATTCAGTCCTAAAAAATGTACATAGTTGGTACAGAGAGATGAAATTTTCTCATAAACCGGGTAACAATCTTTTTTCAGGGTTGAATATCCAAGCTTGCAATATTAATCCATTTAAAAATCCAAGAATACTGAGAGATGAAGTAGTAATTCAAAAGATCAGAATTCTAGGTAATATTCAATTTATTGGAGGAGAGTAAATGGCTAAAATATTATTGACGGGACTAGCAGGGGACTCTGGTTGTCAAGTTGCTTCACTGGGGCTTCATGAGGCACTAGTTGATATTCTTGCTGCGAACGAGCCCGTATTTGCTCCTACCCTTATTGATGCCAAGGAGATACCAGAAGAAATCGACGTGGCAATAGTTGAGGGTGGAATAAGGAACACGCACGAGGAAGAGATAATTAAGGAAATCCGTGAAAAATCTAAAGTACTTATTGCCATAGGAGCTTGCGCGGTGCAAGGCGGTATTCCGGGGCTAGCAAATCTTAAAGACGGCAAAGAGTTGATGAAGGAAATCTACAGCGAGATGAGAGGGACGGACAAGGGCACAATTCCGAGACACTTAGAGTCTCTTGCTGAACAGCATCCGCTCAGTCACTTCGTAAAAGTCGATTATGTCATACCGGGTTGCCCACCAGAGGTAGATGATATTGCACACACTTTAACATCTCTTCTAAATGGTAATGAACCTGTTTATAATAGTACACAGGTTTGCGATGACTGTCCCAGGGAGAGGTTAGGTGAGTACGATACTGGTTTAAAGAGAATAATTGAGGATTTCCCTGATCCAGAGAGATGTTTGTTAGAGCAGGGTTATTTCTGCATGGGTCCAGCAACCATGGGTGGATGTGGGGCACCATGTCCACAGGCAGGTAATACCTGTGAAGGATGTAGAGGAAAATGCCTTGATGTCGATGATCAGGGATTAGCTATGCTTGATGCCCTAACAGGTCTTCTGTCCCAGATAAAAGACGATATCGAGTTGAACAATTATAGTGCACAACTTTATCGATTCACATACGCAGAGTCGATTCTCGCAGATCTAGCTAGGAGGAATAAGTAATGTCAAACGTAGTAGAAGTTGACCCATTGACACGTATCGAAGGGCTGGGAAAGATCAGAGTAGAGATAAAAGATAAGGAGGTACAGGACCTCAAGCTTCAGATCACTGTAGCTCCTCGCTTCTATGAGTATCTCGTAACAGGGAAAAGGGCAGAAGAAGCCCCAAGACTTACACAGAGAATATGCGGGATATGTTACGTAAGCCATCACCTAGTCGCAGTTAAAGCAATAGAAGACGCGTGGAACGTAACGCCTCCGGAGACAGCCGTATTATTGCGAAGGGTTATGAATGCAGGTGGATATATAACCAGCCATAGTCTTCACAGCGCATTCCTAGCTATACCCGACTTTATTGGGCTTCCACCGGAGAGCAGAAACTTCGTTGCATTAATGGGGAAATACCCAGAGGTAGGAAAAGCAGCGCTAAAGATCCACGCATATGGTAACAAGGTTGTTCAAGCCACTGGTGGAAGAATAGTACATGTAGTAACTTCAGTTCCAGGTGGACAGACCATGGGACTAAAGGAACAGAGGCGGGATGAACTAGTGGAGGAAGGAGAGGAGATAATGCAACTAGTTCGAGATTACGCTGACTTCGTCTATGATATATATGAGGAAGACAACCTCGTCTGCAGGCAGTTCCCAGAGATGGAAACAAACTTTATGGCCTTGGTTCAGGGAGACAGAAACGATTGGGACGTGTATGATGGTGATGGGAGGATTATATCTCCTTCTGGAAAGGAGCTTGCCAGATTTGACACATCCGATTATCATCAACATATAAAAGAAGCAGTATGGGAACACAGCAGCACAAAGGTTCCTTATTTTAAACCAGAAGGAGTCGGTGGGATAATCCGCGTAGGCCCACTCGCAAGGTTAAACGTAGCAAGCCAGATACCTTTCCCGATATCCAAGGAGCTAGAAAACCTATACTTAGATCTATTCCCTAGACCCTGTCTACAGGTCCAGGGCTTTAACCTAGCCAGAATACCCGAACTAATGGCAGGATTAGAGGAGACATTAACTTTGCTCAGGGATGATAGAATACTCGGAGAAGATATCAGAGTACCAGTGAAACCTAGGGCTGGGGAGGGAGCCAGCTTTATAGAGGCACCAAGAGGAATTTTAACTCATCACTATAATATCGATGAGAACGGTATAATCAAATATTCAAACATTATTGCGCCAACGACCTATAATCATCCCCTAATGCAACAGGATTTACTCTCTAATGCAAAAGAATACTCCCATGAGCTGGCAGATCCTGAGACACGTTCAGAAGCCTGCTGGAGATTGGAGAAAATCGTAAGGGCGTACGATCCATGTACGAGTTGCAGTGTTCACATGGTCGATTTTGACATAGAGGTTGATGGTAGAATGGTTGAGGTAAAGGAGGTCTAACAATGAGCATTCAAGTATTAATCTGTACATGTGGTAATACACTAAACGAGTATATAGATTACGAAGAATTAACTTACTTCCTAGAAAGTATTGAGGATATAACTCAGGTTAGTACAACAATAGCAGCATGTACAAAGAGCGCAAAAGATAATCTCGTTGAAACTATAAACAAAAATGACGGGGAAAAGTTACTCGCGCTTGCCTGCACAAGAACAGTTTGTATGCACCCTTTGGAAGAGGCGATGAGTGAAGCAGGTTATGATCCCGATAATCTAGTACTAGTGAATATGAAGGAACAGTTAGCACAAGTACACGAAGATGTTGAATCCACTACTGATAAAGCAAAAATGATGATTAGATCAGCTCTAGAAAAATTAAGGTATGCTGAACCCCAAGAGATGCTGACCTTCGAGAGATATCAAGATGTTATTGTGGTTGGGTCTGGTATAGCTGGTCTCACTGCAGCAAACGAGCTGGCTGACCAAGGATATAATGTTCATGTTGTTGAAAAGAACCCCTCAATAGGTGGAGTAATGCCGCTCGTCAGCAAAACTTACCCCGAAGAGGATTGTACAATGTGCTTGAGGGGTCCGAGAATGATTGAGCTTCTTACCAAACAGGGGATCAAATACCATGTCTCGACGGAGATCAAGGACGTTGTTAAAACATCTAAAGGCCACAAGGTGACATTAGATAAAAAACCATTTGACCTTGATCTTAAACCAACAAGAGAACTTGGTCAACCAACCGAGATTGTACCAAGGAAGGATGGAGGATATCAGCTAGTTTATCCGAGGGAGCAGGAAGAGGAAAATATCCAGATAATAATGAAGTCGAAATGTGGAAGCTGCTCCAGCGTCTTCCCTTCAGGTCTAATGGAATTTGATGAACCCGTCGGTGAGAAGACAATCAACGCGGGAGCGGTGATTCTGACAACTGGATTCAACAATTTTGATCCAACGGGAATACCAAAGTGGGGATATGGACTGGATAACGTCATAACACAATATCAGCTGGCGAGAATGCTAGATCCATTAGGTCCAACTAGAGGAAAGGTGCTTAGACCAAAGAATAAAGACAAGCCGAACAAGATCGTTATGGTTCAATGTGTCGGGAGCAGAGACCCCGAATTTAACTCATACTGCAGCAAATACTGCTGCTTGGCAGCAATTAAACACGCTACACTAGTTAAGGAATTCCAAAATCCTGATGCTGAGATAACTATATTATTCAGGGATATCAGGGCGAGTGGGTATGGATTTGAGGAATTTTATAATGATGCGAAAGAGATGGGAATTAACTTTTTACACGGGGACATAACAAGCGTCACACCGTCCGGAGATGAACTATTGATCTCATATGATAATGGTAAAGGAGAACCTCAGACTCTCCAATCAGATATGATTGTCCTATCAATAGGTATGACCCACCCTGAGGGAACTGATAAACTTGCTGAGATGTTTAACATTGAGTTAGCTGACTCTGGATTCTTTAAGGCGGTAGATGAGAAGGTAGCTAATATCCGGACTAAAACTCCCGGAGTATATATAGCGGGTACGTGCACAGGACCAAAAAACATTCCTGATAGCATTGCACAGGCAGGAGCCGCCTCCTTTATGGCAGGCTCGTATCTTGAGAAATATGTTAGTAAAAAGAAGGATCATCCTAACGTTATTGAAGAACACTGTGGTGTTTGTGGAATATGCAGGAGTGTCTGTCCATATGGAGCGATTACAATTCCTGAAGACGACTATCCACAGTGGGATCCAGAACTTTGTGTATCCTGCGGTTTATGCGTTAGTAGCTGCCCGACACATGCGATAGAGACGCCATCTTATGGTTTTGATTTAATAGATGCTCAGATTAACGCTATTATTGATTCCAGACCTGAAGGTAAACCATTGATAATGGGATTCCTCTGCGATGACTGTGGATACAATTTACTAGACACCACTGGTTTTGAAGACTTCAAATATACCAGCAATTTTATCCCAATCTACATTAACTGTATGAGTAATCTAAGCCTGAGAAATGTACTAAAGGCTGTACGAGCTGGTGTTGACTCAATACTTCTCGTAGGCTGTGTTAAGGAGAGGTGTCACTTCCTAAAAGGCACAAAGCGAAGTAAAGGACAGATGCAGATTATCGAGGAATTCTTCAATTCCACAGGAATTAGAACACCGATTAAAATACTTGAGTCAAGTGGAACTATGGTTAATCAGTTCCTAAGTGCGCTAGATGAGCTTGAAAAACAGATGGAGGAGACCAAGAAATGAGAATAGGAGTAGTGGTATCACCATGGGGAACAAGTCCTGACACTTTCTCTAAGGTCGGTGGATTATCAATTTACGCTGAGACCCTAGAAAACGTAGTGGCTGTAGACAGTGGATATTATGGTCCAAAAGAAAAGGACATAGTTAATTTCAGGAAATTCATTAAAGATAACGATCTCGATAGAGTGGTTTTAGCTTCGTGTAGACCACGGCTTTTCAAGGAGGCATATATGCAGGCAGCCATCGATATGGGGATCAACAAGTTCTTCGTTGAGGTCATAGATATCAGTGAATTATGTGCAGCAGACGCAGCTGATACGTCAATAGTCGAGAAAGCGAAAATACTACTCAGAGCCGCTGTTAACAGGGTTGGAAGTTTAGAGGAAATCCCCGTTGAAAAGATTCCAGTTATTCCCTCAGCACTTGTCATAGGTGGAGGTATAGTAGGGATGGAAGCAGCGACCCGTATTGCTGACAGAGGTTATAAGGTCCACATTGTGGAGAAAGAGCCCTTCATGGGCGGAAAAACACCACAACTTGGAACCTGCTTCCCATCCATGGATTGCGGTCACTGCATAGCACCTTTCGAGGGCGAGCTACATAGAAGATGTATGTACAGGAGCCCTGTTACAAAAGACCCAAACATCGAGGTCCATACTCTTTCAAGACTAATCAAGCTCTCGGGAGATATAGGTAACTTTAAGGCTACAATTGAGAAGCAACCTCGTTACATCGACCCCGATAAATGTATTGGGTGTGGTAAATGTGCAGAAATCTGCAAGGGGGAGGTTCCTGACGAGTTTGATTTAGGTTTAAGCACAAGAAAGGCCGTCTATATTCCCAACAATATGAGTCTACCAAGGGTCTATCACCTAGACCTTGAGCACTGCGAGAATCCAGAGGAACTTGTTGAAGCATGCCCTGTTGGGGCAATTGATCTAGACATGCAGCCTGAGGTCAAGACAATCAAGATTGGGACACTGATCGTCGCTACTGGATTCGACTTATTCGATCCAACAGGTATGCACGGATACGGAAAATTCAAGGA
Source organism: Candidatus Bathyarchaeota archaeon (assembly GCA_014730055.1). The sequence continues at coordinate 13,406 of WJIV01000177.1, forward strand.
CGTCATCACACAGCTTGAACTAGCTAGGCTAACAGACCTGAGTGGACCGACAGGAGGAGTTGTAACTAAACTTAGCGATGGTGAGATCCCTGAAAGTATAGTTATGATACAGTGTGTTGGATCAAGAAACCCAAGAATTCATGAATACTGCAGTAGAATCTGCTGTGGAATTGCTGTTAAACATGCTTTAGATATTAAGAAGAGATGGCCGGAAACAGACATATCAATACTTCATAAGGACATTAGACTAAACGGAAAAGACTACGAGGACATGTATTACGATATACAGGAACGAGGCGTTAGATTGATACGAGGAGAAGCAGGAGATGTCACAGAAGGCAAAGATGGACTAATATTCCAGTACGAAGATGAATTCGGTGAAACTCAGACAATAGAATCAGACATGATCGTGCTAAGCAATGGCATGGAGCCTTATTCAACAACTGAAGAATTAGCAAAAACTATAGGATTAGACCTTAATAGAGATGGATTTTTCTACGAGAAAAATCCCAAACTGGGACCAGTAGTAACAAATATCGGAGGCGTTTTCATATGCGGAGCATGCCAAGGACCCATGGATATACAGCACTCAATGAATCAGGTGTTATATGCAGTAAGCAAATCTATAGGCATACTCAGCAAGAAAGAGCTGGAGATAGAACTAACCAAAGCTATAGTTCAGGATGACATTTGTGTTGGGTGCGGCGCATGTGTTAGTGCCTGCCCCTTTGAAGCAATAGACTGGGGTAGCTTCGGGCAACCATTCGTTAACATTGAAGCCTGTACAGGCTGTGGGATATGTGCTGCAACATGTCCAGTCGCAGCAATGCAACTAAGATTATTCAGAGATGAACAAGTTATCCCGGCAGTCGAGGGGTTACTCAAACCAAGTAAATGGCTAGATAATAAAGAAGAACCAGTCATAGTAGCTTTCGCATGTGAAGGAGCAGCTGGCTACGCATCTGAGATCGCTAACCAAATGGGAATGAAGATCCCCCACAATGTGAGGATACTAAAAGTACCTTGTACCGGTAGACTTGATGCCCTCCACTATATGAGAGCATTTGACGAGGGAGCAGACGGAGTTCTGGTATTCGCATGCCCTGAGGACCAATGCCACTACATAGATGGAAGCAAAAAAGCAGATGAACGAATTAGATACATGAAAAAGACTCTCGACGTCCTAGGAATAGGAAGTGAGAGGATGGAGGTATACAACATTAATAGCTGTGAACCTGATAGGTTCGCCGATCTATCTACCCAGTTCGCTGAGAAAATCTCCACCAAAACTATTGAACCAAAGAAGGTAGATTTAGACAAATAACTCTATTTCATTAACCATTTTTAATAAATTTGTACAGCAAATACTTTCTTTTTTGTAAAGTTAATTATAGTATATACTCAGAGTCCAGAGTTCACACAAGCTATATATACCATATAGTAGTCTACTCAAGCGACTTACAAGGTGAAGTCCTTTGGATAAATACATTGAAAGCGTTTATGAGAGCGTAAAGGAGAAGGACCCCTTACAGAAGGAGTTCCACCAGGCTGCTCTCGAAGTTTTGGAATCACTTGAACCTGCCATAAATAAGTTCCCTAAATACAAGGAGCACAAGATTTTAGAGAGAATCGTGGAGCCAGAGAGGATAATCCAGTTCCGTGTTCCCTGGAAAAACAGGGATGGCGAGATTCAGGTAAACAGAGGATACAGAGTACAGTTTAACAGCGCTATAGGGCCATACAAAGGTGGATTCAGGTTCCATCATACAGTCTATTTAGGACTATTAAAGTTCCTTGGATTCGAGCAGATCTTCAAAAACAGCCTTACAACCCTACCCATGGGTGGAGGTAAAGGAGGATCAGACTTCGACCCACACGGAAAGACAGATGGTGAAGTAGAGAACTTCTGTCACAGCTTTATGTCCGAAATGTACCGACATGTAGGCCAGTTCACTGATGTTCCAGCAGGAGATATAGGAGTAGGAGCTAGAGAAATTGGCTACATGTACGCAGCCTATAGAAAGATAACAAACTATCATGGAACCTGTGTTTTAACCGGGAAAGGATGGGGATGGGGTGGAAGCCTCATAAGGCCAGAGGCTACAGGATACGGAGCAACATACTTTGCCCAAGAGATGCTTAAGACCATTGATGAAGAATTAAAGGGTAAGAAAGTTGCGATAAGTGGATCAGGTAATGTTGCTCAATACGCGACAGAAAAAAACATGCAGTTAGGCGCAGAAGTAGTAACACTAAGCGACTCTGGAGGATGCGTATACATACCTGACGGAATAACGAAAGAGCAGTGGGAATACGTAATGGATCTTAAGAACGTTCGTCGTGGCAGAATAAGCGAATTTGCGGAAGAGTACAACCTAGAATACGTCAAAGATGGTACTCCTTGGGTTTATGATGTAGATATCGCTATGCCTTGCGCAACACAGAATGAACTAAACGGCGAAGATGCGAAGAAACTCATCGATAATGATGTAATGGCTGTTAGCGAGGGAGCGAACATGCCTTGTACACCAGAAGCAGTTACAGCTTTCCATGAAGCTGATGTACTATTCGGGCCAGGAAAGGCAGCTAACGCAGGAGGAGTATCAACTTCAGGTCTGGAGATGGCTCAGAACAGTATGAGATATTTCTGGAGCCGCGAGGAAGTTGACGAGAGACTCCACAGCATCATGGTGAACATACACAAGAATGCATACGACACCGCCAAACAATTCGGTGAACCCGGAAACTACGTCTTAGGAGCAAACATCGCAGGCTTCATGAAAGTTGCAGATGCGATGATAGCTCAGGGTTACTTTGCATAAATCCTCAAATTCCTTTATTTTTTTAGTATATTTATTTAGGCATCACCATCTTACGTATCCAGGAGTAATTATGGTAAAAAGAATCGGTAAAGAATTCATGGAGAAGACAAAATATCAATACCTTGAGAAATCTGATCAAATCAAAGGGTTGCCACAACCGCCTCTTGAATTACCACAAACTGAAAAACCTGTAACAGATTTACCAGAACCGGACTCGGTGGAATTAATGGAAGTATCAGTCAATGAGGCTATTAATAATAGAGTAAGTGTTCGATCATACTCAGAAAAAGCTCTATCACTCAAAGAGTTAAGCTATCTTTTATGGAGTACACAGGGAGTTAAGGATGTAGTACAAAGACCATCGACATTAAGAACAGTACCCAGTGCCGGGGCAAGACACTGTTTTGAGACATTTATTCTTGTTAACAGAGTTATTGGGTTGGATCCAGGGTTATATAGGTTCATAGCTATAGACCACAAATTACAAGAAGTGAATCTATCCCCTGAAATATCTGAAAAAGTAACTAAAGCATGCTTTAATCAAAGATTTGTCAAACAGTCTGCTGTCACATTCATATGGACGGCTGTTGCGTATAGAATGATTTGGAGGTACGGGGAAAGAGGGTACAGATATATGCACTTGGACGCGGGGCATGTCTGCCAGAACCTATATCTATCCGCTGATACTATCGATTCAGGAGTATGTGCAATAGCTGCATTCTATGACGATCAACTGAACAATCTTTTAGGTATAGATGGAGAAGACCAATTTGCAATATACGTTGCAGCTCTTGGCAAAAAACTCTAATATTTATAACTCTTCGAGCACAACACTAACATGGTGTTTTAATGTCAGACGATCTTGTTGAATTCTTTGAGAAACAGATAAAACTTGAGAATAACATTGTAAAATCGGTAAACGATGCCCTTGAAGATCTTGATAATGAGGCCGTACAGATGGCCTTAAGGGGTATATCCCTAGATTCCTCCAAACATGCGGATATGTATAGGTCGGGTATTGCGTTTTTAACGAAATCCACGAAGCCTCTTAATGAAGAGATGATGGATAAGCAGAAAAAGATAATTGAGAGACATATTCAGCTCGAGGAGGCAGTGATAATAGAGTTGGAAAAACAGATCCCATCAATCGAAAATCAGAAGCTGAAATTATTGCTAGAGGCGATAATGGCTGATGAGAAAAGGCATCACAAGCTACTCAAAAACCTGCATGAAATCATTGTTAAAGGAGAGACAATAACAGAGGAAGACTGGTATGATGCTATTTGGGGGGATGTGCCAGGCCTCTGGGCTTAGATAAAAAGCTAATCAATAACCATTTCTTTAAGCAAATGCAGCATTCTATGTTTATAATTCTCCGAGACTTGTGTATTTTATGATTGATATAACCTCAATTTTATTAAGTGGTAATGCATCTCTAATGAGATTCGTTTCAACGTGGTGAATGCATGTACAAAATAATTACCAAGGAAGAACTCACCCCCAACGCCAAAATGTTTGAGGTGCATGCCCCAGCTGTAGCTCATAAAGCTAAGCCTGGACAATTTGTAATACTTAGAGCCAATGAGATAGGAGAAAGAATACCTATCACCATTGCAGGAAATAATCCGGAAGAAGGAACTGTAAAAATATACTTTGCAGAAGTGGGCAAATCGAGCACAGAACTTGGAAAATTAGAAGAGGGGGATGAAATACTGAACTTTGCTGGTCCTCTAGGTAACTCTACAGAGGTAGATAACTTCGGTCGAATTCTATGCGTTGGTGGGGGCGTCTTCGTTGGCGCCATGCAGTATCAGATAGAGGCTTTAAAAGAGGCTGGAAACCACGTCACAGCAGTTTACGGGTTCAGAAATAAGGATCACGTAATGCTGGAAGATGAGGTAAGATCCGTGGCGGATGAAGTCTACATATGCACGGATGACGGAAGCTATGAGTTAGAAGGATTGAACATTGTCGATGAACTCTTGGAAAATATCAAATTTGACAGAGTTTTAACAATAGGTCCCACAAGTTTGCAAAAATACCTGAGTGAAAAGACAAAGCCTTTTGGTATACCTACAAGAGTGAATCTTTTCCCAATTATGGTCGATGGAATGGGGATGTGTGGTGCTTGCCGTGTAACCGTGGGAGGATCAGTCTTGTTTAGTTGCGTAGATGGACCGGAATTCGATGGACATGAGGTCGACTTCGATGAACTAATCATGAGAATGAGAATATATAATCCCCAAGAAAAGATCGCGATGGTTGTTTACAACAGGGAGGCTGAGAAGTAATGTCATTTAAAGAGCCACAAGCAGAGATGCCCAAACAGACGCCTGAGGAGAGAGTTAATAACTTCATTGAGGTAGCTAGAGGGTATACAAAAGAACTAGCCATACAGGAAGCTGAAAGGTGTCTTAGTTGTAAGAACCCCCAATGTATGAAAGGGTGCCCTGTAAATATCGACATACCGAGCTTTATCGATCTAATCAAAGAAGGCAAATTCATAGAAGCTGCTTGGAGAATAAAGGAAACCAACGCCCTTCCCGCCATTTGTGGAAGAGTATGTCCACAAGAAAACCAATGCCAGAAATTCTGCGTTCTAGGTATTAGAGGCGACCCAATCGCAATTGGAAGGCTAGAGCGCTTTGTCGCTGATATTGAGAGATTAGAGGGAGTTAAAACTCCTAAACTTCCAGAATCAACTAGACATCGAGTAGCAGTTGTTGGATCTGGACCAGCTGGCCTCACAACAGCAGCAGAGTTAGCCAAAAAAGGCCATCAAGTTGAGATGTTTGAAGCTCTTCATGTGGCTGGCGGCGTTTTGATGTATGGTATTCCAGAATTCCGTTTACCAAAGGAAATTGTACAGGCAGAGGTGGATTATATCAAACAATTAGGCGTAGAGATTCACCTAGATAACATGATAGGTAAATTATTCACCATCGATGAACTCTTCGAGAAAGGATTTGAGGCTATATTCATTGGAAGTGGAGCAGGATTACCTCGTTTCCTTCGTTTATCCGGAGAAAACCTTGCCGGAATTTATTCAGCGAATGAGTTCTTGATAAGAACTAACCTGATGAAAGGCTATGAATTCCCCAAATATGATACTCCAATAAATATCGGGAAAAAAGTCGCCGTAATAGGTGGAGGAAACGTTGCAATGGACGCCGCCCGTTGCAGCCTTAGACTAGGAGCGGAAGAGGTTCATATTATCTACAGAAGAGGCAGGAACGAATTACCAGCTCGTCATGAAGAAGTCGAGAACGCGGAAGAAGAAGGAATAATATTTGATTTGCTAGTCAACCCCATTCGATTCATTGGTGACGGAAGAGGAAACGTAGCAGAGATCGAACTAGTAAGGATGGAGCTTGGTGAACCTGACGAATCGGGAAGGAGACGACCAATCGAAATTCCAAAGAGCGAGTATAAAATCCCAATTGATAACGTGATAATCGCAATTGGTCAGAGCCCAAACCCAATTATACAGCAGACAACTGAAGGTTTGGAGGTTACTCGCTGGGGGACAATAATCACGGATGAAGATACTATGAAGACTTCCCTTGACGGGGTTTACGCTGGTGGAGATGTGGTGAGTGGAGCAGCCACTGTAATTAGTGCAATGGGAGCTGGAAGAATTGCCGCAAACTCTATCCATGAATATCTATTGACTAAAGACCAATAACTAATTATCCAATATTTTCTCTTTAACCTTTCTTAGATTTTATATGTCCAGCTTCAATTAGGTGATAGATGCCATTTACACCCTACCATCTGGGACCAGCATTACTAATTGCACTGGTTTTTTATCCTTTTATAGATATTCCTACTTTCCTCATTGCCAATATTATACTGGATATAGAGCCCTTTACTATTATGTTAACTAGTGGCTCAGAACTTCATGGCAGGTTTCACAGCATAACTTTAGGAACAGGAGTAGGACTACTGTTAGCAATAATCGTTACTGCATATCGAAAATATGGAAATTCAATCGAAATAGAAACGAGACTTGACTATAATTCTTCAATAAAACAGACATTAATTACATCTATAGTTGGTGTCTGGCTTCATGTGTTATTAGACGCTTTTCTATACCCTGACTTGAATCTATTTTATCCATTTGAGTGGAACCCTCTACTCGGATTATTCAGCTTACCTACAATCCAGAGAATGTGCTTGCTTTCTTTTCCTCTTGCAATAATGGTATACTTATTGAGGGTCACCATAATATGGTTGAGAGATAAGAGATCGAATAGTAAGCAACTGTTAGCAGAACCAGTTGATGAGGAACCTTTATTCATTTTCTCTGAGGAAGACTTGTCACTCAACGAACCAGAACCTCAATACTTTACTCCCTTTATCTCAGAACCTACAGAAATTGTACCAAATGAGCCCCCAATCCCTATTATAAACGACTTCAGTATGCCTGAAACATCAAATAGAAACATTTCATCAGATGACGTCCCAGAAATCTACATAGGCACAGAAAGACCCCCAATACAATGGGGAATAATAGGAAAATCCGATAACAATATTGTGGGTGTCGACCTAAATGAGCCCCACATTGTATTCGTCTCTGGCAAGCAGGGAAGTGGGAAAGGTTATACCATAGGTGTAATATCTGAGATGCTGCTTAAAACCTCGATTCCAAATATTAGTAATGTTCAGAAACCTGCAACGATTATCTTATTTCACAAACCTAGAGAGGATATGCGCTCAGAATTCTGGAGCATTATTCATTCAAACAAAAACGAAAAGGAAACAGAAAGATTAGTAGATGAATATAATGTAAAGCCCCAACATGTTATTAATGCCTCGAAACTGAGGATCTTCATCGATCCTTTTGTCTTTATGAATGAGAGAAAAAAATTCGAACGGGACTATGGAACAAGGGTTTATCCAATAGGTATAAATCCCCATAGACTTACTGCAGAAGACTGGCCGTACGTACTCAGCATAGGTAAGAGAAGCGGATCTATGTACGTTAAGAAGATATTCCAGATCATCAAGAAAACACAGTACCATCAAGAATTTGGCTTAGAGATGATAAGGAGCCATATAGACTCCAGTGATCTGAACCCAAACCAGAAAAGCTTTGCTACTATGAGGCTAGAAACGCTACAAGAATATTTGGAGGCAGGAGACTTTTTGAAAGATCTTGTAATGGGAGGGGTAAATATTTTCGATCTTAGAAAAATTATGATGGAACCGGATGATATCTTCAGTGTAATGATCCTAGTAATCTCAGCTATACTAAACAATGAGAATACTGAGAGAGAACAATTTGTTTTCGTAATAAATGAGGCTCATGACTACCTCAGAAAAGGTCTTAGTAAGGACTTTACCGACTACATTAGCTATCTAATTAGGAAAAAAAGGCATGCAGGTACTTGGCTCATGCTGGATACACACTTCCCCGAGGATGTTGACCCTAAGATAATCAAGGGAAGTGACATTAAGATATTCCATAAAAGTGACATAATAAGTAGCAACTTGTTGAAACAAATAGTGGAAGGAACCCCTATTCCCCCACACGAGCTAAATACCGGGCAAGCGATTGTAAGATCGGATAAATCAAACCTTGGACCCGATAAATTGTTAATAGTAAACATTAGGCCTAGACTGACTCATCACGGTGGTGCAACCAAGACCGCGATCTAAAATTTAATACTTTTGAATAAAAATATGTAACATAGAAATATGAAAGACTATGCAATTTGAATATATTTTATGAATATAGTTTAGAGTATACTATTATCTATAGATATGAATGGTGGATAATCCTTTTACAATTTCTGGAAGATCACTAAAACGATTTGAGCGCAAGAAGATCTAAGTTTCAGCTATCAGTTGAGGTACTAAAACAGATTAAAGAAGGAGAACGTAAACCAACAAGAATAATGTATAGCGCAAATCTATCGTGGAAGAGTCTAAAAGAGATCTTGGGTTCTCTAACTGAACAGGGACTTATAGACGAGATAGTTCTAAGTAAAGGGAAAAAAAGGACTAGAAGAAGATACGATATAACGTCAAAGGGTGAGAGTGTGCTACGATACTACGACGAAGTAAGTGATCTTATAGAGATAGAACCTTCTGATTAATCTAAAATTTAAGATATATAATCAAATTATTATTGTTTGTTAGTTTACTTCAATCGTAAATTATTTAAATTAAGAAATATAATAAATTAATTCTAAAGGTAAGACAAATGAGTTTAGGTCAACTAGCTCAGGTATTATCGGGATTAGATGAAAGCCAATGGATAAGTTTGCTAAGCTCAACAGAAGAATATTTGAATGAAACCTATATCTGGGATAAACAAATTGTACCTAAACTTAATGACAACCTGGATTATCAAAATGATAAAGATTCATTTATAGAGCTTATAGAAACCATTTTTCCTATTATAAAGAGAGCCTTTAGGGATGCACATAGTTATAGATACCTACCCGCAGAGTTCAGAGAATTATTTGAAACCAAGACTGAATATATGTTTCACTTAGGAAGAAAACTTCTAGAAGCATCAAACAGCACACAAAAAATTGAATTTATTAATGACATTCTTTCCGATAAAATGCATTATTTGGATAAAGAAATTTGTAACCACTGTGAATGCGTAACAATTATGAAGAACTTGAAAATCATAATAGAGAGCTAACACTTTCACCTACCTGCCCAATATAACCGAATTTAGAAGGAAATAAAAACCGGCTTCTCTTTAGATGACTAACGTGAACACTATGAGCAGCGGCATGTGGGCAGAAAAATACAGACCAGAAACCCTCGATGATATGATAAACCAGAAGGAAATCGTCTCCAGACTCAAAACTTTTGTACAGGAAAAAAATCTACCTCACCTTCTTTTAGTGGGCCCCGCTGGAGTTGGCAAAACTACAAGTATTCTAGCACTTGCTAGAGACCTATATGGACCAGGTTACAGGAATTTCATCCTTGAGTTAAATGCTAGTGATGAACGTGGTATAAATGTAATAAGAGAGAAAGTCAAGAATTTCGCTCGTACCGCTGCTATTGCATCTCCAGTAAGCTTCAAAATTCTAATCATGGATGAGGCAGACCATCTTACTAGTGATGCCCAGCACGCATTACGCAGAACAATGGAGATTTACACAAGGACCTGCCGGTTCTGTCTAATCGGGAATTATAGCGAGAATATAATTGACCCAATTCAGAGCCGATGCAGTGTTCTAAGATACCCTCCCCTAGAAGAATCCGATACCAAGAGATATCTAAGAAACATTGCAGACAAAGAAGGTCTGCAACTTCTGGAAGAGGGCTTAGATGCCTTATATCAGGCAAGTGGAGGAGACCTGAGGAAAGCTACAAATCTTCTTCAAGCTACATCTGCTAACGGTAAGGTTGTTGATGACACATCAGTGTACAATATCCTTGGGAATGTTAGTCCCGATAAAGTAAGATCAATGATACAATTAGCTCTAGATGGCAACTTCCTACAATCAAGAGAAGCGCTTAGAGAACTTTTAATAGATCGTGGGTTAGCCCCAGAAGATATTGTTAGAATAGTATACCGTGAAATCATGCGAAACACAACCCTTAGTGAAAAAGTAAAAGTCAGTCTTAGCGATGTAATTGGTGAGATCGATTACAGGCTAACACAAGGTTCTAGGGCCGAGATCCAGCTGGCTACTTTACTAGGCCACCTATCCGTAGTTGGTGAAGAAACAAGGTGACCCAGAACCAGCCATGGACGCACCAGTATAGACCCTCGAAGAGAGAGGATTTCGTTGGAAACCGTGAGGCTGTATCCGAGATAGAAAAATGGCTGAAAAAGTGGAGAAAGAAACCTCCTAAGAAAAAAGCATTATTTCTATACGGTCCTCCAGGTATAGGAAAGACCTCGATAGCGGAAGTAATTGCAAGAGAATATGGCTTTGAACTAATCGAAGTAAATGCTAGCGATAAGAGAAACAAGGGAACCTTAGAAGAGGACCTAGGGAAGACTTGTAAACAGAATGTTACTCTATTTGGGAATAAGCGTCTTATTCTCGTTGATGAAATGGATGGGTTAAGTGGGTCTCAGGACAGAGGAGGTATCTCTGCCATATCCAAAATTATTGAGGAAAGCACTTCTCCTATGATTCTTGTAGCCAATACTATAGAAGAAAATATGGAAAGCCGTTTTAGAACTATATTAAAAAAGTCAAAAAGTGTCGAGTTCAAACCATTAAAGCACCGAGATGTGATGGAAAGACTCCATAGAATTGCAGAGGATCAGGATATAGATGTAAGCCAAGAAGTATTACAGGAGATAGCTTTAAAGAGCGAAGGGGATCTACGCTCGGCGATTAATGACCTTGAGATGGTCTGCCGTGGTAAGGAGATTATTAGGCTAGATGACATTCATGTACTGAAGAAACGTGATAAACTAGATTATACTCCTAACATTCTGAATAAAATATTCACATCTGACGGCCTATGGGAAGCAAGGCAGACTGTAAACCAGAGCATGATCAGCTACGATGATCTATATGACTGGATATATGAAAACCTGCCAATTGTACTTGATGATCCAAATGAAAGACTCGAAGCTTTGGACAAGCTCTCGAAGGCAGATATTTATCAAAATAGAGCTAGGGCAGGAGATTGGAGGCTCCTTAAATACTTCTTTGATCTCATGACGGGGGGAATTGCCTTCTGTAGACATAGATCTAAAGGAGAAGGGTATAAAGAGCAGCTGAATCAAGCAATACAGAGTGTTGGGTTGGAACCCCATGCAATATCTACAAACGAATTGCCTGAAGGTATACAGATAAAACCTAATAGATGGTTGGGAAAAGAGAAATGGAGCCAGTTAAATAAAAATCTTAGAGGTATCGGAGCCAATTGGGTATATGGCAAAAACGTATGGGTGCTTCCATACTATAGAGAACCACAGACTAAGTGGAGGTATATCTTCACCTACCATAAGAGGCGAAGACTGGACAGTGTTGCCAGAAATCTCGCCAGAAAATGCCATACTTCTACTGATGAGGTAAAAAAGGACATCCTCCCTCTAATTCAGATAATGATTAGAAATGACAAGGAGATTTACAATGAACTATCAAACTGGTTGCTTGATATTCAAACAAATAAACTTGATTACCTAAGATTTATGTCATTTGACAAAAGTCCCCGTGATTATGTAAACCTTGAAAGCTACTCCAAATTCAAACAAAGAGAGATAGAAAAGATGATGGAGCAAGCTACAGAACAGAGAGAGACCGATATATCAAACATAGAAAAATGGCTTCAGGAAGAGAAAAAACAAGCAACCTGGAACTGATCATCAAAGAGTTATATCTAAGACCACCCAACCTCTAAAGGAAAGATATGAAATTCAATAGTCTATCAAGAGTAAGAATAGCCTCACTCCCAACCCCAATCCAACCCCTGCCAAAACTAACAAAGGAACTAGGCGGACCAAAATTATGGATTAAACGTGACGATCTCACTGGTCTAGCTTTTGGAGGAAACAAAGCAAGAAAGCTTGAATACCTAATGGCCGATGCTTTAAACAAGAAAGCTGATTATATCGTTACTGGCGCGGGGTTTCATAGTAATTGGTGCACTCAGACAGTTGCTGCAGCAAAGAAACTTGGAATGAATATCAAACTAGTAAAATCTGGACCAGAGAACGGGTATGATGCAAAAGAATGGGATGGTAATCATTTGTTACACCATCTGATGGGTGCTGATATTAAAGTTGTAAAGCCTGAGGACTTTATGCCTTCAATAGAAAAAGCAATGAATGAATTGAGAAATAATGGAAATAATCCATATTATATTCCAGTCGGAGGCTCTGTACCCTTAGGAGCAGCAGGTTATCTTAATGCAATGCTTGAGATAACATATCAGTCTGCTTCAGAGGGGATACAATATGATTACCTAATACACGCTACAGGCTCGGGAGGGACACAAGCGGGTTTGGTTATGGGTGCAAAAGCATTCAATACAAACATCAATGTCATAGGTTCAGCTGTTGGCTGGGGTGAAAAGAGAGAACAGGTTGAAAAAGTTAGTAAAATAATCGAAGAATCAATGAAGGAATTCGAATTAGATTTCAACTACACCTCAAACGATGTAGTTATTTACAATGAATATGTAGGTGGCGGATATGGGCATGTCTCTGAGCAGAAACTTGAGGCTGTAAAAATCATGGCTCAGACTGAAGGCATAGTGATTGATCCTGTATACACAGCGACCGCTATGGCTTGCCTAATAGATCTAGTAAGGAAAGGAGAACTAACTAAAGACCACAATATTTTATTCCTACATACAGGTGGTGCTGTGGCTCTTTATCCTTATAAAGAACCTATAAAAGCTTACATCCAGGAAAAACAACTACCTTGGGAAATCCCAGAATGGGCCCCAAGCCATTAACCTTCACTTTATTAAATATTACAGGATAAACTATCTAAATGTCCAAACCTGAACTTGAACTGTCCTTGCCTTATATCACTGAAGGAATACCTGGTATTGGTGGTGTGATAAAGCAAAAACCAAGCCACTTCATAGTTGAAGAAATTCCACTATATGAACCAGATGGATCTGGGCAACATCTCTACGTTAATATAACAAAAACAAATAAGACAACCAGAGAAATTCAGGAGAATTTAGCTGACCTCTTTGAGCTTGCATCGCACCATATAGGAAAGGCAGGACTTAAGGATAAAAACGCAATAACTACACAAACGTTCAGTATATTGCTACCAAATGAAAACAGATCAATCCCAGAACTAGTAAAACTGATAGAAGAAACCATTGGAGTTAGGGTTAATTGGGCAAATTACCATAGAAACAAGTTAAGGACAGGTCACTTACTCGGGAACAACTTTAAGATTATTATTGTAAACCTAGAACACGATTTCAATTATATAAATGAAATAGCTGACAAAATTACAAAGAGAATCCATAGCATAGGCTTGCCAAATTTTTATGGCGAACAGAGGACAGGTGAAGAAGGAGAGAATGTTATCTCAGGATGGGAAATCCTGACTGGAAAAAAATGGATTTCAAATAAATGGCTAAGAAGATACTTAATCAGCTGTTATCAGAGCTATCTTTGTAATAGATATTTAGCACTGAGGGTCAAACGTGGTCTATTTAACAGATTACTTATTGGGGATGTAGTTAAAAAACATGATACTGGAGGGATTTTTTCAGTTGATGACCTGGAAAATGCACAAAAAAGGTTTGATGCTAAGGAAATAAGCTTTACAGCTCCAATTTACGGATATAAAATGAGAAGTGCACTTTACGCTTCAAGAAAAATAGAAGATGAAGTATTAGACAAGTCAGCGATATCCATGGAAAATTTAAGAAAGCATAGAGTAACAGGAACCAGAAGGCTCGGCCGTATCATACCAAATATAACTTTCAGCAATGCAGAAGAGGGCTTAGAACTGAAATTTAAACTACCTAAAGGCTCCTTTGCCACAGTTCTATTACGTGAATATATTAAAAATGGTGAGAATTAACTACTATATAGTAACCATATTCTATAATACCTTTATAGTGTTAATCAATCGATCTAGATTCAGACTTAATATTATATTTCAAAACCTCTACTTTCCTTAAACATAACCCACAATATTCATAATTGGAAAAATGAACCAACTCGAAAAGGTAGAAATCATGGATCTTTTAATTAATATCCTTAAAGACCATGAGAAGTCATTAGATACACTTATCAATAGAATGGAAAACCTATTGTATAAAAATATAAAGAACTCAAAAAAAGGTAAAATCTATTCGCAAATAATGGTGCTCAATGACTGGGATCAGTTCTGTCAACTTTCACGATCCAGTGAAATGGTTTTTTATAATATAATCGATAAAACTTTTAGCATTGTACTCAAGGTAAATGATTGCATTTTCGAATATAATGAAAAAATCCCAGAATTTATTCTTGAAGAACCCCAAAGTAAAAAAGTTACAAAACTTAATGACTTTCGGAAACTTAAACTAAAAAATGGTTTAGAGATACAGCTTAAATTTTTACCGATTGAAAATGATATGAAACGTAAATTTCTATCTAATGATGATTATATTATAAATTGGATTTCAACCCAACTGGATATTCCTAAAAAGCTTATTTTTTACGGCCATTTAAAATATTAATCTACGTCATAGTCTTTAGGACTTTGAATTTCTACAAGATCTTTTGCCTTATTATAATACCGTATTACGTTAATTCCTTTTTGAGTTAATTCATAAATCCGTTTTGTACGTTTGTCTTTATCACTTCCATCAAGTTCTATGATTAATTCTTGATCCGTTAAGGATTCAAGTATTTCTTGGCAGGGTCTCCATGATAAATTAGAACTGTACATTATCTGAGTAGGTTTGTTAGCGCCATTTTTGATCTCATTTAAAACATCAAGATAAATTTCAAAACGAGATCTCCTTGGACTCATAGATAATCACTTACTTTTTTATATATGTTATTAAGAGTGTATATAATTATTATGTTTTTAGTTTACCTTAACTGGAATATTTTATATAATTTTTATCATTAGTTTAATTTTACTTTTGTAGCATCAATATTAATATTTTATATAAAAAATGGTTTTAGGGTGATTCTGATTTATCCGCATAGTAATCTGGATCATTTCCTAAATAAATTGGATTCTCTTTCCCACATGCTGAACAGTATCTATCTTCATATCTGAGATTAGCGCCGCATTCACAAACTGTCCAAATTTGGGCTCCACAGTTTGGGCAGAATCTTGCTCTGGTTTTCTGATGGGGGCCTTGATATATAATTGGTCTAATGGCAGTCTTACAGTATGCACAATATCCTTTGGTGATTAAAGACTCCACGACATTAAATTGTATTCTACGGAAAAATACTTACTGGTTTCTAGTCAATTCACAGGCACGACAAATTTTTCCTGTAGTAGGGGAATTGCATATCTGACATGTCTTTATAGGTAATTGCTCTTCTTCACCAGTGTTTAACTTGACACCAGTCTGGTAAACTGCATATTTTGTCCCAGGCCGCTTGACTTCCATTCTATTCAAGAAACCACGTACGTCACTTCTCATAGCCTCTGAAGCATAGGGGCATGGGATATTCTGAAAGTCTAGTTCATTGATATAAGCATAAAACGTCGTCTCTCTCTCAGGTATCTCACATATGGGTTTAACTCTCCGCACATAGCTTTCTAATTCTTTTCCACCAGGTTCAAAGGCTTCAATTCTCTGAATATCCCCCCTGAGTATATTAAGTAGAACACTCTGTGCCATATCGTCAAGATTATGTCCTGTAGCTAACCGATCAGCACCAATATCGATGGCAGATTGGTTCAAGGCTTTTCGACGCAGTACTCCACAATAGCTACAGGTACCTAGTTCTCGTTCTCTTACTGCTATATCATCCATGGTTTCTCCAAAGAGCTCTTGAAAACTCTTTACATGCATTTCTATATTGATTTTTTTACAGAACTTTCTGGCTATACCGAGTGCCTCATCTCGATATCCCTCAATCCCCTCATCTATACATATTGCAACTAGCTCCGATTTTGCTTGTTCTTTCTCGATTTCCCATAAAATCTCCAGGAGGGTTAGGCTATCCTTCCCACCACTAACGCCTACAGCGATCCTATTATCGTATTCGAACATGTTGAACCGATTAATGGTTCTTTTCACTTTCTCAACAATTGTTTCATTGAAACATTTTGAACATAATCTTTCACCTGAATATGGTCGGAAATATACAGAGGATTTATCCTCACACCGGGTACATAATTCTACCAAGGTCTTTCA
>WJIV01000178.1 GCA_014730055.1 Candidatus Bathyarchaeota archaeon
ATATAATAACGCTGAAAGCATAGCAGCAAAAATCATATAAAACCCTGAAGCAAAAAACCCCACCTTATCAATCAAGTACCCTACAACAGAAACCCCCAAAACCCCACCCAATCCTCCAACAGCAGATGCTAAAGACATCATTGTACCTCGAAAATCGGTGACATGCTCTAAAATTAAACTCCCTGATGCAGTTAGTAAAACCCCATTACTAAAAGCAGCTAAAAACCCGAGTAAAAGTGTCACCCAAACACTTCCATTATTATAATATAAAAAAAGTAATAAACCAGAGGGAATACACGCTAAAAAAGTAACCATCTTCCTTCCGTATAAGGAGACAAGTTTCCCACAAACTAGACTACCGGCGATAAAAAGAGGAGCACCGATAAGCGAGGTATATGAGGTAAAAACCTTTGATAACAGAAACCTTGTCCTAACATATGAAGATGAAAAAGCTAGCTGACTAAACCATATACTACCCGAGACCATATTCCCAACTAAACATGCAACCGCTGATCTATCAGCAAAAACAGATCGATACCCACCAAGAAGCACTACTCTCTCTTTTTGACCAGTATCTAGAGGTATAAACCTCAGCAAGAATATCAGTGCAAATAGGAACAAGGGAATAATGAAAATCTTGTATGTAAACTGCCACCCACCACTATCTGAAATATAAGCAATCATCGGAGAACCAACCAGATATGCTAAGGCAGCCGCACCATTAAGCATACCATAACTTATTGTTCTTTTTTCTCTTGATATGTGCTCTCCAAGAATTGTAGTATTCATCGGGGCTATTATCGAGGCCCCTATTCCTAATACGGCATAGAATAAAACGATCATAGTAAAAGTTGTTGATATCAAGAATCCAATGGAGCTGATGATAACCAGAGTCATTCCCAGTGTGAGGAGTGCTTTGTGTCTATATCTCACACTTAGCAGCCCCATTAAGAGGGAAACTAGAATACCTGTGAAGGATGATATGGTTCGAAGTTGTCCCATGACTCCAATTGACTTGTTAAAAGTGTTCGCCATCTCGATTAAAAGCAGACTTGATACAATATTGGGCATTTGGAGGGAAAAATTGTTTGAAGCAAGGGAAAGAATGATCCACCTCGGTGAACCACTTCCAGTTTCTTCGCCCATAATATTTCCCTCTATTGCACGTTTATTGTATTATTTCAAGGACTCATAGTGGTTGACTTATTCTATCTTCTCCATGAATATCCAGTTTTCTGTTAAAGTTGGAAACATAGCCGAGATCTCGCTCTCTGGGTATTCAACAACTTGATCGAACCCAAAAGAACTGTATAATCCATGACTCATAGACCATCGGGGAGAATCAAGTAGAAACCTAGTACACCCTAGCCCTCGACCAAGGCGAAGTAGCTCACTTAACAAAATTCTTGCATAACCTCTTCTTCTGAATTGAGGACGAATATACATACGCTTGATCTCGCCAGTATCATTACTTAGTTTATGGATAACTCCCATTCCAGCAATTCCTTGATCTGTCTTTACTAGGAGAATCGATCCCTTCGGAGGTATTAGATCCAGGAAAGGTATTATAGTATCTTCATAGTCGGATTGCTTCATTCCTGTTATTTCATAAAAGTCAGATCCAGTATAATCATTGAAACCTTTGATGAACCAGTCTAGGTACTCATAGAACAGAGAAACCGTTTCCTTCCTGTATTCAGCATTAAATCTGATGACCTCTACATCCGACATACAAACCAGGGTAATGTTAACATTATCTGATGATAAAATTATCGATTGTTTATTCATTTAGCAATATGCACTACTTGAAGATTGAAGGAAGTTATTGAGATAATAGTTTCCAAGGATAATTCAACTAATAAAATCCCGAAATGATAGTTTTTCCAGGTTTAAACAGTGTATCTGAACTAATATGATGATTTCCTAACTATAAAATAGAGAAAAGAGCAAATTGTAAAGACTAATAATACTGCTACTTCCAACATGTATTCTTGCCTTGCATGAATGTATACGATGATTGGTGTAGATGATAAAGCTGATACATGTTTTTGCCCATAATAATCCTTCACCTTAACAACGATACTTGAAGTTAGGTTATTAACAGGGTTCTCGAGAGGGACAAAGGGATGATCGCGTAAAGTATGATTAACCCATAATACCTCGAAAAGATATGTTCCATTTTTATCTGTTGCTCCAGTTTTCCAGATCTCTTCATCTCTGAATATTTGAACTTCTACCCCCTCTACAGGTTTATCATCTAATACGACCTGTACTTGGTATTCTCTTGTCAGCAAGGTATTAGGATAATCATTTAGTACTACACCCAAAAGTTCAAGGCTCCCTCTAACATGGAGATTATATTCAGGGCTCATACGATACAATGTAACAGTATCAATGACCTTACAATCATTGAAAAACGCCTCAAATATCGGTGCAGGTCTCATTGAGAGATTCTGGAAAACAACATTAGAGAAGAATACATCCACCTCAAATGGGACAATCCAGTAATTAACCATACAGGATTCAATACTTGAGTTTTCTATCTTTGCAGCTATTTTATGGTATTGTGTCTCCCGGGATAAAGCGGTTAACCCTAACCAACCAACATTACAGCCGTCTACATGTAATTCTCCATCATCACGCTCCGCTATTAGATAAGAAATTTCAGACTCCAATAATGTAGCGTTACCGTAACTGGCTCGAAGTAACCACACACTAGTATCATCCAGTGAAAGTTCCCCTCGATACATAGTTACTAGCCATAAATCTGCATCCTCTATCACAGAGGTACAGTTGAACAGAGATAACCAGAGATGATCGAAGCTCGTGTTCTTAAGGAAAATATTGGTGTCCGATTCAAGTCCAAATTGTTCCTGGGAGTTCCATTCAGAGTAAAACCCGGTATATGAGCCAGTTATGTTTGTGTTCTGGTTTCTCTGGGTTAATGTCAGTATCTTGACCTGAGATTCTGAGGCAAACGTAGTGACTAGCGAGTTCGGATTTAGATAAGATAATTTGGATGATTCTATTCTACACGTAGAGTTTTCATAAACATTTAATTTCCCAATACTACTTTCTATTATCTCAACTTCAGTACAATCTTCACAGCGGATGCTATAATCGTCAAAATATTCACGCAAAACTGGATCAGGCAGCATATCTTCAAGGCTCCAGTGCAGATTTGATTCAGAGGCCTCCCCTGAATAAGATGCATTAATGAATGATCCCCGGCTGTCATCAAGGAACCACATTATCACGTCGCTGGTACTTTGAATCGAGGTATTTTTAGCATAAAAGACCCCGTTGTTTTGTATGATTATTTTTCCATTAGTTGAGTAACCAGGTATTTGATCGAGCCTGAGAAGTAGATTACAATTTTCAAGTAAGAGGCTTCCATTGCCTGAGACGCCTATGTGTGGTTTATCTGAGCCTATTAGCCATAGGATTGTAAGGTTACAGCCATGAAAACTTAATGAGGCGTTTTCATCTATTGAAATATCACCCTTGATGATTATGTCCATATTATTGTATTCCCTTGTTTCTTGCCCTCTTATTCTGAGACCAGAATCCAACTCAATAATCTCAGAGGCATAACCTATCTGTGTAGAATGAAAAATTATGAGTATTAGGAGACTACTCATAATCTTATAGCAGTAACTATCTCTCACACCATAATATTTCCAAATGAATTAAATAAATATGAGATACCAGACGTCTCTTACATAATATATTGATTTTCCAAACATGCTTAATTCTTGGTTAACCTTTACAGGTAGTCACAATTTGTGATTATTAATTGTATTCAGAATTTGTGAGTCTTAATTATAAATGAAGTCAATTACAGATCTTTCGAGGAAAATGGACAGATCTAGAGGATTCTCAGGACTAAAGGGGTTCACCGTAGTTTGGCTCGGACAACTAATATCATTCCTTGGAACCGGGATGACCCAGTTCGCTCTTACAATATGGGCATGGGAAAAAACAGGAGAAGCTACATCACTTGCACTCGTCAGTTTTGCCTACGCTTTACCATATATTTTAGCGAGTCCGCTGGCTGGGGCACTGGTAGACAGGTGGGATAGAAAGCTGGTAACCATGATCAGTGACATTGCATCAGGAGTCTCAACTCTGATCTTGCTACTGCTACTCTCATTCGGTAGGTTAGAGGTATGGCACCTTTACATTACATCCGTTTTATCAGGAGCCTTCCAAGCTTTCCAGTTCCCAGCCTTCTCAACCCTTGTTACCTTAATGCTGGATAAAGAACAGTACTCCAGGGCTAATGGGATGTTAAGCCTCGCCCGATCCGCCTCTGGAATTTTCGCGCCTGTGGCAGCAGGTATACTGCTCCCACACGTAAAGACCGGGGGAATAATGGTTTTTGATGCTCTGAGCTTCATGGTAGCTGTTCTTGCCCTTGCTGTTATCGATATTCCTCAACCCAGGAATAAAGACCAGGAGAAGGCGAATAGTCTGCTAGAGGACTCGGTATTTGGTTTCAAGTACATTTTCCAGAGATCAAGCCTCCTAGGGCTACAGGGTGTATTTTTTGTCGCCAACTTTTCCTGCAGTATTAGTTTTGCTTTACTTGCTCCCATGATACTGAGCCGAACTGGCGACAACGTGGTCCTCGGAGTTGTGCAGTCTGCATTTGGTATAGGTGGTGTTGTTGGTGGTCTGTTTATGAGTGCATGGGGAGGACCGAGGCGTAAGGTGGATGGCTTGCTTATGGGGATATCATCTAGCTGCTTATTCAGCGTTGTTTTAATGGGTCTGGGACGGGGGCTTTTGGTATGGGCTGTTGCGGCGTTTATGTTGATGTTTATTAACCCTATAACTAACGGATGTAGTCAGGCCATATGGCAGTCGAAGGTCCCACCAGAGTATCAGGGACGGGTTTTCGCTACACGGGCCTTGATAGCTCAGGCCTCTCAGCCTGTGGCTCTTCTTATCGCGGGCCCAATGGCGGATAGGGTTATGGAGCCAGCTATGATGTCTGGAGGCCTGCTCGCTCCAGCATTTGGGTGGCTTGTTGGCGTTGGTCCGGGAGCTGGGATGGCCTTGATATTTGTATTAACTGGCTTAGCTGGGACCCTAGCTGGTTTAGGGGGATACATGTTCAGTTCGATAAGGGACGTTGAAAAAATCATCCCAGATCATGACCAGAAACCATCCATACTTGCTGAATCAACTTCAGATTAGGGTAGAGAAAAGAATGAGCGTCTAATCCATAAAAAAATAAGGATTCTTTAGAACAAACACAATCAGGCTTCACATTGTGATTGATTGCGTGTTTTGTGAAATTCTAAAATGAAAGTATAAAAACATCAAGATATACGAAGATAAGAGAGCGAACTGGATGTTTATATTGATATATAATAGAGTGGAAAGTTGCTATTTATCAAGATTTTGGGCCGATATGAATCATATCTAAGTGTAGAAAATCGAAAAACCATAAACTTTCTATCTCAAGATCTAAATATGTTCAAATTATGAGGAGTTTGTTGACTCCTCTAATTCTCATGAAGCTGATATTGTTGTCTCTGATTTTCGTTCAAGGGATATCAAATATTTCTGCCAAGAATCGAACTAGACAACGATCATATAACTTCAGGGTGCTCTATCTAAATTAGCAGATTGATTATGAGCACATGTGTTAAATTCCCAGTGCCTTTTTCTGAGCCGCTATGATCTCTTTGATGCCTTTTTCGGCTAGATCAAGCATCTGATTCATCTGGTCTCTGGTGAAGGCCTTCTCCTCGGCTGTTCCTTGTACCTCCACGAGTCCACCGCTCTCAGTCATAACTATATTCATATCGACGTCAACAGTTGAGTCGAGTTCATAGTCCAAGTCCAGAATAGCCTCATCGTTCTTGATGCCAACACTGACAGCGGCGACCATCTCACTCATAGGAAAGACCTCAATCTCCCCTTCATCTTTCATCGTGCGCAGTGCCTGGTAGAGCGCCACCGCACCGCCTGTAATGCTGGCGCAACGGGTTCCACCATCGGCGTCGATGACATCGCAGTCGATATAAATAGAGTTTGGGCCTATGGCCTCCACGTCAACAACGGCACGCAGGCTACGGCCAATTAGACGTCTAATTTCAACGCCACGTGAGTCAACTCTGCTCCCCCATGGGCGGGATTTACGGCTTTCCGTTGATCCTGGAAGCATGCTGTATTCGCTTGTAACCCATCCACCGGGAAGATCCTGCGCGAGCTTCCAATGTGGTGCTCCGGGCTGAACGGAAGCACTGCATAACACCCGGGTATCGCCGAAACTGACGAGTACAGAACCTTTGGGGTGTTTCTGGAAGCCGATATCAAAGTTTAGGTTGCGGAGTTCATCGTGTGCGCGTTGAGTCATAGATACTAATTATAGTTGGTTATAGTTAATTCTTGAGGATATAAGCGTGTATCGATTTTAAAAATTTAGATATTTAGTATCCGGCCTGCTTTTGTAAAAAACCCTATTTTCTTCTAGGAAAATTCTAATATTTTTCAGTTTAATCTGTATAAAAGAAAGCCAAGGAAAAATTTTTCCCACCTTTGTCTTTTTTCTTGATTGTCTTATAATTGGTATAAACTTCATTGTAATTGTTCACGCACCATTGAGCGAAAATGCAGTCCCTGAAAGTAGACTAGGTCATAGGATTTTCTTTGACCCGGTAAGAGATAAGATCATG
>WJIV01000179.1 GCA_014730055.1 Candidatus Bathyarchaeota archaeon
GTCATGAGGAGACTCACAGTCAACATTGGTAAGATAGAGGGAGGGGTCAAGGTGAACGTGATACCCCGTGAATGCAGCTTCGAGGTCGATCTCCGGATACCACCGGGCCTAACCCGGGAACAGGTCATACCCGAGATAGAGAAGATCCTCAAGAGATACCCCAGTGCCAGCCTCGAGGAGACAAGATATGACGGACCCCTCTGGAGCCCACCCGACAGCGAGATAGCCCTGACGCTGAGAAGGAACTCACAGCTAATGGGCATAGACCCCCTCCCGATAGTAAGTCTAGGCGGCTCTGACTTAAAATTCTGGCGCAAACTAGGTGTTCCTTCGTACTACTATGGCCCAACGAACCATGGAATGGGGACAACAGATGAGTACGTAGAGGTAGAGGAATACATGCACGTAACCAAGGTTCACCTATTATCCGCCTACGACTACCTGAGAAAGAAATGATATCATATGCAGGTTTCTCAATGAGTGGGGTCAGTCCACTCATCCTCGTCCCCGTAATGCTCCTTCAACCACTCCAGGATAAACCTCACCTTCTTAGCTTTCTCCTCAGATAGCTCCAAGAACTCAGGGGGAGGGAGCCTAATAACGAGATCATCCCTCGATTTAGCTACTCCTCTCTCCCCCTTGCAGTCGTCACAGCTATCCACACCCCAGGAGCCCACAAACCTCCATCCCTCAAGCTCCGGGCACTCTTCATCTGTGGTACAGATATACTTATCCTCACCACCTCTCTCGTACAGGCAACACCTGTAACGCTTCTCCGAGACCACCTCCAAACCACCACCATGAATTTTCAAATATTTCTGAAATACTCAATATGTAAAAACAGATAACATATATATAACTTTATCTGAATCTAAACATATCGCCCTATTTAAAGAAAAGAAGGGGGTACAGATAGAGAAGAAAATGAAATGTAAAAGATCAACGTAAAAGGAACAACAGAACCAAACCGTTCCAAACCTGAAATGTGAGACTATCACCGTCAACAACCACATAAACGTGGAGATAAGCCCGTGAAAGTCACAGAAAAACGAGGAAAAGAAAAATATACGTAAACCCGAGTGCCAATGAAATTAAGCTAATCAAAACTCAAATAGAGTCAAATTCGCTAAACTGGTAGTGAAGCCTATCCGGACTAGAGTTCTTAAACTTGTCCACATCATCGAGGCGCCTATAAACCCTGTAATAAATGTAAGGCCTTATCCTGCTATCGAGAAAACCATGCTTGTACATTATCTTCTCATACGGATGACCACCAACTACAGTGAAGTAAACCGCATTAACATTATTCTCATCAAAATAACTGAGAGCTTCATTTACTAGCAACTCAACTACATCCTCCCTACCTCTTTGAGCCAGAACCTCCATCAAGTAACCCACAGGATGCGACTCCTCAACTCTGTTTATCCTGGTCACCACATAGCCTAACAACACCTGGTCCTGTTCAGCCACCCAAATATCATAAGAACCACCCCTGATATCGCAGTACCTCCAGTTCAGAACATCCTTGGATTTAACGCTAATCCAGTTATAATCATTCTTTATCTCATCCCAGAACTCATCGACATCATCAAATCGGTCAATTCTCCTCAATTCCACCTCTTCTTTCTTAGAAAAACTTGATGATAGCAAACCAAAAACCATATTCATAAATCTTAGAAGACGAAAACCAATTCGAATACTCCAGGATCTAAACAATGAGACCTTGTTCCCCTTCTCATAATAATTCATAAACTCGTCAATGTTTTCAATCTTCACAAGCTGCTTTATGGGATAAGGGAACTCAGGGGAACGCTCTTCAGCCCTCTTTCTCTTATTCCTATTTATGAGGATCTCATTCGAAGTCAAGTTATAGGTCATCACAGCGTTGCTTCTTCTGGTAATCTCTTTCCTAACTTTCCTAGCCTCACTACTGATCCCCATACGCCTGTAATCAGGATGGACCGCCAGCTCGGCTCCTTTCCTAATTAAATAGACCCCATCACCAATCTTCGCCCATTTAAAAATACCCTGAGAGACGCCAATTATATCTCCCTCCTCTGTCTCGGTAACCACTGTCGGGTTTATTCCGGTTGGCGTGTCTTTCATCTTCCAAGTCCAGTGCTCTTTCTTCGTACACTCAAGATCAAATCTCGGCCAATCACCGAAGACCATCTCAAGTAAAACGATAATCTGTTCTTCATCCCCCTCCCTATATGGTCTTGTTATGAATGTTTTCTGTGACATCCTGTAACTGATTATAAAAAAACTAGATATTTAACTACACTTGTTTACCAAAGCATCTGGAAATAATCAAGAAATTACCAATTGAATACAAACTACCCTAAATCCCTAAACCTACGACCCCAAGCCATAAACCTATAAAAATCAAAGAATAAATTAAACCCCGTGAAAAAGAAGCTAATAGCCATAGACGTAGAGGGCGTAATAATCCCCAAGGCCATGTATCTCATCAAGATATTTCTCAGGTATAGGCCAGGTAAGCTCTTAAACGTCCTCTGGGCTGGCTCACTCTACTCTCTCGGCTTGATACCTATAGACCGAGCATTAGTTGAAATATTCAGGCACCTCGAAGGGCTTGAAGAGGAAAAACTCCTGATAATTATCAGGGACATAGACCTGAAACCAGGTGTGGTTGAACTTTTCGAGGAAATAAGGGATAGAGGTCATAAAATAGTGCTAATAACCTCAGGGATACCTCAGCAGGCCTTGGATCTTATAGCCAGCTCGCTAAAAGTTGACCATGCGGTTGGACCTCATGTTATCATCAAAGATGGTAGAGTAACAGGGCAGGTCACTGGGGCACTCGTGGAGGAAGGGGGTAAGAGCGAGGTTCTCCGCCTCATAATTGAGGAAAATAACTTGGAGGATTACTCCATTGTATCAATAGCGGATGACAAGAACAATATAACCCTGTTTAAGATGAGCGATCTTAGTATCGGTTACAGGCCAGATTTTATGCTAACACTCTACAGTGATAGGATAGCTAAAGGAAACCTCGGGGAACTTATGTCTATAATCGAAGGGAAAGAAGTTAAGAAACACCGACCAAAACCATCAACTATCCTTAGAAAGGCCGTCCACACCTCAGCAATATTCATCCCACTGATCTTAATAGAATATCTCGGCAGCAGATTAATCGCCTTCCTATTAATATTGACAACTCTCGCCTACTTTGGATCCGAGGTAATAAGATACCTAGGAAAAGACGTCCCCTTGATATCATGGTTTACCCAGGCCAATACCCTGGAGATAGAAGCCACAGAGTACGTTGATGCACCAATATACTTCGCACTGGGTATAGCAATCTCACTCCTCATCTTTCCAGAACACATAGCATCCGCATCCATCACCGTACTGGCCTTAGGAGATCCCTCCGCATCCATCATTGGAAAAACACTGGGTAAACACCAGCTACCCCTCGCAAATGATAAAACCATTGAGGGATTAATAGCTTTCATAATAGCCTCATTTCTAGGATGCCTGCTTTTCCTTAATCCCGCGGAGTCAATAATATGCTCAATATCCGGGGCAATAGCAGAGGCCCTACCTACGCCATTGAACGATAACCTAGTCATACCGCTTTTTTCCGGCTTAATA
>WJIV01000180.1 GCA_014730055.1 Candidatus Bathyarchaeota archaeon
AAGCAAAATAAGTCAGTTACGCAATCATTAAATATTGAATACCTTTGCCGTGGGTTCCCCCATGGAATCATTTGATCATGAAGATTACTCTGAAACTGTTGAAAAGTTCATCAAGATTATGCCCAAACTCGCGGAGCATGTAAGGACACTTGACACCGATGACCTGATAGTGATGAAGAAGTATTTCGACTACCAGCACAAGCTGAACCAGAGAATGAGCAAGCAAATCAACAAAATAGTGTTCATAAGAAAAAGCGAGGAGCTATACCTAGAAAAATTCGGTAAAAGAGATAGTTACTAAACTGATATAGACTATATAGCATAGCAACCTTTTACTTATATATGACTTAAACATACCATTCAATACCTGAACGGTAGCCCCCTTGAATTAACATGTCGCATTAACTAAGGGACATCATCAACATTTTTCTACCGTTCAGGTAATAACCTAAGTTGAAAAAAATGCAATAATAGTTATATTCCGAGAAATCTTCTCCAGACCAGAATATTTCCACCTGCAAATAGATTAAACCCAAAGTGAAATACCATCGCCATCACGATACAAAGCAACTCCCACCATTTACCATTATCAAGAACCTGAAATATCCCTTCAAACCCACACAAGTCCAAGACCCATGACCCATTGAACCTAACAAGAAGCTAATAGAAGACTTGGTCTTTATCCCCATCTCAGGAAAACGAAACCCAACACCAGTCATAAACCCCAAGATCACAGCTTCATGAAAATTTAAGTTAAAGATCTTAGCGAATACAAGGGTTAATGACAACTTGGTCAACTCTTCAACCACTGGAAAAGTGATCGTGCCAACTACCTTGTTTGGCATACCAACAGTTACGAAAAACATTATAGAAACATAAGAAACATATCCTAGAGCTAGACCAAGAAAGGGCAAAACTATAGAGAAATCTCGAAAAAGCTTCATTATCTTTTTCCTACTTTATTGGTTATGGTAAACACACCTTACAAGGTCGATATCCAGCTGAAACAGCATCTTTACCCGAGAAGAAAGTAATTCTATTTCCCGGATCAATTTGTCTAACATATAAGCACGATTGTCGGTGATATATCATAGAATTCCGGCTACCAACATAAACTACTATCGAATTATTAACATCTAATTCATCAAATCGAGTCTCCAAGTCAGCTATGTTCGTTTGTAGCTCTATAATCTGTTCTTCTAAATCGGCAATCTGATTAAGATTAGGCTGCTTTTCCAGGGGTGGAGCAACCATTAATCCAAGAACACCCCCAACTATAGCGCCCAGAAAAAAGGTTGAGAACAGAGTTTTTGAGGCCAATACTATTCCTCCAAGTTAATTGAAGCAACCTCAATAGTATTAGGCAAAACAATATTGTGATTAACGTCAACCTGACCTGAAACAACAAGAGCAACCCTTGCTACAATTATTTCTCCAACAACAGGTAAGCCGGTATCTACCTCCAAGGGAAAATAAGTGACAACGTATGTCAGATAGCAGTTAGGGTTAACCCTATCACAGCTCCTACCATACCAGACTAAAGAAGGTGTTTTAGAGTTGATAGCCTTGGCTATGATTTCTTTAACTTTTCCTTCGATTGGAGCGATTGCTGGGTACCTTGTTAAGAGTTCCTTGAATATGGCCTCAGTGACAGAGCTAACGATATATGCACCGGGTCTAGACATTGTTTTCTTCAAGAGCAGGTATGCCTCTGATCTATCCATTCTATGATCCAGTGCCTCTAACTCATCTGATACGGAGATTAATTCAAGGTTTTCAGCTGACTCTATTTGCGTTAATATGGATTCGATGTCTGAATTAACTGAATTGAGTTCCGCTGCGTTGGATGACGCGGAGTTTTCGAGTGCGATTATTCTTTGTGTTAAAGCTGTTTGGTTATTTTCATATTTTCTTATGATCATTTCTAGTTCGTGGATTTTCTGTTCTTGGAGTATTATTGTGGTGTTGAGATTTTGTATCTCGGTAATCAATGTGTCGTAGTTGGTTTCTTCGTTTTTGGGTTTATTGTTTCCAGATGCTGTTAAAGACCAGATTAGGAACGAGGCAATCGAGACTAGTAGTATTACTCCGAGTATCTGTCTTCTTGATTCAGTTATTTTCAATTCTATGTCTCCGTAATTCTAACTATTTTTTCGTAGATATTAAAGATAAATTAAGTTTACTTACCTTTGGTTGATACCCGGTCCGATGAAAGTGGATAGATCTGAATATTTTATTGATAATAGTAAGGAGTTTCTTAGGACTCACATTTATTGATATGTTTATTTAATGCACTTATTTCAGCCTGTTAAATAATTAGTTAGTCAAAACTATAAGGTATAATTGGATGTGCGAGTGAGAAGAAACTGATTAAAATAAGGACATCAGTGATTCTTTCCAAGGTTCATTTTTGTTACATGGTCTTGAACGAGGTCTTCGAGCTTTTTTCTATTCTCCTTTCCCAGTTGGACAAGCTGCTTTGGGGATAAATTATTCTGTTCACAGAAAAGCCCTAGCCTCCTAAAATACACCTTAGCTGTGGTAACACTTCCTCGTGACAGGTTTGTATACCACCTCTCTACGTCAGGATTCTCCATAAACGTGTCGTATTTCCCCATCCTAACCAAGAATCTTGGCGCTAAACCGCTATAAAAGGGACCCGATATAAAAGTGAAGCGAGCCCGGGGGGATTCGAACCCTCGACCCCAGACTTAGGAGGTCTGTGCTCTATCCGTGCTGAGCTACGGGCTCACGCATCCATGCTATACAGTACCAATTTTTAAGAATAGCTGTTTAATTATCTTTAGCTGTTTTTTAAGAATATTCTACATTTTTGAGGATATTATTGTGCTGCTTGTTACAATATGTATTTTATTGATTCTTGTTATTTGGAGTTTTTGATCAACATTTTTTCGTCTCATGTCTTACGGACATTATTAACATGTAAGTGACAAAGATCGGGTTCCCCAAACGTCAATCTATATTGCATTTAATAGATATATGTAACACAAGTAATTTATGTAATCTCAATATTATATAGAAATGCCCGAATGGGAGCGAGCCTCTGACTCAAGAAGCGAAAAGTCAGAAAATCGCCGAGCATAAGAGATGGGCTTCAACTGAACAGGGCTTTGGCTCTGGAAACTGCATCTCCTAAGCAAGAACATTCGGGCACTTTGCATTTATAAGAAATAAAATTTCAACAAATTCTAATATCTAGGATTCATTTGATATCCATGGTTTTTACGACACGCCCGGTAATAATGGGGACACACGGGGTTGTAGCTAGCAGCCACTACATCGCAACGGGAGCGGGACTACAAATCTTGAAGGAGGGTGGAAACGCCTTCGATGCAGGAGCAGCAATGTGGTTTTGTCTAACAATATTAAAACCCCATCTAGTTGGTGTAGCTGGTGAATCTCCGATACTTCTCTACAATCAGGATGGAAAGGTTTTGGCTGTTAATGGTCAGGGACCTGCTCCCATGAATGCAACTATTGAGTGGTTCCGAGAACAAGGATACCCTATGATACCTGAGGATGGATTTACTCCAGCCGTGGTACCAGCGGCGTTTGACTCATGGCTAATCACCCTTAAAGAGTACGGGAGTCTAAACCTCCACGACGTTTTGGAGCCAGCTCTTGAGATTGCTAGAGATGGTTTTCCGGTTTATCCTACTCTGAAGGAATTTCTTGAGAGAGTTAGAGATAGATTTCTTAGGGAGTGGCCTACATCTGCGAATATCTACCTTCCGGGTAGGAAAGTACCGGTCATTGGGCAGGTATTGAGAAACCCTGATTGGTACGATACTTTTAAGAAAATCTCTGAACTCTCTCAGAGAGCTGGATCAAGAATTGACGGGATAGAATCTGCTAGAGAACATTTCTATAATGGACCAATAGCTGAGAAGATCATCCAATTCATGCAGACAACGACTGTAAGGGACGTATATGATAAGGAAAACCATGGTCTATTAACTCTTGAAGATTTCAGTAACTACCGTGCAAGATTTGAGGACTCTGTTTCGGTCGACTTTATGGAGCTAGATGTACATAAGTGTAATACCTGGACTCAAGGACCTGTGTTCTTACAGCAGCTTAGACTGCTAGAAGGTTTTGATCTAAAGAGTATGGGACACAATTCAGTTGACTATCTGCACACATGGATAGAGTGCGCTAAACTTGCTTTTGCTGACCGGGAGGAGTATTACGGGGACCCTGATTTCGCAGAAGTCCCTCTGGACTGGCTGCTATCTAAAGAATACGCTGATAAAAGAAGGGAATTAGTCGACCCAGAGAATGCCAGTATGCTCCATAGGCCAGGAGGTGTTGAGCCAAAGAAACTGGAAGAGCACGGGAAAAAACATTGGTTCGAGGGAGATACGGTTCATCTGGATGTAGTTGACAAGTGGGGAAACATGGTCTCGGCAACTCCGAGTGGGGGATGGATAAGGACAAGCCCCCTCGTCCCTGGTCTGGGCTTTCCGATGGGTACAAGGGCTCAGATGCTTCACTTGGACCCCGGCCATGCTGAGTGCTTAGAGCCTGGTAAGAGACCCAGTACGACCCTCACCCCCAGCCTCGTCACCAAAGACGATGAGCAGTTCATGGTTTTTGGTACTCCGGGTGGGGACAAGCAGGATCAGTGGACGCTCCAGTTCTTCCTTAATTACATAATATTTGATATGGATATCCAAGAGGCTCTTGATGCTCCAACGGTTCATACGAGTCACTTCCCTGCCAGCTTCTGGCCTCACTCCGTTAGGCCGGGTGAGGTTAGTGTTGAGCCAAGGATACCGGA
>WJIV01000181.1 GCA_014730055.1 Candidatus Bathyarchaeota archaeon
GCCCTCGGTTGAAACGAGGCTTATGGTCTCAACGAACTGTATCGTCTCATCTATCCATTTATTGATCTGGGTTTCTATACCCTTAATGTATAGGTTGTAATCTTCCTCAAATCGTGGACTGCTGTAAATTAGTTGTTCAACTTTCTCATCAAATTCTTCGTAGGAATAGCTATTTGTTCTTATCAAATAATCCTTGTATAACTCATTGAGTTCTTCTCTTTTGATATCTAATACCCTTTCAAGCTTCCTTAGTATCTCCAGCTTTTCCTTTCTGATCTCAGCTAAATGCTGCATCTTTTCGAGGTTTGATAGGAAGGCCTCAACATAGGCATCTACAGGATAGTTTACCTTTACCATACTTAAGGTATGAATAGTATCATCTGTGAGTCCTACTTCTGTTCCAATACCACTCATCAAGTCTGCCATGTCGAAATCCATGAGGACATAGATCATCTCGACAATCATTCGATCGATTTCCTCTCTGGCTTCTATGATATTCCCTGTCTTACTGTAAGCAGGCATCAATGGCAAGAATAACACGCTGTTGAAAGGGTTCCTGTATACCTCTCCTAGACCATTTACTATCAACTCGTTTTTCTCTCTGTTGATTAGCAAATCAAATTCCTTTATTCCATTAAACGCGCTATAACCTTTAGCCGGGGGGTCGTCACCAGGGCAAGGAAGTATGGATAGGCCAATTATTGGCACACCACTACCGACTGACTGGCGCAGGTGTCTTGCGAAATCAAGAACCATGCCTGAACCAGTCCCTCCCCCAAGACCAAAAACAATTAAAATAATTGGACTATGAATGCTGCTCAAGGCAGCATCTTTGAATATATTAGTAAACGATTTGATGATTCCTAATTGGTAATAATTCAGGTTGTAAATTGCCTTAGCGAGGCTACGTCTTCTTCCAGCACCACCTGCCAAGGGGGGTATAGCAACCGTACTTGGAAGCCAGGGGTTGTATTCACGAAGCTTAACACCCTCGTTCAACAAATGCTCCTTGAACTTATTCTGAACAAAGTCAAACATGGCCTCAGCTGAGGGGAATTTCACGCTTTTTGATATCAGGTTGACTCTTTCCTGTGGTATTCCCTTTCTTCGCATTTGTTCCTGGATCTTATTATATGCCTCATCAAGGCTCTTGATGTCCGGGTCAGCTATATCCATGGCCATGAGGCTAAGTCTTGTTGCGCTGCTGTCAAGTAGCTGCATTGTTTTCTCGTTCTTTAGGAAATTTTCTACAACGTTGGTTCCTGCTCCCCCGAGTCCAACGATGTGTATGATGCTGCTGTATCCTAGTTCTGACATTAGGCTCTCTCCGCTTCTTTTAGTCGATCATTTATCTCCTCAAGTCTATTGGCAAGGTTTCTGTCTATTCTCTGGGCTCTTGCTTGGAGGGCTTCCATCTCCCTTATCTGGTCTTCAACGATCATTGTTTTGAAACCTAGTCTGCTTCGAGTTCTTACGAATAATACTATACCTATTATACTGAGTATTAATAAAGCCCCAGTTACGGGTAGGAAATACTGCTCTTGGAAACTTGGCCCTGTCTGTGTTGGAGGTGATTCTACTTCCATTGTCTCAAGCAAGTTTATCGCAGTATCGACTAATCCATTTTCAGCCTGTTGTTTGGCTAACTCCAAGAAGTTCTCAGATAACTGGATAAAGGCTGGGTCTACGTTTGTTGCTCTGTATTGCTCTAGCTGAGCCTCCTTTTGCCTTAGCAAGAATCGATAGTCATCTATTTTCTCATCAATAACCGTGATTGTAATATTATCATATAGGGTCTGAGCTGGTCCCCACAATTCCACAACTGTAAGATTCACCGGCTTATGCAACACAATACTATCCCCTACTCTGGTTAGATTTCTATCAATTCTACCAATCACGTTAATCTCATAAACTCCCTCAATATGGTTAAACCTAAAACTTCTCTGAGCGGGGTTGAAATCAGGTGTAACAGGAAGCTCCACTGTACCTATCTCCCAGAATACCTCCTCTGACTGTTTCTCTATCTCCTCTGAGAGACGTAATTCAAGTACTGCATTATCAACGGTCTGCCTGACATTTAACCTAAAATTCAGGTTATACTCATCTCCAGCAAGCACCGGAGCATTTTGTAAAAGTTGTTGATCGCCAGCATTCCAGGATAGAACCAGCTGACCTGTTTGATAATCTTCTAGAGTATATTCTTCAATCCATGAGATTCCGTTCTGTCCCCAGACGGGAATGCAAGCTGATATCAATATTATGAACAGCATCGTGACGCAAGCTTTCTTCAATGTACTAGCCCCTGCATTACCTTTGGATAGGTTTTTCAATTTAAATTGTGCTGTATTCAAACACATATTTTGTAAAAAATATTTCAATATTCTTCTATTATCCCTTAATGTAGGTTTATGTTTCTGAATTAAAAAATGTCTCACACTTTCTGGTAATAACCTTTGTAACAATATTCCTCAGATGGGAAAACACCGGTACGAACTTCATCAGAATATGTCTTAATACTATCAAGTATAATCGAGCCTACATCCGAGTATCTTTTGACAAATGAAGGCTTCCTCAATATACCGGGGTCTTGTAATCCAATAATATCATGAAGGATAAGTAATTGTCCATCAACAAATGGGCCTGCTCCTATTCCATAGACTGGCATATCAACAGCCTCTGTAAGCACTTTGCCAGCCAATGGAGGCATAGCCTCCAGAAGTACCATATGGCAACCAGCCTCCTGTAGTGCTACGATATCAGATTTTAAAACCTGAATTCCCTCAGTATCTTTTCCCTGTACTCTATACCCACCCAATTGACCGATATTTTGTGGAGTCAAGCCTATATGGCCCATTACTACTATTCCTGCATCAACCATAGCTTTTACTCTACTAGCAACTCTTTTTCCGCCTTCACATTTTACTGCATCACAACCTGCTTCAGAAATGAATCTTCCAGCGTTCTTTATTGCAACCTCATCACTCGGTTGATATGACATATATGGCATGTCGCCTATTACAAAAGCGCGGCTTGTGGCTCTTGTAACCGCCTTGCAGTGATGTATCATTTCATCCATCCCAACGCTGATAGTTGAGCTGTATCCAAGGGTAGTGTTCGCAACACTATCTCCAACAAGGATCAAATCTACTCCCGCTAGGTCCGCTAACCTGGCCATTGGGTAATCGTAAGCTGTTACAAATACAGTTTTCTTACCCTGTCTTTTCAAGCGTCTAAGAGTATTGAGATTGATTTTTTTGGTTGATCTATTCTGTTTAGAAAAGGAATTTTGATTCTGTTTTATATTCACCAGACATCTCGTTCACCGTATCTTTCATGGCATGTTTTTGGTTTTTAAGTATGCTCACAATTATTTTGGTAATAAACTCTATTTTATAATACAGTTAATTTAATCAAACATCCTTATAGATCTTGAAATGTCAAAGTCCATAATCGAGATGAATGGTCATACTTTTAGAGCAAATAATTTTAACAAAGCTGTTCTAGCAATAGGGTCAACGGAGTACCATGGGAGTCATCTTCCATATGGGACAGATACTATTGTGGCTCATCATCTTGCGAATCAAATCGCTTCCAAAGTCAATATCCTTATGCTTCCAACTATTCCAATAGGCATGAGCCATCATTACAGTGGCTTTCCTATTTCCCTTTCTTTTAGCACGGAGACATTGATGCATATACTGAAAGACATATTCAAATCCTTAGATCGACATAATATCAAGCGTCTGTTAATTATCAATGGCCACGATGGAAACATTCCAGCTATACAAGCAGCCACAAATGAATACCGGACAAATAACCCCGAATTCAAGATAGCAGTATTGGAAGCCTGGTGGGAAACAGCATCAAAATTACTTCCAAAGAATACCTTTGAAGTATGGGACGGTCTTGGACACGGAGGTGAAGGGGAGACATCAATAATGCTCCATATCAAGCCAGAACTGGTAAATATGGATGAAGCCAAAGGGGTAGTTCCCAAATTACCAGAAGCTATTCAATACAAGTGGATATTTAGTGAGATTACTCCATATGGAGCTACTGGGGACCCAACTAAAGCAAGCCCCCATAAAGGAAAATTAATGAATGAAGCTCTATTGAGAACGCTACTTAACTTTATCACAAAGATGGAAGAATGTAACTGGGAAATTAGTAAATTCAATAATTGAAGCTAACTCTAAACCAATATACCGCATCATCTATGTCTCAAAATATAATGACAATCACATAATTTTAAGGTCGAAAAGCGTATTGTTCTGACATTTAGACCTTATTAGTGCAAAAGCATAACGTTTTTATTTATACTCTGTGGTACAGTTGGTGCGAGCAATCGCGTCCGCCCAGTAGACGGCGGCTACGATTTGACAGAGGCATTTGCCTCAGGATGAAGAATCGACCTCCGATGGCGGGAACATGTATGATGACTCGAGTAAAGACAGGGATGTCTTCGAGTCTGAGAAGGGTCGAAGCAAAGATTATGCTTCCTCGTTTCAATCCAGTTTTAAATTAATACTTGCGGTTTACTCATTCCGATTGATCCCGTCGGACCCCACTGCTATCGAGGTGGGACTAAGCCATGCTAGTCGAACGACCAGAACTATGTCTGGAAGTGGCACACTGCTCAGTAACACGTAGCTAACCTACCCTTAGAACGGAGACAACCCCGAGAAATTGGGGCTAATCTGCGATAGGTATGATGTCCTGGAATGGTATTATGCTGAAAGGGGTCCCAAACATGTTTTGTGACCTGTCTAAGGATGGGGCTGCGGCCGATCAGGCAGTTGGTGGGGTAAAGGCCCACCAAACCTTTGACCGGTACGGGCCATGAGAGTGGTAGCCCGGAGATGGGCACTGAGACAAGGGCCCAGGCCCTACGGGGCGCAGCAGGCGCGAAACCTCCTCAATGCACACACGTGTGAAGGGGTTACCTCGAGTGCTACCTGAAGAAGGTGGCTTTTCTTGGGTCTAAAACGCCCGAGGAATAAGAGGGGGGCAAGACTGGTGTCAGCCGCCGCGGTAACACCAGCCCCTCGAGTGGTGGGGATGATTATTTGGTCTAAAGCGTCCGTAGCCGGCTGAGTAAGTTTCCCGTTAAATCCAGCGTCTCAAGCGTTGGACTGCGGGAAATACTGCTCGGCTAGAGAGTGGGAGAGGTCAACGGTATTCTGGGGGTAGGGGCGAAATCCTTTGATCCCCGGAGGACCACCAGTGGCGAAGGCTGTTGACAAGAACACGTCTGACGGTCAGGGACGAAAGCTGGGGTAGCGAACCGGATTAGATACCCGGGTAGTCCCAGCCGTAAACGATGCATGCTAGGTGTTAGGTTGGCCACGTGCCACCCTAGTGCCGCAGGGAAGCCGTTAAGCATGCCACCTGGGGAGTACGGCCGCAAGGCTGAAACTTAAAGGAATTGGCGGGGGAGCACCACCAGGCGTGAAGCCTGCGGTTTAATTGGAGTCAACGCCGGGAATCTTACCGGGAGCGACAGCAGAGTGAAGGCCAGGCTGAAGACCTTGCCAGACAAGCTGAGAGGAGGTGCATGGCCGTCGCCAGTTCGTGCCGTGAGGTGTTCTCTTAAGTGAGATAACGAACGAGACCCGTGCCACATGTTGCCATCAGATCCTATAGGGATGCTGGGCACTCTTGTGGGACCGCAGCCGATAAGGCTGAGGAAGGTGCGGGCAACGGCAGGTCAGTATGCCCCGAATCTCCCGGGCCACACGCGGGCTGCAATGGTACGGACAGAGGGCTGCAACCCCGAAAGGGGAAGCCAATCCCTAAACCGTATCTCAGTTGGGATTGAGGGCTGCAACCCGCCCTCATGAACATGGAATGCCTAGTAACTGCACGTCATCATCGTGCGGTGAATACGTCCCTGCTCCTTGCACACACTGCCCGTCGAACCACCCGAATGTCGTTTGGATGAGGCATGGTCGAAAGTTGGCCGTGTCGAATCTGGGCAACGTAAGGAGGGTTAAGTCGTAACAAGGTGGCCGTAGGGGAACCTGCGGCCGGATCACCTCCTAAGAAAGAATAGAAGCAAGGAAGCGATCAAGCTTCGACCCATCTAAATTTCAATAATGTGCAACACCCAAACGAAAAGTTGGGGGTGAAGGGCATAGCCTAACCGTCCTGGACAGATGGTCATGGCGATGACGCCGTGTATAGGCTCCGACTCCAGCTGTGGGAACAGTATAAAGCTGGTACTACGCTGTGTGATGGATGACTTGGCTTGAGTGCCGATGAAGGGCGTGGCAAGCTGCGATAAGCCGTGGGTAGACGCAAGCAGTCTAAGATCCATGGATACCCGAATAGGACTTCCGAACGCGCTTCGGCGCGTTGCTCCGATAGGAGCGGTAACCCCCCGAATTGAAACATCTTAGTAGGGGGAGGAAGAGAAAACAACCGTGATTTCCTTATTAGTGGCGAACGAACAGGAAAATGCTCAAACTGAACACGCAGGGAAACCTGTTGTGGATGTGGTGTGAGGGCCAAGATAGTTCCTCATCAAAGAAGTCAAAGTGCTCTGGAAAGCTCCGCCATAGAAGGTGATAGCCCTGTAGACGCAATTTGATAGGAACAGTCTTGGTTCCCGAGTAACACTCCTTGGGAATGGAGTGCGAACGTGGGAGACATTAACTTCCAAAGCTAAATACAACTCAAGACCGATAGTGAATTATTACGGTGACGGAAAGTTGAAAAGACCCCCGCGAGGGGCGTTAAAAGAGCCTGAAATCACACAGTTACAGACGGTTGGGGCCCTAAAGGTTAGATGCAGTCGAACGAGGATATGGTAACGTATCATTAGGAAAGCTGCGGACCAGGGTTCCATGCTCCGTCTCGAACCACGGGCCGGGGAGTTCACTTATGTGGCAAGACTAAACCGAAAAGGGGTAATCGTAGGGAAACCAAAATGCGGACAGCCCTCTGGGCGAGCCGCTAGGTCTGAAAGGGCCTGAAGTCACGTGGGTGAGACTAGAAATCAGGTGATCTTTCCCTGAGCAGGACGAAGTCAGGCGAAAGCCTGATGGAGGTCCGCAATAGTATTGATATGCAATTCATTTATCTGACTTGGGGAAAGGGGCAATAGGCCAATCTAACTTGGTGATAGCTAGTTCCTTCCGAAGTATGTCGCAGCATAGCCTCCGGGGAGACTGCATGCGGGGTAGAGCACCAATCAGGTGTCATGGTGGGGAAACCCATCACCACCTCTTTGAACTCCGAATACGCATGCGTTGTAGAACCGGGGAGACGGGTTGCACGGGTTAAGCTCGTGCTCCGCGAGGGGGACAACCCAGACTAAGGTTAAGGCCCCCAAATCCTGGCTAAGTGATAAATCAAAGGGCGTCGTAATCCTAAAACAGCGGGGAGGTAGGCTTAGAAGCAGCCACCCTTTAAAGAAATCGTAACAGATCACCCGCCGAGGATTGGGGCCCCCAAGATGGACGGGTCTCAAGCCAGGTGCCGATACCTTAGGCATCATAAATTGTGGTAGGAAGGCGTACCGTATGGGCGGAAGCAAGGGGGAGACTTCTTGTGGACCGTGCAGGTATTGCAGATCCCGGTGGTAGTAACAGCAAAGTCGGGTGAGAATCCCGATCGCCGAAAGAGCAAGGGTTTCCCGGCAATGCGTCGTCAGCCGGGAGTTAGCCGATCCTAAGGGAAGCGTTAAAATGACTTCTCGAAAGGGAAACTGGTTAATATTCCAGTGCTACAGAAGTACACGAGGTAACTCAAAGCCCAATTGGAGACGATTCGGGGAAGGTCGAGCAGGGTTGTCGCCCTGTTTAACTGACAAAGTCTGGGGAGTACCGTAATGGTGAGAACCAGACGAATTCAGGAATAGTCTGCCGTTTAGGCGGATTCGGCTGTACCCTGGATCCCATGAAAACCCAATTGGGATGGATCTTCTGTATTCGTACCCAGAACCAACACAGGTGCTCAGGGTGAGTAGCCCAAGGCGTGTCGGGTAGACTCTAGGTGAGGGAATTCGGCAAATTAGCCCCGTATCTTTGGTATAAGGGGTGCCTACGGCACTTGGGAAACCAGGTGCGGTAGGTCGCAGTGACTCGGGGGTTCCAGCTGTTTAATAAAAACATAGGTAGCCGCTAGGCCGAAAGGCTGTGTACGGCTATTGAATCCTGTCCAGTGGTGGTACCTGAAACTTGGTTACAACCGAGCTAAGGGCCGCTAAACGACGGGAGTAACTCTGACTCTCTCAAGGTAGCCAAATGCCTTGTCGTGTAAGTTACGACGTGCATGAATGGATCCATGTGGACCCCGCTGTCCCCACCTAGAACCCGGTGAACCCACAGCTGCTGGACGAACAGTCCAGCGACTTCCAGTGGAACAAGAAGACCCCGTGGAGCTTTACTGCAGTTTGCTGCTGGGAAACGGTCCTGTTTGCAGAGCGTATGTGGGAGCTGATGAGTACGCATCTCCGGGTGCGTAGGAGGCGACAATGGAACACCACACATTCAGGACTGCTTCCCTTACCAAGACCATGTTGTCTGGGACAACGGTAGATGGGCAGTTTGGCTGGGGCGGCACCCCCTTGAAAAGGAATCGAGGGGGCCCAAAGACTAGCTCAGGAGGGACAGAAACCTTCCGTAGAGGGTAAAGCCAAAAGCTAGTTTGATCGGAACTTTAACAATAAGAGTTCCGACGGTGAAAGCCAGGCTTAACGAGCTATCGTGTCCTTCTTAATGAGGGCCGGTAGCGTCAGAAAAGTTACCCCGGGGATAACAGGCTTGTCGCGGGCGAGAGTTCGCATCGACCTCGCGGTTCGGTACCTCGATGTCGACTCTTCCTATCCTGGCCTTGCATAAGGGGCCAAGGGTGAGGCTGCTCGCCTATCAAAAGGGATCGTGAGTTGGGTTTAGACCGTCGCGAGACAGGTCGGATTTTATTTACTGGGAGTGTTGGATGTCTGAGGGGAAAGTGCGATCAGTACGAGAGGAACATCGCTCTGTGGCCTCTGGTCTACCGGTTGTCCGATAGGGCAACGCCGGGCAGCTACGCCGCTTTGGATAAGAGCTGAAAGCATCTAAGCTCGAAGCCGTTCCTAAAAATAGACATCCGTACCTTCGGGTTGAAGGGCGCCGGTAGAAGACCGGTTTGATGGAGCGGGGGTGTAAATACCGAGGCTTTGGCCGAGGTACTTAGCCCGCCGCCACCAATTGCCCAAGATTCCAGCTTAATTTTATACTGTTCTCATAGGAGAATTCGGAGCCGTACACGGTGCCACATTATTAAATTTTCATTATTTTAGATTAAAATGAAAGTGTTTTTTATATAGGTAATTTTATGAAAAAAAATATTATTCAGCTTTCTTAGTTCTGACTCTTTCAAGTTCGGATAATAAAAATTCCTCATACATCTCATCGAACCTACTCTGCACATCATCAGACTTACGTGCAACCCTTCCTCGGAGAGACATGTTAATACTTGTTATCCGGTCAATAGTTTCCTCAGCTAGAAACTTTCCAGCGGTATAAACAGAGATCCCTAGTTTATTTATCAACTGAAACTGGCGATCAAATTGATCCTGTAATCTGTTATACTGATTTAATGCATCGAGTCCCTCATCGGTAATCTTGAAGCCAGAATCAACCTCCTCAACGAGGTTATCTCTCAGAAGTCTGCTAAGTAGAGGATAGATCAATCCTGGGGAAGGGGTCCAGTCACCTTCACTTCTTATTTCTGCCTCTTCTATGATCTCTTTCCCAGTCATGGGTCTTTCAGTTAG
The DNA here is from genome assembly GCA_014730055.1 of Candidatus Bathyarchaeota archaeon. The sequence goes on from WJIV01000181.1 coordinate 9,764, forward strand.
TAGATACAAAACATAAAATCGGGTAAACCCCCTTGGTACTTTTGCTCTAATCTGCTCCATTTATACTACCGCCTTATTACGCTAGCGATATTTTGATTTTATAAGGATTTAAGCATATCGCTAGTGATATAAATACGATTTTAATAGCGCTAAAAGTACTTTGGGTGAGATATACCATATTAAATAAATAACTGGCTCTATATAGTTAATTTGATTTGAATTGTATAATATGGAAGAATCAACCCCCGATGTTAGCTTAGGGGATGAACTAACTGTTTTGGTATTAAAAGGAAAAGGCGATAGTATTATCAGCAGAATGAAAGATGGCCGAGTTATTTTGTTTAACAGGGAGAATGTATTATTCAATGAATTGGAGCCAGGAATGATAGTTGAGGCCAAGGTGAGCTTCATAGCTCAGAATTATATAATTGTGGACCCTATTGCTCCACCTGAGAAGGGCCCGGAAGCAGTAAAACTCGGTCTAGAGATGGTAACTGAGACTGAAAACTGGGAAAACGCTGTGATAGCAAACGCACTTCAATACATAATCCAATTACTTGAAGAGGTATAAAAATCATCAAACAAATTTACTCCTTTTTCGGATTTTCCTTAAAATTTTTAATAAAAACATTTTTACATCAACGTTAATGGATTCTAAAGGGTAATCAATTGACAGAGCGGAAGCTCCTAGTAAGTAAGATCGAAAACGGGATAGTAATAGACCATATTCCTCCTGGGAAAGCATTTCAGGTTCTTAAACTTCTAAAACTCCCTGAGGACGCTCGTGCACTTATCGCACAGAACGTGGACAGCCAGAGCATGGGGGCAAAAGACCTCATAAAGATTGAGGGAACATATCTAACTAGTAAAGAAATAGACATAATAGCTCTTGTCGCTCCTGATGCAACTTTAAACATTATTAGCGACTGGCAGGTTCGGGACAAGACAAGGATATCTATTCCAGATGTCCTGGAGGGAGCCTTTAACTGTCCAAATACTCTCTGTCCAACCAATGCAAAGTATGGTGCTCCAAACACGGAGTTCAACGTAGAGAAGGGCAGAAGGGTAGAGGACACAAAACTACATTGTAACTATTGTGGTAGCATAACCTACTATGGTACAATACAGGAAAATATTAGAGATGAAAAGTTTAGGATAGAGCGTAGAGGACTTGTCAGTAAAGGAAAAATAGAGTCTGTCTTCCTCGAGGTACTTCTTGAAGGCGGAGCACTGAGATTTCCAAGCAGCCCAGATGAACCCTTCATACTAAAGAGCGGTAGACCAAGCCCCTATTTCATCAATCTTGGTGCATTAACAGATGGCGAGAGTCTAGCAAAATTAAAGTGGGCTTTTGCCAGCTACATCGCACTTCTAATGGAGGAAGGAGAGATACCAGACTTCGACTATGTCTTTGGACCAAGCTACAAAGGAATCAGTCTAGCTACACTCACATGTGAGGGCCTAAATGAACTCTACGGCATGGACAAGCGTTACATGTATGACAGGAAGGAGGCTAAAGATTATGGTGACATGTCTACAGATAAATTCCTTGTAGGTGCAAACTACTTTAAACCTGGACAGAGGCTGCTCGTGGTTGATGATACTATTACCACTGGCATAACGAAAGTTGAGACTATACAGAAGCTCAAAATGCTAGGGGATCATGAGGTAGTTGGCGTAGTGATAGCAGTGGATCGTCAGGAGAAGCTAGGGGACAAGGAACATGTGGAAGAGAGAAGTGCAACACAATTCCTGGAGAGGGAGCTAAACCTTAAAGTTCACAGTATCCAGAACATCCATACCATCTATGATCAGATAAAAGACACCCTTGAGCCAGAACTAAAAGAAATTTGGCTAGATTATTACGAAAAATATGGCGTAGTAAAGCTACAATAAACCCCCGCTTTTTATTTACCCCTTCTAACTTCCTTCTATGGAAAATTTCGATGTATTAATTGTAGGTAGTGGCAGTGGAATGATGATAGCTGAGGCAGCTGTCAACAATGGTATGACGGTGGCCTTAGTCGACAAAGATGAGTTAGGCGGCACTTGTCTCAATAAAGGTTGTATCCCGAGTAAGATGGTAATATACCCTGCTGACATAGTGAACCAGATAAAACACGCCGAGGTATTAGGCATTAAAGCAACTATAGATGAGATTGATTTCAGAGGCATAATGAAGAGAACAAGGGATTTCATAGCCGAAGATCGTAAACATATGGAGGAGTCCATCCCTCGAGTTAAGAACTTGGAATATTTTCCAGTTAAGGGTCATTTTATAGACGATTACACGATGAAGGTAGGGGAAAAAGAAATTACCGCTGAGAACATTTTTCTTGTATCCGGCAGCAGACCCTTCATACCCCCAATTGAGGGAATTAATGAGGTTGATTATTTCACCAGTGATAACATTTGGGACATAAATGAACTTCCTGAGAGCATGATTATAGCCGGTGGGGGGTACATTGCCTGTGAGATGGGGCATTTTTTCAGCACCATGGGAACAGAGGTAACAATACTTAGCCGAAGCCCCCGATTGTTGAAAGAATCAGAGCCAGAGATAAGCGAGATCCTCATAACAAATTTGCGCCAGAGAATGCATGTCGAGACTGATATAGAAGTTACAAAAGTCGAGAAAACAAAAGAATCACTGAAGGTTTATGCGGAAAACAAGGAAGGAGAGACACATGAATTTAAAACAGAGACTATCTTTCTTGCGACTGGAAGGATAGGAAATGGAGATCTTCTGAGAGTAGAGAACACAGATGTTGAAATGGATGATAAGGGGTTCATCAAGGTAAACGAGCGATATGAGACCTCTAAGGATAGAATTTGGGCACTGGGAGACGCTATAGGTAGGGAAATGTTCAAACATGTAGCTAATAAAGAAGCTGAGATAGTCTGGCATGGATTTTCTCAAGGGCATTTCCATCCATTAGATTACGATAAGGTACCATATGCTGTATACACTTGGCCTCAAGTAGCATCCGTTGGGATAACTGAGGAGGAGGCGATTCAGAGAGGAATGGACATTCTGGTTGGAGAGTATAATTATATCGATACGGCAAAGGGTTCAGCCATGGAAGAAGATGACGGATATGTCAAAGTGATCTTAGAGAAAGAAACGTACAAGATACTGGGAGGACATATTATAGGGTCTTTTTCACCGATTTTGATCCAAGGAATTATCAATGTTATGTACGCGGGTGAAGGTACGGTTTATCCACTAGTTGATGCACTGCACATTCATCCAGCACTTCCAGAGGTAGTTCAAAGGGCATTTTATAATATTCGTGAGACTGGTCATAATCACGAATGATCCTTTATATTTTTCCGTTCTCACAACTAAATAGTTTCTGGTGAGTATATGACTAGTTTAACAATTGGGGATGAAGCTCCGGAGTTCTGTTTACCTGATTCCGCGTTGGGAGAAATATGCCTTAATGAACTAAAAGGAAAATGGGTTGTCCTGTACTTTTATCCTAAAGATGGGACAAAAGGATGTACCATGGAAGCAGTTGAATTCACTTTAGCTGAAGACGAATTCACTGATAAAAATGCAGTAATAATTGGTGTCAGTCCTGATAGCCCAGGGAGCCATAAGAAATTTGAGGATAAAAATGACTTGACCATTACTTTGCTAAGTGATGAGGAAAAAGATACATTAGAGAAGTATGATGTATGGCAGAAAAAGAAGATGTTTGGTAGAGAGTATATGGGTGTGGTAAGAAGCACCTTTCTAATAGATCCTCAGGGCAATATAGCATACATCTGGCCAAAAGTGAAAGTTGATGGTCATGCTGATGAAGTTTTGGAGAAGCTGGTGGAGCTCCAGGAGTAATTTACTTTAACAAAGAAAATAAACAAGTCACTAATGAATCAATTTTAACTTTCCTTACAGTAGAACAAAAATTATTTTTAATTTATAGTTTATATCTTTTTAGCAATTTGGAGATATAGATAATTTTCGTATTATGAACATTTAACTGGGTATTTTACAGGTATTTAATCAACCCTTTATTTAGTTAACTGGAGTAATCACCTTGGGAGAGAAAGAACCAAACCGCCTGATAGAAGAAAAAAGCCCTTACCTGCTTCAACATGCCTATAACCCTGTTGATTGGCATCCTTGGAGCGAGATTGCGTTCAGAAAAGCGAAGGAGGAGGATAAACCTGTATTCCTGAGTATTGGATATAGCACCTGCCACTGGTGCCATGTCATGGAACGCGAAAGCTTCACAGACCCTGAAGTGGCAAAGCTTCTCAATAAGACTTTCATCAATATCAAAGTCGACAGGGAGGAACGTCCAGATATAGATAGCATGTATATGTCAGTAAGTCAGATGATGACAGGTAGCGGAGGTTGGCCATTAACAATAATTATGACCCCCCGCAAAAAGCCATTCTATGCTGCAACCTACATTCCAAAATCAAGCAGATTTGGTGTAACGGGAATGTTAGACCTCATCCCGACCATCAGGAAGTACTGGGAGGATGAAAGGGAAAGATTACTTCAGATGGGTGATAACGTGATTGAGAGCCTGAGTTCAAAGCCAAGTTCAGGTAAAGAAAAATTGGACGAAAAAACTCTTGATACGGCCTATAATATACAGAAAAATCGGTTCGATGATATGTATGCTGGGTTCGGCTCAGCTCCGAAGTTTCCAACACCCCATAATCTTCTATTCCTCCTCAGATATTGGCACAGGAAAGGAAGGAAAAACGTTCTTACAATGGTCGAGGAGACTCTGCAAGCTATGAGAAAAGGAGGAATATATGATCATGTTGGATATGGTTTCCACAGGTATAGCACCGATCGTAGATGGCTTGTCCCCCACTTTGAGAAAATGCTATACGATCAATCCCTTCTCATTATGGCGTACACGGAAGCCTACCAGATTACTGGTGATAGCATATACAAAGATACAGTAGAGGAAACGGCGGCTTATGTCTTCAGAGATTTAACCTCACCAGATGGAGGATTTTACTCAGCTGAAGATGCTGAAAGCGAGGGAGAAGAAGGAAAATTCTATGTTTGGACCCAGGAGGAATTAAAACAAGTACTAACCGAGGATGAATTTAAAGTTGTAAAAGAATTCTACGGCATCGAGGAAGAAGGTAACTTTTTCGATGAAGCGACACGAAGAAGAAATAGGTCCAATATACTACACCAAAATATCGATATTCCCCCTAAAGAATGGGAATTAATAATAGACTCAGCTAGAAATAAATTATTTCAAGCCCGTGAAAATAGGGTGAGACCTCTCCTTGATGATAAAATTTTGACTGATTGGAACGGGCTGATGATTGCAGCTATTTCCAAAGCAGGCCGTGTTCTTAAGAACAGAGCATACATACGGGAAGCAGTTAGGTCTGCAGAATTTATAATTGGAAATATGTGGGATGGAGAAAACCTCTGGCATAGATACAGAGATAATGAGGCAGGCATAGATGGCTTCCTTGAGGATTACGCTTTCTTAATATGGGGACTTCTAGAACTGTATATGGCAAGTTTTCAGGAACGATATCTAAAAACCGCTATAGAACTACTGGAAAAGTCTTTTACTAAATTTTGGGATACTGAAAATGCTGGATTTTATCAAACAAAATCGACAAGTGAACTACCAGTTCGTAGAAAGGAACTATACGACGGAGCCATACCTTCAGGGAATTCAGTAATGCTCTACAACCTGGTAAGGCTATCCAGGTTAAGAGGTAATACTGGATATGAGGAGTTAGCTTGGAAACTTGCGGATTATTTCAGCGCCTCCGTAACTGGTAGCCCGCACGCTTATACAATGTTCCTCTGTGGATTAGACTTCGCAATTGGGCCTTCTAAAGAGGTGGTTCTGGTGGGGGAAGAAGGAAAACCTAATACTGATATTTTAATAGAAAAGATCAATGACCTATATTTGCCTAATACCGTAACTATGTTAAAAAAAGGTGAAGACTTCACTCCAGAGTACGCCCTTAACTTAATAATGATTGAGAATAAAGCAACAGCATACGTTTGTAGTAATTTTGTATGTAATCTTCCAACGACTGATCCTAATGAGATGAAGAAACAATTAAAAAATAAAAACGGGAATTAGGATTCTATTTTTTCTTAGTTGTAATGGTGTACCTTACTCCGAGAGGTTCGAGTGTCTCATCGATTTTCTCTATTAGGGCTTCAACCTGGTCCGTTGTGGGTGGTTTAAACCATTCAAAGAAGAAATCATACTCACCAAGCCTCTCACCTTTATTACTGATTACTTCATCGCATTTTTGTTCAGCTGCATCACCCCTGCCTCCAAACAATGAGAGTATACCTTCATCGAGATCCATCAAGGAGTCTCCTGATGAATATGGCATGGTATCTATTTCTGGATCAACACCCCAGATTTGACTGTATAGTGCAGTATCCATAATGCAGACTTCTGGCATATCGAGGGACATTTCTCTTAAAGCAGTAAGTGCCTTTCCGAGTGGCGGCCCATAGATCTTAATATAGCTTATCATTGCAGAATCTCCATACTTTCACCGTTTTTCAACTTTTTAAATATTTACTCATAAATCATTATTTTTTTATAAAAAATTATTTTATTTTGGATAATTCTATTTTAATTCATTAACCTTTGGGTCTTCTGTTACCATATTGAAGTTATTTGTGTCCTTTTCGTCTTTAATGAAAATACTAGGTTTTGCTATAGTATAACAATCTAGGACTGTAAATTATCCAACGGGTTACTGTATTTAACGGACTATATCTTCACACAATAGATGAGTTGTTAGCATGTTTTGTTAGTGAAACTTGATTTTTGTTTTGTTCATTGTTCTCAAGACTCTTGTTATTACTTTCGTCTAGTAATCGATGGCATCTCGAAGCGAGTACCTTCCTGTAAATAAGTGAATGTAAATACCAATAGACAATGATGGATAAGTCAATCAAGATTGATTTTTGTGATATTGACTTTTCACTCTTATGCTTGATTGAATATCGTATTATCTCTCTCATTTGCGTCTAATTTTAATCATGTTATTGCGAGTGCTTTTTTAATAATTAAGAAACATGATATTGGTTGGATTACTTGAGTATAGTCTCTCTTATAATATTGGATACTGTCTGAAACTAGTGAAGAGAAATACCATATACAAGAATAACAATACCAC
>WJIV01000182.1 GCA_014730055.1 Candidatus Bathyarchaeota archaeon
TACGAACCAATTACCAGAAATATCCTAATCAAAGAGGGAAAAACGGAGTCCAGCATTCGTGTGAAGCATCAGTGGAATCACATTAGAGTAACAGACATCTTCCAGCTGGCAGACGCATTGGCTAAACTTTGGGGAACGAATGGACAGGGACCTATTGGGGGGGACAAGAAGAAAGCATGGGAGTTCATGGGATGGGATCCAGGTGAACTTGAGGGATGAAAATGAAAGAATTGAAATTTTACACAGCAATACACAAAGTCGAAAAAGGTGATGAGACTAAACTTGCAACTTTTTACCTTTTGAATACGACTGTTAATCAGAATCGTTGGTGCGTGACAGAAAAATCACTGGATGAAGCAATACTAACCATACTGGGAAAGCCCTTAGGCTGCGGTCATGAGTATCGTATTGACAAGCACTACAAAGATCCAATAAAAGTTGGAGAATTCATAACAGCAAACAAACCTAATGGATACGCTCTAGGAACCGCAAAGATATCAGATCAGTATGTTTGGGAGAAACTATCAACAGGCGAATGGGGTCCAGTATCAGTGGTTATCAAGAGCTTCAGGGAAACCTGCAGCTGCTGTGGAGACGATCTCACAAAGTCGAAAGTTCCCTTCCAACACGAATGTATTCAGAAAGGAGGCGCCTATCTTCTCATTGAGAGCTTTGTTTTCGATAGAGTCGATTTCGTCGACTTACCCGCATATCCACAGGCTGGATACATAAGCATGGCATCCCAGAGATACCAGATACCACTAGAACTACTAGCAAGCTTCTACGAGAAAACAGAAGATCTTGAGGAAGAATCTGTGACAATATTGGAGCAGGGTGAAGGGAACCCAGAGAGGATTAAAGATCCCAATTTAGATGAGAGGAAAAATATAATGGAGACAGAAAAACTGCAAGAGCAGGTTACTCAACTCGAACAGCTACTATCTGATGAAAAAATAGCAAGGGAAAACCTTGAGGAGCAGTTAACAAGACTGCAGAGCGAGAGACATAAGGAAATACTAGAGGCAACAGTTGAGTCACGGATATTAGCAGGGTTAATCGCGAACCAGAAAGAGGAGATAGAGAAACTATCTTGTTTCAGTGACGAGTTTCTCAGACAACTAAAATCAGATGCAGATAAGATCATACAAACTCAAAAGCAGTATAAAGCATCACCAAAAGCCAAGAACATCAACATCTGCCACGATAATATAGAATCAGCCAAGGAAGCAGCTCGTGAACGATTATTCGGTGGTGGGAGGAACCCAATATGACAGCTGGTGGCATACTGAAAGAACAACTCATGGTCATTGAAGAGTATACTGTCAAGTTGAACGAGGACATAGAAAGAGGAGAGATTGTCTACAACGACGGAAACGGCATACTAGCAGCACCTAACACGGCGGTAGCCCCCTTCATGGTAGCCCTTGAGGCCCATGACTATAGCGAGGAGACGGAGCACAAGATCAACTGCGGACTCGTCGGCTGCTATGAGGTCCAGAAGGTCTCAGGCTCAGGAGGAGGCAAGAAAGGCCAAGCGGTAATGGTTAGCACTACAGCTGGGGAGGTGACCCTCTTCGTTAAGGGAGACGCTCCAGCGGCTTACGCTGAGACAGACATGCAGACAGCTCTGGACACCAATATCAGAAAAGTTGGAATACTACAAGAAGACGCAGCTGATGCAGATACCACAGCGAAAGTTTGGATAGGAGTTGCCTGATATGTATCCTAGAGTATGGAGATCATCCATATCAGGTTCAAGCTACAAGCAGATAAATCCCCGAGAGTACGAGGCTGCTGCTATAACGCCCACGGATATTGCGGAGATCGAGTCTGTTATCATACTAGAGGAAGTACTAGGAAGAGCCCGTCCAGGTTACAAGCTGCGACAACTCTGCAGGTTAATAAGAATGGATAACCTGACAGCTAGGCTCGACATAGCCACAGCTCTAACTGGGCAGGAAAAGGTCCCCCCTCTTGTTGAGGCGGAACTAGCGGCTCAAGCATACTCTGCTGTGGAGTTTGACCTTTGGAAGAATGTGGTACATATAGTGATCAGCGATGAGGCAGCGAAGAAAGCCGCCCATGATATAATGAACCTGAATATTGATGACGCCTCAAGGGACTTAAACCGTATGGAAAACAAGCAGATCGCGGAGGCCGCGGAAGCGTGTACGGAGAAGGTCTCTGGGACCGTCTACAGTGATTGGGGAGCAATGACTACGCCCCCCAACAGCGATACTAACCCATTCTTAGCTATCCAGGCGAGCATAGAGTACATCGAGAGCAAGGGGTACGAACCCGACTTCATGGCTCTTAACCCTAGTCTATGGGGTAAATTCATAACAAATAGTTATGTTAAGGACCTTGTCCACGCGGGTGTCGCAACAGTAGGAAGAGATGGAGGCCAATTTACCCTACCAGGTTATCCCACCATTAAGGTAATTACAGACAATCACATGACCCAGACTCCCACCGCTTCCGTAGGCCCCTTGATAGGGGATAGCAAAGCACCAGCACTGGTTCTTGGAGAAGGCCCAACAGAGGCAGCCCAGTATAGGAATGAAAAAGCAGGTTATGACGCCTACATAATCCGTCAGTATCTACAACCAAAACTGGTCATAAATGATGCTATTGACAAAATCTGCACGTAGAATTATAGTGATAGGAGGCGGAGTAGCTATCAAGATAAAATACACTGGAGTACGACCTAAGGGAACCATAAAGCCGAGGAAGATGTGGCAGCCCGGAGAGTTATCTGAGGTAGAAGAGGAACTGGCTGAGAAACTATCCGAGGACCCAGATTTCAAGATCTTGTATCCAGAAAAAACGAAGAAAAAGATGGAAAAAGGAATTTGAGTTACTCTACAGCAACAGATGTAAGGAAAATCATCCACACATCCTTAGCCGACTCTGAGATAACTGACATAATCCAGAATACTGACGCACAGATAAACAAGAGAATCGGACCACAGAGCACTTCAGACAAGGTAATAAAAAAACTCAGTGTACTCATGACATCAATAACCATCAAAGGAAGACAACCAGAGACAGTATCTATTGGAGAGTACAAAGAGTCCCTGGGAAACTCAATTGGAATCTGGCAGAGAGAAGTAGCTGAGATCTACCGTCTGTATGAACCTTTCGTGATGGCTTCTTCTGGCTATAATTTCATAGAGGAAGAGAAGAGGTACACGGAGGAATCAAGCTGAGCTTCGAGAAACCTTATCCTCCAGATCCTATTACCTACAATCACTATAACACATTAATAGATGCCTTAGAGACAAGATTCGGCCCAAGCGCCAATGGCTACACAGAAGACAGAACCAAGATCATTAACAGCCGTGGAAACATCTGGGAAAAAGCGCCGGGAAACATACAGCTGGCCATAGAAGACGTATACCTCGACCAAGGTGGAAAAATCTGGCTCCCAAAAGGAAAAATAACAGAGACACAGGGGTGGGTCCTCGATGAAGTTTATCCTGTACACATACAAGGCGCTGGAATGTGCTGGCACGATCTTGGCTACGGGACAATGATAAGGTTCAACATAGCAAACGGAACTAACTGCATCGAAATCGGTAAAATAGGCGACATTATCCACTTCGGAGGCCTATACGACTTGACCATTTACTCCGGGTCCGGGAACCAGGACATAGTACACATAGACCGGCTTAGCGACTGGCACATGGAACGAGTCTACATGAACCAGCCCAAGAGACATGGCCTCCACGTCTCAAGCACAGGAGATAGCTGGAACCTCTGGGTCAAAGATTGCTTAATAGAGAACGCCGCAGGAGCTGGAATAAGGCTCGATGGTGGAGTTGGGGCTGGTGTGATACTAAAGAGCTACTTCCTCAACAACTACTTTTACGCAAACAATATCGATATCGAGATAGGAGCACTCGACGGAACAGATGGAAAAGTCAGGCTTTGCCAGTTCCACAACAACCAGCATTTTAACACAACCGGGATTGGTTTCAAGATCTACCGTAAGGTGGAGTCCATCCTAGTTATGGGGCACATTTTCTATAGGACAATTGGAGATGCCATTGACATCAACGATGATGGTGTGGCCAACAAGTGCAGTCGGCTAAACTTCGGACCACTTCAGATCGATGGGCAGGATATCACTCCTATTGGTGTGGATATACAAGGCTACACAGACCACGTCATAATAGATAACTACCAGATTTGGGGAGTCACTGGAACCACAGTTAACCAGGGAGTAAATACCACAAACATCACGAAAGGGGAGGGATACGAGTCATGAGCTTCCAGTATTCTCAATA
>WJIV01000183.1 GCA_014730055.1 Candidatus Bathyarchaeota archaeon
CACCGTCTTCTACGAGCTTATTGAAGTGGTTTATGACCGTATCCGTTGCTTTTCCTGCTTTGATGGCTATACTCCTGAAGCTTTTTCTTGCATCCTCAGTAAGCTGATCCAGAATCAGTTTATCTAGTTCGTCCAAATCTACTCCTCCTTAAGCTGCTCTATCTCGAAGTTCTGGGGGCAAAGGAGGTATTGATCTATCCAAATACTCGTCTGAGTCTCGATAACACCATCTTGTCCCTGTATCCTTTCTTTCAGCCTGTTCATGTCCTCCATGGAACCGCTCAGAGATATCGCAAATATGTTATATTCTCCCATACAGCTGGTCGCGAAAAGAATTTCCGCTTGTTTTCTAAGGAATTTCAAGATCTTTTCCGTATTTCCTGGTTGGACTTCTATATTCAGGTTTGCGATAACATTGTTTTCAATTTTTCTTGGGTTTAGTAGTATAGTAGATTGTCTTACCATTCTTTCATCCATAAGTTTCTGATATCTCTTGATAATGGTATCCACGGAGACATCGCACACTTTTGCAATATCCGTATAATTGGTTCGAGCGTTTTTCTGTAACATCCTGATAATTGTTATGTCTGTACTGTCCAGACTCATAGTTTAATTATTTGTATAATATCTATGAAAAGCTTTACCAGTATAGAAAATATCGATTAGATCTGGATCTGTCTTTCCTCAGGATTAGGGTGCTCCCTATAGATTATCAAAGTGTTTCCTATAATGTCAATTATCTCGCTCCCTGTTTCCTCGGCAATTTTCTCGGCTAGTTCTTCTTTCTGGCTCTTGTAATCATTGAACTTGATCTTCATAAGCTCATGATGAAGCAACTCTTTATCGATATTTTCTAACTGCGACTCATCCAGACCACTTTTCCCAATAAGAACAATGGGATTCAAGTGATGGGCGAGTGATTTCAGTTCTTGTGCTTGTTTGCTAGTTAGTGTCATTTTAGTACTTGATATCATGATGGGTTAAATTTCAAGCTTACCAATTTTCCAATAAATATTAAAAACATTGAAGGAAGGAACTGTTTTTATTTTAAAGATTTATAACCTTCCTTACCGATTGTGGGTAGCGTTAGCCCGGTCGTCCAGCGGACAAGGATAAGGGCCTTTGGAGCCTTAGACGGGAGTTCGAATCTCCCCCGGGCTACTTTCTGTAATCATATATTATTTCTAGGTTAGAATATTCGCCGAAAATAATTAGCGGAGATCTCAAGCTGATGGAGCTCTCTCACGGTAACATATTTCTTCTTTTTGGAACTCTGGTTTGCAAAGATGTTTTTCTGGTTACGATAAATTTTGAGTGTATAATTTATCTTTAAATCTACTATTACTTCGTATTTGTTTACTTAATTTTGAAAGATATAACAGAATAGAAAGTAAGCTAACAAAAAAATTCTATCTTCGAACAAAATAGAAAAAATAGTCGATTGCAATCAAATTTAATAAATGACTTAAAATTGATAGAAAAACAAATTAGTACATTTAGAAATAGTAATAATGGGTTCGATCATGAAGACATTTATCAAGATTTATGGGCCTCCCATATTGAAATCAATAAAAGCCCTCGAGAAAATCTCTGTCGATATGCCGGAAGTTTGCATTATGGACACTCCAATTCAGTTAACAATGGGACTATCTGAATATGCATCGCCCTATGGAAGTGGTGAAGCCGCGTTTAATACACCATATAACGTAAGGGAGTATTTCGGAGAAGAAGATATACCAGAAGAACGTTGCAGTTCTATTATAAGCAATTCTGGAGAAAGTTTAGGAGAGTACGATTTTTTCTTTGAATGGTTTAAAAACCCATCCATGGAAGAAGTTACCAGTTTAATAACTAAAATTGATGAAGCTCTGCGACCATTAGGTTCATTTTACACAGCAACCACAAAAAAATAACCTATTTTTTATGAATTTTTTATTATTATCAATATGGGTTCAGAATATTGGAAAAATAAGCTCCCACCTGTAGTCATAGATAGGGGTTCAGTAGGCCCCTCAATATGAATTGAGTTTTTATATTAGATACGGAAAGATTACCAAAATGCAAAACAAAGTATTCAAGCGACTCATTTCTTATTCCTTTATCATAATTCTGCTCTGTGTACAATTGTTTTTCTCGTCGTCAATATTTACTCTTAATTTTAAAACAACAAGTGCCGCAGATACATCAGCAGTCTGGGTATTATCTTCTACTGAGGACACCAAGACAACTGATCCCCAAGTCTCATTCAAGATATCTGGAAATAATGTAGAGATTACACGAACTTGGGATAGCGGATGGGGGGAAGGAAGCAGCACATCCAAGCATGTTCTTCCTAATCTACCACAGGAGCTTACACCAGGGAGGTCAATATCTCTACAGCTTACTGCTGAGACGGCTGAGTTTATTGATCCTATTGACTTTTATGGCCCAGCTTACCCTGATTGGACCAATACCTCAATGTCCGCTGAAACAATCATGGAGGTAGAACGCTTCAAACAGTGGTATATTAGCGAATATGAGGCATACAAGGTTAGCACCGCGTGGTGGTCTCTAAGAGACGCCCCGGGGGCAAGGGATGACGTCCGAAG
>WJIV01000184.1 GCA_014730055.1 Candidatus Bathyarchaeota archaeon
ACTTTAAGCACATCAACGAAGCTGCTCTGGGAATATTAGATGAAACCGGTTACAAAGCAGAGGATTTCAAGTATGCAGTTTTCCACCAACCTAATACAAAGTTCCCTATCAAGGCTGCCAGGAGTCTGGGATTCAACATGGATCAGATTAACCCAGGACTAGTAGTTCCTAAAATAGGTAATACCTACGCAGGCTCAACTCCTGTAGGCTTAGCAGCGATCTTCGACGTAGCTGAATCAGGTGACAGGATACTTGCAGTAAGCTATGGTTCTGGAAGTGGTAGTGATGCTTTTGTCTTCACGGTCCAGGAAGCCATCGAACGTAAAAGAGATGGGCCTAGACTATCAAGATTCATTGACAGAAAGCGGTATGTTGATTATGCAACATACCTCAAAAACAGGGGGCAGATAATAAAATGAGAAGAGTAGCTGTTAAAGGATTAGGAATGGTCCCAATCTCTGAGCACTGGGATAGAGGTATAAAGGGGCTATTCGCTGAAGCAGCTCAGAAAGCCATGAGGGATGCAGGTTCTTTTGATATAGACTCATTATATGTCGCTAATATGAGTGGTGCATTAATGCAGGATCAGTTGAACATGGGAGCTATCATGGCGGATGCTATTGGTAAGCCTGGTGTTCCCGCAACTAGAATTGAGGCAGGGTCCGCGAGTGGTGGCGTAGCATTCCATGAAGCAGTTAAGGCCGTTGCATCAGGATACTCCGACTGCGTACTCGTCGGTGGCGTGGAGAAGATGAGTGACGTCTTACCCGAGGTTGTTAATAGTAGTATCATTATGACCGAGGAGCAGGAGTATACCGCCTACACCGGTGTAACCAAAGCAGGACTATCAGCACTTCTTCATAGACTTTACCTAGAACTCTATGCAGAACCAGCTGAGATAGGAATGATGGCAGTGAAGAGCCACGATCACGCAGTAGGGTGTTCTCATGCACAGTATCCCTTCAGGATGAGCATAGAAAGGGCGATGGATAGCCCAATGGAAGCAGATCCAATTCACATGATGGAGTGCAGTGGAATAGGTGATGGGGCTGCTGCCCTTGTACTCTGCCCAGCTGATGAAGGAGTGATCGTAGATGCCTCGGCTGTCGCCACAGATCACTGCAGTCTTGCTGAACGCGATGATCCTCTTACTTTAGCGGGGATCAAGAAAGCAGCTGAGAAAGCCTACAATATGGCAAATATAGGGCCAAGAGACCTTGACCTCGTTGAAGTTCACGATGACTTTACGATAAACGGAATTCTTAGCTTGGAGAACCTAGGGATTGTAGAGCAAGGTAAGGCAGCAGAGTTTGTGGCAAAGGACGGTACAGCCAGGGATGGTCAAATGCCAGCTAATACATTCGGCGGACTCAAAGCCAGAGGTAATCCCTTAGGGGCGACTGGATTATACCAGATTGCTGAGATTACTATGCAGCTACGAGGGACAGCGGACTCACACCAAGTAGAGGGAGCTGAGATCGGCCTAGCACAAAACATGGGTGGTATGGCCTCAATTTGCAGTGTTAATATTCTGAGGAGGTATGACTGATGAGTGTCCCACGTTACTGGAGAGAGCAAGTACCACGATATAGACTAATCGGAAAAGAGTGTACAGAATGTGGATCAAAATACTTCCCCTCAAGACCGGTTTGTAAATGCGGCAGTACTGACTTTAAAAGTTACAAGCTCTCAGAGAGAGGCGAAATAATCACATGGACTGTTATCCGTAACGCTCCTTTTGGCTACGAGAAATACGCACCATATGTTGTAGCTCTAATAGAACTCGAAGACGGCTTGAAAGTTCTCAGCCAAGTAGTAGACGTTGAGCTTGAGGAAGTTGAGTCAGGTATGAAGGTGGAAGCTGTCTTCAGGAGAGTAAAGGAAGATGGACCTTCAGGAATACTTCAATATGGGTACAAGTTCAGACCCATTATAGAATAATTTTTTTCCCTATCCCTTTTTATAATCTAAAACATATTCTCGAGTCTTGATACCTATGGCTCCGCGAACAAAATACGATACAATAACAGAAATTGCAAAAAGAAGAGGATTTTATTGGCCCAGCTTTGAGATCTATGGCGGAATGAGTGGTTTCGTCACATATGGAGACCTTGGAACTAAACTTAAACGTAATATTGAGATGCTATGGAAGGAATACTTCGTAAGGAAGCAGGGATTCCTAGAACTCGAAGCACCTGTAATAAACCCCGAGAGGGTATTCGAAGCATCAGGCCACCTAGAGAACTTTAAGGAATACAGTAGTGAGTGCAATCAATGTGGAGAGAGCTTCAGAGCCGATACCCTCATTGAGGAAAAGACAAAATTAGAGAACGTGGAATCAATGGGTGGAGAACGCATAAAAAGCCTGCTCGTGGAGCACAAGATACGCTGTCCAAGGTGTGGCGGAGAATTGATGGAGCCAACCATGATTCTGACAATGTTCAAGACCGAGATAGGGGCTACTGGGGGAGAAATAGGTTACGCCCGGCCAGAAACGGCTCAATCAATGTTTCTCAATTATAAGCGCGGCTACTTACATGCACGGGAGAAGCTTCCCTTTGCACTTGCCCAGTCAAGTAAGGTTATGAGGAACGAGATAAGCCCACGGAGAGGCATGCTTAGGCTCAGGGAATTTACAATCATGGAGTTAGAGCTTTTTTACGATCCTGAAGAACCGGGATGTCCTTGGTTTGATGATGTAAAGGATGAGCAAATCTCACTGATAACTGAGGAGATGGAGTTGAAGGAGATAAGAGAGCCACTTGATATCACCATTAAAGAGGCTGTGGATGAGGAACTCATACTCACAGAATGGCAGGGTTACTTTATGGGTCTAAGCAAACAGTTCATTTCAACTCTGGGGGTAGATGCCTCAAATCAACGATTTAGGGCACATCTACCAGAGGAGAGAGCTCACTATAGCGCCCAAACTTATGATCACGAGGTTAAATTAGATACATGGGGATGGACCGAGGTATCTGGATGCGCTTACCGCACTGATTTTGATCTCAGTAACCACATGGAAGCAAGCGGTCAGGATATGACAGTACTCAGAGAGGACGGTAGCAGATATGTTCCCCATGTTGTTGAACCCAGTTTTGGCTTAGATCGTCTAGTCTATGTGGCTCTAGAGTCGAACTATGAAAGAAAAAACAAAAGGAATGTCTTCCATTTTTCAAGGGACCTATCTCCATATCAAGTTAGTGTTTATCCTCTAGTTACGAAAGATGGACTTCCTGAGAAAGCAAAAGAGGTCTTTGATTCATTAATAGATGCGGGTTTCTGGGCTCTTTACGATGACAGCGGAAGTGTAGGCCGGCGCTATGCGCGAGGGGATGAGATAGGGATACCTCTAGCGGTAGTCGTTGACTATGATACGGTCCAGAGTGATGTACTCACGATTAGGGATAGAGATAGCTGGGAACAGGTGAGTCTGAAGGCAGAAAAACTACCAGTAGTATTAGATGAGTACTTCAATCATGTTAAGAACTTCATCGATCTTGGAGATATACTAGAACGATGATTTACTATAATTTACATTTCTAGAAAATTTTCAATAAGCTTTATTGCTAAATCTTTCATCTCAGTTTCCCTTAACTTACATTCCTCCAGAACCTGTTTTATAGATTTCCCGATATGTTTCGGTTCATCTGGATAAGCCTTGGTCCACCTGACCGCATCCTCTGTTGTTATCTCTAAATGAAAAATTATTCCTCTTACATTGTTTTTAGCATATGCTTGGATGTTACAAGGATGGCCTTCTACCAGTTGCTTTCCTTCTGGAGGTACCGTAAACATTTCACTATGCCAATGAAATACCGGGAACTTTTTAGGAAAGCCTTTGAACAAAGGGTCTCTCGATCCTTCAGGTGTAAGTTTAACTTCGTATCCTCCTACTTCTTTAGTGGGGCTCTTTAATATCCTTGCTCCCTGTATCTTGGCCAACATCTGTGCGCCGCAGCAGACCCCTAAACAAGGTTTTCCACTCGCGATTATTTTCTTCAAGTATTCCCACTCTTTTCGTAGAAAATCATGTTTATCCGCGTCATTGGCTGATATGGGTGTAGGACCTATGATGAAGTTGTCAAAATCATTAATTGATGGAAAGACATCTTGAACCATCATCTTGTATGCTTTGATTAACGATAGCTCAGATTTTTTCCTGAGGTATCTCTCGTATGTTCCAAGTGTCTCAGGGGGATCATTTTGTATTATCAGAACCCTCTTTCCCATGATTTTTAATTAGGCGTCGAATTTATCAATCATTTGATTTTCTGCGCCTGAAGATCTCTCCTAATCGTCCCCAACTGAAACGAGCAGTAATAATCCTCTCTGTACTGAATACCTTAGCTGCTGTATAGAGCATAACTACGGTCCATATGCTGATGAATAAGATACTCCGAATAACGAGGAAATAATCCCCGAGAAACGCTGCTTTAGTGGCTATGATGCTGTGAGTGTAGGGAATTATTAAAAGAACCCATTGAACTGTAGTGGGTAGCATTTCAAGATCACTGAACATGAATATAACAGCAGGTATTAATATGGGTGTAATTAACGCACTTGTAAAGCTCTGTGCGCTCCTTACATTATCTGCAAATACAGCTACGCTGAGGGCCATGGATAGAGCAGATATCAGTGTCACGAATATCACTATTCCTACAAGTAATAATCCCAGAGGAGTTAGTCCTATATTGACATCATTAAGGTTCATGCTTGCCGTCTCAGGTATAAAACTAAAGGCGGAACTCATGTAGGAGCCAAAGCCTATCAGATAAGCTATGGATCCAGCTATTGCGATAATTATACTACCACTTAGTTTTCCCGTTAGTATAGTCATCCGACTAACAGGTAAAGTCATAAATGTCTCCAAGGTCTTCTGCTCCTTCTCTAGGGCTATGCTCGTTGCTGCCATCTGGATGGCGAACATAACCATCATCATAACCATTATCGGTAGCATAATGCTCTGACTCATTACAAGACTGAAAATAGCTGATGGCGGAATCTCTAGAACATTTCCCTTCAAAATTGAAGCATACTCAATGCCTATTGGGCTTCTTACTGCTTCAGGAACCGCGGAAGATCCTGAATTTTGTATTAGATCTCTGATCTTGACAATACTGAAATAGTAATTGTACGTGTTTATGAGGCTGCTAAGAATATCTGTACTCTGAGTCTCTGCCATATTCAATTTTCTTAGATTTGCAAAAATCTTAACGGTTCCCCTTTTTCCCATGGTTATGTTTTCGTTATAGCCCTCAGGGATGTATATCATAGAGTTGCTATCCGTATCCTGGAAGAGTCTTAACGCATCCTCAAGACTTGTTGAGTCGATAGGGACGACTGTGTTGTTTTGGTAGAGATAATCGATAAGTGCTTCAGTTACTATTCCGTCATCATCTGTATAAATTGCGAAGCTAGCTGAAGCTAATGTCCTCTGTACTGATTCCTGACTTATCCTTATGGCTGATCCCATTACTGGAAATATAATCACTGGCAGGAGTATGACCCCGATAAGGATCTTGGGGTCTCTA
>WJIV01000185.1 GCA_014730055.1 Candidatus Bathyarchaeota archaeon
CCCTCATTAATCATATTATCAGACATAACAAGCCCGCAAGCACCACAAATCCTCTCCCCGGATTTATCATCATTAATTACATGTGTGCTTCCACATTCCGGGCAAACATCCGGGTTATCAATTTTATTATTGCTTTTTAACATCAATTTAAATAGCACCTTTGCGCATCGCTGAGAATAACCGAATTCCCACCGGAATACTCTCTAGCGAACAGAGTAGCGTATCACCTTCTTTCGGGTATTTATATTTTTCCCCTATAACTACTATAGAAGCTATAGAGAGAACTATCTATAAACTAGTATATAACCCCGTGTTTCTCGGGTTTATCAAATTTACTCTGAAACTTATGGATCAGGGATCCATTATAATATTGTAAATTCATTGAGATAAGCTATGAATGACATTCCAGAGGTTAAAATAGCAGTCCTCGGAGGCTCAACAATCATTGGCTCCGGGTTCCCCTATAAGTATGAAGGTGTAAAAGTTATTGCAGACGAACAGGTATACGAGACACCATTTGGTGAATCAGCTCCATTTACACTTGCAAAGGCAGGGGAGAGAGAGTTTCTCTATTGTCCTTTTCACGGGATAAATCGTAATATTCGTAACACTGAGCCCGATAGCAGCGGTGAAAGAGTTTTCTACGTTTTGTGGAAGGCGGGGGTGAAAAAGATACTGGGTACAGCCCTTTGTGGCTCAACTAACAGGCTTCTTGATCCGGGTGACGCTGTAATCCCCGATGATTTTGTCGATTATACAACAAAACGACCCCAGATGCTAATGGTCTCTCTTCAGGATAAGGGTCTAGATGTGTCACGGTTCAGCTATCGGCTTCATCAACCCATGTGCCCGGTTTTGAGTAAGCATCTTGTAGAATCATGTGAGGCTGCAGGGTTTCCAAGGGTTTTCAAGAGGGGGATAGTGGGTGTCGCTGAAGGTCCTAGGCTCGAGAGTCCCGCTGAGATAATGCTGAGATATACGAATATGGGTATAGATGTTGTTACCATGAACCTTGTACCTGAGGTTTTCTTCGCGAGGGAGATAGGTGCTTGTTATGCAGCTTTGGAACTTGTTTCAAACTATGGGGAAGGATTAATTGATCCTAGATGGGAGGGTTCCATGGCTTTCAAGGATTTTCAGGAGAAGTGGAATAAACCGGGAGCAAGAGCTCTTCTAGATGCGATTAAAGCTATCGATGTGGAGGATGGGTCCTGTGGATGTGCTAATTATAGGTGGAAGAGTATTCTTCTCTAGGTCTTATTTATCCAGGACGTTTTTGAATAACCTCAAATGATTGGCACCCAATATTTTACTGATATCTTCCTCACTATATTCTCTTTTAAATAGTTCCTGTGTTATCGCTGGCATATGAGTCACGTCCTCCAGCCCAATTGGAGTATAAGGTATTCCGTCAAAGTCGCTTCCTAAACCCACATGATCTGGTCCAACAAGGTTTACAATATGATCGATATGATCTACAACTCCTCCAACTGTTGCGATATCCGGGTGCACGAAACTAGGGGCAAAATTCATGCCCATAACCCCATCCATTTCAGCAAGGGCCACAATCATATCGTCCGTCATATTTCTAGGGTGATCACATATCGCTCTAGAATTACTGTGACTAGCAATAATGGGGTTATTCGCGTTATCTACTACGTCCCAGAAGCCCTCATCATTAAGATGACTAACATCCACTAGGATTCCCAGTCTTTCAAGCTCATCGACAGACTGGATTCCAAGCTGACTTAATCCTCCTCCAGTTCTTCTATCTGAGACCCCATCAGCTAATTGATTTCTTAGACTGTGGACAAGTCCTACTATCCTCACACCGAGTTCATAAAATATCCCGAATAGCTCAACCTTCCCTTCGATTACATCAGCTCCTTCGATGCTTAGCATGAGAGCTATCTTTCCTTCTTCTTTTGCTCTCAATATCTCATCGTGGTTTCGCACCGGAGTTACAAGGTTTTTATTCAACTCGCACTCATGATTAAACCTTGAGATCATCTCTAAAGCTGTCCTTAAAGGATAAGTTGGTGTCCTGCTTCTCTCACTACTTATTGCGAAAACCTGACAATCTACTCCTCCATCTCTAAGCCGGGGAAAGTCAATGTGCCCAAGACCTGTTCTCTCTCCAAGGTTTGTGTCGCTCCTGTCATCCCACATACTATCCTTTCTGGAAGTAAATTGTCCTAGGAGACACTTCAAGGTATCACAGTGAGTATCAACTACGTTTGATTCCTTATGCAGTTCCAAATATTCCAATAATTCTCCCTATTGTTAATTGTAGTGTGGTCTTATTTGAGTTATCTTAAATCTGGTAAAATGTCTTTTTGCGTGTGTACCAAGATGGTAAAGCTAGATGATAAGATTCGTGAGGCTTTTTCCTCTCAGAGAACTATACCAATGGCAACTGTGAACAAGGAAGGGATTCCAAATGTTATTTACGTTGGAATGTGGTGGTGGGAGGACGAAGAGACCCTGTGTGTCATTAACAATTATCTCCGAAAGACCTTGAAGAATATACATGATAACGGTTGGGCAAGTTTCGTATGTTGGGGAAAGAATGGTAGCTTCCAGATTAAATGCAAAGCTGAAGATATAACAGAGGGACCTGTCTATGAAAAGGGACATAAAATAGCAACTGATCGCGAAAAACCATTCCCAGGGCGGAGCGTTATCGCCTGTAAAGTAGTTGAGTTATATCAGGGGAGCGGTGGAGAAGGAGCCGGAGATAGGATCCTTTAGAATTAAATTACGAAATTTGATCCTTCTTCCTGTCTTTGTTTACCTAGCCCTTTATTCATACCAAAATCCGTTATATCTCGATCGTATTCGACGAACTGAATCACCATGTCAATTATCTTATCGCTCATGTTCTTCAGCTCCTCCTGACTGAACTGGCTCATAATCTCCGGGCTATTAACCCACTGCATCCATCCCCCGAGGCTCTGGCTAAGAGCACCAAAGGCGAACCTCATGTTCTTCACCATCTCAAGACGATCAGCATCGCTATTTTCTTTGAGTGATTCCAGTTGATCTATGGTTTTCTGAGTCCTATCTATCCAGCTAGCGTTCATAATTGTCGCTTTACTTCTGTTATGGCAGACTTTAAACAATATGGGTCTTACCAGATTGAAGATTTAAATTCCTGTTGTGTGGATTATTGCTGGTGCGCCGGGGTCGCTTAGCCTGGCAGAGCGCCAGCCTGGAAAGCTGGTGTCCTAACGGACGCAAGGGTTCAAATCCCTTTCCCGGCGCCATCACCATAGCTTATTCTTAAAATATCTTAAGACATTATAGTATCAGTGAGTATTAATGAATAAAGTATTGAAGAATATCTATAACCTAGATCATTCAGAGGCTGGAGATCACAGCCTTGAGTCGTGGATCTTGAACTGTGAAGAAGGGGTAGTAATCGTAGATGGAGGAATGACACCTAAAGCTGTTCAGAATATCGAGGATGGATTAAAGGATTTAGGTAAAAAATGGACCGATGTTTCCCTGATATTAATTACACATAAACATGGGGATCACATCAAGAACCTCCCACGACTGGTTGAGTTAACAAATGCTCCTGTCAAAGCTGAGGAGCATGAAGCCCCATTAATAAAGGACGCCGTTGGGGTTGAAGTTGATGGGTTAAAACACAATGAGCTGATTCCATATTGTGGAGGAATTCAGGTTATCCACGTTCCTGGACACTCCGAGGGCAACGCGTGCTACTATCTTAACAAGCACAAGGCCATAATTGCCGGAGATACGATTTTCGAGGATGATAAGGGAGAGCTGTGCCCACCCCCAGAGAGATACTGCCTTGATGTTAAACAGGCCACTAAGGAGATAAAAAGGCTGCTTGAGTATGAGTTTAATTCTTTGCTTATAACCCACGGTGAAGACATTGAACAAAACGCTAAGAGGAAAGTGGAGCAGCTTGTAGAAAGGACTAGCTAAGTTTTCTTTCTAGATCCAATATATGCTCCTACTATAAGGAGAAGCATCGCAAACCCTGATATTAGTGTCAATTTTTTTCCTCCCGCTAAAATAAGCCAGAATGTTGAGAGAAGAGGTGTAAGGTATGTTATTGAACCGATTACTCTAGGATCACCTTCCTTCATGGCCATATCCCAGAAAAAGAAAGCGGATCCCATTGGCCCCAATCCCAACAAAAACATGTAAAGCCATTCAGATCCATCCGGGATATAAAAACCTCCTTTATTTAAACTGACCAAATAAAAGAGCAATGAGAAAATTCCAGAAATCATACAGAAACCCCCAACGGCAGAGGTTGGAAAAGAAGAAACCTTCTTACTCATCAAGGAGTAGACTGCCCAAATTAAAGCTGCTCCGATTGCCAGAAAATATCCTGGAAGATACTTCCACTCTAAACTTATCTTACCTCCAGTGATTATAATCCCCGCACCCGCTAAACCTAATAATGCTCCTAAAATATGATTTGTATCGAGACTATATTCTGGAAAAATTACGGGAGAGAGTAGCACTATAAGAAGTGGCCAGAGGTAATTTAGTAGGTTAGCCTCGATCACGGGTGAATATTTGTAAGCAGTGAATATGAGAAAATGGTATCCAAATATTCCACCTATACCAATTAATAGGGTCCTTTTAGGGACACTCCATTCCTTAATCTTTATTGTACTCAAGATTCCACTTGTGCTTAGGGCCACACCAACTAATAGGAAACTTGGAACATTTTCAAGTTTAGAACCTAATATTGCAAGTGTACTCCATATTAGCACAGCTGTAATTGCATAAAGATATGATTTTGTGCTCATACATTGTTTTTAGTAATTTAATATTAAAAATATAATCGAAGTTCATAAAATCAAGTAAACGTCTAAGATAATTTCATGGCAAAGCCCAAGTGGTGGAACTATAACCATACATTACTTGTTCTAACTTGGTCGGGCTGGATAAGCATATATTTAGCAAGATCAGTGCTGCCTCCAGTCCTACCGGTCCTAGCAGAGGAACTAGGATTAACATATACACAATCAGGCTTACAGGAAACTGCTTATTTGATTGGATATATAATAATCAAAATTCCAGCTGGATTGCTAGCTAATAGGATCGGTCAAAAGAAGGTGCTTGCTATAAGTATGATTGGCTATGGCCTGGCCAACTTACTTATTTCAGTAGCAGCAGGATTTTATGAAATCTTCGTATTACGCTTGTTAGTTGGACTATTTCAGGGTATTCATCTTCCCATTTCAAATGCTCTATTATCGGATAGATTTAAAGAAAAACAAAATATAGCTATTGGTATAAATGAATCAGGGCCAAATATTGGGAATACCTTGGCTTATCCGATAGCTGTATTTATACTAAGTTTATATGGGTGGCGTTATGCTTTTGCCCTTCTGAGTCTCCCTGCTTTTCTCCTAAGCTTGGCAACATTTACCCTGATGAAACCAGAATTCGTAGTTTCGAATATTGAAATTAAAGAGCAAAATGATAACCTTAGAAATTATATACATATATTACTTCCATTGGCCATTGCTCATGGTACTTACAATTTAATTTTAAGGACGACATTTACGTTTACACCCATATTCTTAGTTGAATTTCGTGGTATTTCTATTGATACGGCCGGTCTGATATCAACAATATTACCTCTTGCTGGGATATTTGCAAAAATTAGCAGTGGGTTTATCTCAGATTATTTTGGTGGTAAGAACTCGATTTGTGTAGCAATATTCCTGAGTTCTTTCTTCCTATCATCATTAGTACTAGTTCCGGTTAACTCAGTCCTACCCCTAAATCTAATTTTTCTCGGACTTTCTCTTTATTCTTTTTCTCCAATAATCTATTCATCCACAACTTCTTCACTTCCGTCAAACTATAAATCTACGGGGCTTGGTCTAGTAACTATGTTTGGAAATTTTGTTGGCGCAATTTCAACTACCCTAATAGGAAAATTGATTGATATTAGAGGATTCAGCTACTCCTTTTTACTCTTATCACTATTGAGCTTAGTATCAGCTGCAATAATCTTTATCTCTTTAGATTTAAAGGCGCTAAATAATCCTGAAAAATCATGAAATTCTTATTTTTCCAGAATAAATTACTTGCTGCCTATGATACATATTGCCTTTCTTTGGATGCGTTTCAAGAATGAAGAAGAGGTTAAGAAGGCAGCTTTAAAATATAAAGAATGTCCAAAAATCCATTTTTGGGGAAATAAAAGGGATGAAGCATATATTATACTCAAGGTGCCTGAGGATAACAAATTCTGGTCAGATTATATTGGGGACAACCCTGAGATGAGCTTTGGGGGAGTTGAGGCTAATTTAGTCTATCTTGATAATTTATACATACCCAAAGAAATCGAAATCTCATACGAAAAAATAGAAGGGCACCTCAGCCCATGTGGTAGTATATGTATAGATTGCCCTTCAAGCAAAAAGTGTTCAGGGTGTCCTTCTCTGAATTTAGCCTAAGTATTCATCAACCATACCTGCAACCATCTCCGCAATAGATGGACTGCTGGTCAATCCTGGTGATTCTATTCCAACTAGATTAAAGAAACCAGGCAGACCCTTATCTTCCTCGTGCTTGATCACAAAATCCCTGACAGGATCACCTGGCCCCTGAAGCTTTGCTCTTATTCCACTCATGTCAGGATGTAGATCCTCAGGTTCGACTGTTGGGAAGTAACGAACTATATCTCTCCAGAACGGCTCTTTCTCTGATTCTACCGCGTATGTGATCTCATCGACATAATAGGCGTTTGGACCGAACTTTAATCTCCCTGTTAAATCGGGTACGCTATGAATACCTAGACTTGCTTCATCCTTTGGTGGTGGCGGATAAACT
The DNA here is from genome assembly GCA_014730055.1 of Candidatus Bathyarchaeota archaeon. The sequence continues at coordinate 6,838 of WJIV01000185.1, forward strand.
AGCATTCTTGCGGGAGGCTTCCCTGTTAAGTTGAAGTAGTCTCCTTTACACCAATGTATGCGATAATTCGCTTCTTCTATGTCAATTCCAGGCATTGAAGCTACCTTACCACTGAAGAGACCTGCGCTGTTAATGACCGCCCGTGATTCTACCTCAAATGGTTGACCGCCGGATATCATTTTCACAACGTATCCGTCTTTGGAAGGGGTGATATCTGTAACTTCAGTATCAAGGACAAGGGGATCGACACCGGAATTCTGCCTAGCCTCCCTATAGAAATGATCCATTAGGCCATGTGCATCAAATATACCCGTTGTTGGGCTAAGAATAGCGGCACCTGCCTTCACATTCGGCTCAAGTTTATGAACTTCGTCGGAGTCAATCATCTTCAAATCACGAGCACCTATGTTAGTTGCGTGTTCCATTATACTCTCAAGCTGTCTCACTTCCTCCTCTCCGTTTCCCACGATGAGTTTGCCACATTTCTGATAAGAAATGTTGTTCTCCTCGCAGATCTCGTATATCATAGGGTTGGCTTTTACGCATAGCTCAGCCTTTAGACTATTTTTTGGGTAGTAGATCCCTGCATGTATTACCTCGCTGTTACGACTGCTCTGTGCTTGGCCATACTCTGTCTCCTTCTCAAGGATGTACAGCTCTCGTTCTTTAGTAGCAATACTGGCACCTATAGCAAGTCCAACTACTCCTGCTCCAACAATAACGATGTCAACCTTGTCCAATGTAATCACCTACCTTAATTATCGCGATTATATAAATTGAATAAAAAAAGGAGCTTTATATTTCTCTGTACCATTCCTCGGGGGCGCCGTCTGTCTCGGGGTCATAGTCGCTCGGTAGGAGTTCCTCTATTCCCAGGATCTCTGTAATAAATACTTCAACTACCCCTTTAACGATCGTACCTTCTCCTAGATGACCACCGACTGTTGGTACATCCCATGCCCCTCCTATTACATAATGTATTGCAGGGAAGGGCTCAGGTTCTCCATCTACAAGTCTCGTGTGGATCATCCCACTCATACTGATTAGCATACTCAGGTTCTCAAAGCTGGCCATTGACTCGTTGTGCCAGTTATCAGGGTCATGAGGGTCAGGGCACCACATATACATGTTTGCTGGGCTGAACCCACCCATGAAAGCTGCGTGTATTTTCCCAAACTTAATGCCCTTATCCTTTGCGAATTGTTGAATGGCTTTGTAAACATCTGCCCCTGTTGTTAACCTAATAATAAATTCTCTGCCCCGCTCACACTCTACGTGGTGGTACTCAGCGGGGTGGCTTGCGTCTCTTTCCCATGGATCCTTCATTAGAATCAAGTATCTGTGGTGGGTGTCCTGAATAAAAGCTTCTATATTTAGGTTAAAAAATTGGATTAGCTGACTCTAACGAGTTCCTCTAGTATTCCCAGCTGTGTCGGGCTTGCCTTCACAATGTCCGTGCTGCTTATAACCCCGACTAGTTTGTCCCCATCTATAACCGGTAGCCGGTTAATTCTCTTGTCTGCCATTATCTTGGCTGCTTCTTCAAGCGCTGCGTTTAAGTCAATGGTTGTAAGGGGACTACTCATTATATCTTTAGTCCATACGGTTGCAGGGTCCATCCTTGGTTCTACAATTCTTCTCATTACGTTGGTCTCTGTTATGATGCCTACTGGCCTCCCGCTGGACATTACTATGACGCTACCAATATCAAATTTGTTCATCTTCTTGACTGCGTCATGTACAGTGTCGTCGGTTTTTACGGTCTTGATGTTCTTGGTCATTACGTCTCTAACAATTATTACTCCGCTCAATGGGAATCAAACATACAATTATGGGGATGAATTTTAACGTTTATCTTTAACCTTTTCAGTTTACTGGATTTTTTCAAGAGCGGCTGCAACAATCAAGGGGAAAATAACTGTCACGTCCCCAAAAATGGTGCTGGTCATGGTTTCGAGCTGACCTTGCTTTAGTTTTCCCCAAGTAATTGATTCTTTTAGAGGTGCCCCACTAAGACTACCATCTTCAACTCTCGCTGTACTTATTTGAACCGCAGCATCTAGCCCCTCTCTCAGCGTGTGCATGTATTGAGTATGGTGCTTAGGTGTCCCACCACCGAGGATTATTGCCCCGGATTTCTTGGCATCGAAGACCATCTCAGATAGGAGATCAAAATCCTTCAATGGATTAAATTCTAAAGGTTTTCTCTGGCTGTACATCCAGAGCGGGATTCCAAGCATACTGTCTAGGAATCCTGGGCTGAATATAGGAATATTTTCCTTGGCAGCTGTGTAGATAATGCTATCTTCGTCATCAAGTCGAAGTCCTATTTCTTTCAGGAATTTATGAAAAGATATTCTTAACCTCTCATGTTCTGGAATGTCATCAAGGATCTTACCAATAAAGGTTTCAAGTTTGATGAAGGCTTCATTCTCTATGAAAATATCGTAGACTCTATTGTATCCCTGATCATAGATCTCCTCGTCATCAACATTAATGGTTCCAACAAGATGGTAATTACCCATAGCCTCTACTATGTCATGTACCATATTTGCCCCATTTGTCATGATGGCATCTACATATCCCTCTTTAATTAGATCCCTGAAAACTAATCGTAGCCCCGCTGGTACAAGAGGCCCGCTCAGGGTAATAAAAGTAGTATAATCGGGGTTGCTGAACATCTCAGCAACGATATTAACTGCCCGTCCTACTCTTCCGGATCCAATTACTCCCGCCAGATTGAACTCTTCAGTTAGCTCCAGCACACTCATCCCGGGTTTGAGTCGGATCTGGTGAACCTTTCTCAAAGATTCTGCCTTCAGTTCTTTACACGCTGGATCTTTATACGATCCATGATATTCCAGTACTCGACTTCCTTACCGGCCTCGAGCTTGTTTGCCATTTCCTCTTTGTCTGGTAATGCGACGTCGAATATCTCGTAGGTCTCGAGGTCCATGAGTTGAACGCTTCCCGGGCCTTTACTTACAACCTGTCCGCTCCTCTTATCAACAATGGGAATTTGTATGTTCTGGTCCGTGCTGCTGACGAAGCTCTGTTTCCTTCCATCAAATAAGCTGACTGCAACACACCTGAACTTGGCGCTACCGTGTTTTCCAGGTTTGCTCTTCTGTATGCTCACTATCTCACTTGGTTCATCATTAACGATTGCGTAGCTTCCTTCTCTGAGGTCTCCGACTTTTGATATCTTATATGACATTATTTGCACCTTTTCTGTTTTTCATTCATGAAGGGAGATTAAAAAGTATAAACCTACCGCTGAATTTAAGAGGAATCGTTAAAATCTTGTTTTTTCAAGCCTCTAATCTGATTTTTATCCAGTGATATTGTTATGGATGACCCCACCATCTCTATCTCCGGTATTACACCCAGTATCTCCCTGAAAAGTGACTCCATATAACTTGTTACGAAGGCTCCCCATTTCTCTCCAAGGGTGTGGCTTAGGTGGATGAGGTCTCTGTCTCCCAATTGGTTGTATCTAGCCTGGAACCAGCCTGCAGTCTCCCCTAGTGTATCAGTAATGTACCAGAGTAAGGCTTCATAGTTTATTGGCAACCCTCTCTTAAGTAGCAAGTTCTTTGGTCGTTCTTTACCTAATTTTTCACCAAGCTCCATCATCTCTTCTTTTTCCATGTAATTAAGCAGGTTACTGACGGTAGGGAATGAGAGTATTATAGCTGATTGTCCCTCGAAGTACCTGTAACTATGTGAGAATCTTCTGAATATCTTATCAACTAGAGAGTTTACGCTAATTCCCTCTCTTACCGCTTCATTTTTTAGAACATCATCATACGCCTCATCTATGCGCACTGTTCTGGTTACTGTTCTATTTTTTGCCAAGGGATCAGATATGGTCATGTATACACCTGAACACAGTTGAACATATTTAAAATAATGTGTTAGCCGTTGTACACATCATTCTTTTAAATACAATTTGGACTCATGGTCCTAACCTACTTAGACTGGAAGGTGTCAGTAATCAACTGCCCAAACTGTGGAAGTCAAAAATTAATTGAAGATCTGGAGCAAGGAGAGGAAGTCTGTAGCAGATGTGGTCTAGTGGTTAAGAATGAGCTACTGGATCAGGGACCCGAGTGGAGAGCCTTTACCTACTCCGAGAAGATGGATAAGAGAAGAACCGGATTGGGATACTCGTACACTCTTTACGATAAAGGATTGTATACCCAGTTCAGAGCGGATAAGGACGCCAAAGGAAAACAACTCGACAACGATACAAGAATAAAGATGACTCGTCTCAAGAACTTTGATAATAGGTCAAAGATGGATGAGAACCAGAAAAGAAACCTCAGTATCGCTATGTCAGAGCTGGATCGGATGAGCGTAAAGCTTCATATACCTAATAACGTCAAGGAGCGCGCTGCCTTCTTCTACAGGAAGGCCCTGAAGCTTGATCTACTAAGAGGGCGGAGCATCGAGGGCTTTGTCGCAGCAAGTTTGTATGCATCTTGTCGTTACTGCAGCATCCCCAGACCTCTTCAACAGATCACAGAAGTATCTCCCAGAGAACACCAGGAAATTGCTAGAACATATCGGTTAATGCTACGCGAATTAAAGATAAAGATGCCCGTGGATGATCCATTCAAATTTGTACCAAGTATAGCCTCTAAGCTGAATATTACTCATAGGACCGAGAGATACGCAATTGATATACTTAGAGAAGCCGACGATCATCACGGGCTTGTGGGAAAAGACCCCAGAGGGTTGGCAGCGGCGGCTCTTTACAAGGCCTGTCTGGAGAACAAGGAGAGAAGGATCCAGAAGGAAATCGCTGAGGCAGCTGGGACAACAGAGGTAACCCTTAGAAATAGGTTAAAAGGTATAGAGAAGCTAATCAATAACTAATCCGGATCTTGATAGACGAGCTCAGGATTGGATAAGCTATTCATGATCTTATAGTAAATCTCCTCAGGGGTGTTCTGTCTTAGCGCAATCTGATGTATTGCGTGGTCAATATGAAACTGGGGTATTTTCCTAAATCGGGGTTTTTTAACTACCCGTAACCCCTTTATTTTGAAAGGTTTTGAATTTAGGTTTTCACTCGGGTTTAGATCGCATTTGAATTTGTATCGATTATATTCTATCAGGCCAACATCCCTTGGAATTATACTGGGGGAGACCAACTTCATTGGTGTAAGAAGGTAATTATAGTTACACCCAGTTACATTGAAGCCATTGTGGAAGTCGTTACGGCTGACTTTTACTTCTATTCCTCTTAATACATTGTATCCAAATAGGTACTTGTCAGGGTTTTTCAAATAATAATTCGTGCACTTCGTATTTTTTCTTGGCTTAGTGTACCTCATTCCAACCCCTAGCACATCTATTACTTTCTTATTATCCATGTCAGTATAGGGTATGAGGCCTAGGCGGTTCAGTTTAATCTCCTCTTCCACTAGATTACAACCCATGTTATAGAGTAGCATTTTACCCACCTCCTTCAGGAAAGCATGCTTAGGAGATTCCCCC
>WJIV01000186.1 GCA_014730055.1 Candidatus Bathyarchaeota archaeon
ATCGAGGTCTCGAAAGCTGTTGGGGCTCATGAGTTCATAAAGAAGCTCCCGGAGGGATATGAGACCGATGTACGTGAGAGAGGTGGACGTCTCAGTGTTGGTCAGAGACAGCTCTTAAGCCTAGCGAGGGCGCTACTAGCGGACCCGAGGATCCTGATTATGGATGAGGCGACAAGTAGCATTGATGCATATACGGAGCTGATTATTCAAGAGGCGATGGAAAAGGTGATGGAGAACAGGACAAGCATCATAATAGCCCACAGATTATCTACGGTTAGAAACTCTGACAAAATTATTGTCCTAAAAGAAGGAAAGATAGAGGAAACTGGAACCCATGACGAGTTGATCTCAATTGGAGGAGTCTATAAGCAACTTTATGATATGCAGTTCCAGTACGAGCAAGAGGAGATTATGGCTACTTCTGAGCCATCTTCTCCATCTTTGGAATGACGCTCTCGATCCTATCTAGGGCCTCATTCATGATCTGTTCACTTGTTGCAGTAAGTATCCTCATGTGACCTACGCCCTCTGCTCCGAAGACATCCCCCGGGTTTAGGCTTACCTTAGCATCTTCCATGAGGATCTTGTTTAAATCGTAGCAGTTCAGACCGTAGTTAAACTTGGGGAACATTAAGTAAGTTGCCTCCAACTTTGGCACCGTAATATCTCCCATCTCGGTTAGTCTCTTAGTGGTAAGATCTCTTATCTTAGTGAGATAAGCATTCATGTCCTCTATCCAGTAGTCTATCTCACCACTACAGATCAGAGGAGCTATGGCCTTGCTCATATTGTTAGTGCCTCTTAGGATTCCTGTTCCAATTTTCTGGATACTCTTGAACATGACTGGGTTCGTGCAGGAAAGATAACCAGCCTGAAGCCCGGGTATGTTCCAGGTCTTACTGAATCCCCAGCTAGTGACTGTTAAATCCGCTATCTCATCGTTTAGTGAAGCAAGTGAATAATGCTCTACTCCATCATATCTGATGTCCTCCCATAATTCATCGACCATGACATATATTCCATGATCGACTGCAACGTCCGCTACTCCCTTTAGCTCCTCCTTTGTCATCGCCCTACCAGCGGGATTGTGGGGGTTGCAGACGTAGATAAGACGGGTCTTGGGGGTAATGAGTTCCTTGAGCCGCTCTATATCAAACTTATAATCCTCATCTAGCTTTAGCTTCCAGTATACAGGCTCAGTCTGTGTTACCTCGGCACTTATGAAGAAAGGGAAATACATCGGATCAGTAACAATAACCTCGTCTCCCGGTCTACAGGCATGCTTTGCAGCCAGCCACATCCCGGGTATGACTCCCTGCGTTAGCATAACTTGATCAGCGGGCACATCTACATTGTTAAACCTCTTCAGTTTCTCAACAATTGCCTCCCTTGCCTCCAGATCTGACTGGTAGACCACGTTTTCCACCTCAATTGCCTCTTTTAGCTTCTCTTTGAGCTCGGGGCATAGAGGATAGTCCTGATCTGCGAGCCATAATGGGATGATGTCCGGGGCATCCCTGTGCCATTTAACACCAGGTGCCTCAAGTCTGCTCTGTATGGTAGCTTTCTCAAACGGTTCGAAATTTGGCATAATATTCACTAACAGGAAGTTAAAGCAACCTTTTAGCCTATTAATTATTATGATTATTCAGTTTGAAAATATACGATCGATAATGATATATTGATCTTAGGATATGTCAGGTGGAACGAGGATGAAAATCCTACTCTACTTCGACTGGACAGGTACACGAAAAGAACTGAAGGAACACGACAAGAAGATGCGTAAGAGCTGCCTAGAGACTGGTGTAGAGCACGAGGGCCTGTATGGTAGCATGAACGAAAAGTGGAACTATGTTTGGGTCTTTGAGGCAAAGGGTTTTGACCACTTCCTAGAGATGAGTAGAAAGGTACCCAGACCTATACACATGAAGCACTATATAACAGAGCTCCTTATGCCGATTAAACTATAATCTAAATAAACCGAGTTCCTTTCTCATCTATTCGAGTTACGACAGGGTCAATGTTGATTATCTTTGATAGAGATAGCAGAACATCTTCTACTTCCTCAACGGGTAACACAGTAAATGCTACCTCCCCAAACATTGCCATCGTGAAAGTGTATCCCTCAGAGTCCATGTGATCAAATAACTTTCTTAGCCTTGGGGTTGCTATACCTACATGCTCAGTGAAATTCCTGGAGAACTTGATAAATCTCTCAGGCGTAAGCTCCTTTGTTAACTCATCTACAAAGTTACCACCCATCTGATTTATCTTTCGCCTCAAATCGGGGTCAGATAAGGCGTCCTTTGTTGGTATTGAGCCGTAATAAACGTAGATTACTCTAAGTCCATCACTCTCGCCATAAGATATACTCTTCCCTTTTCCAGGAGCACCAGGTTTTGTCAGTACCCCAAAACCACCTACTTCGGCCGCATATACGCTTCCTAGTCCTGTTTGACACTCTATCTCAGCGAGATGTGCTATCTGTGCAGCCTCAATCCTATTGTATCCCAAGTTTAGAACATGGTTAAGTGCAAGGCTAAGGCTCAGAGCTCCTCCTCCACTGCTGCCGAATCCCGCAGTTACAGGAGTATCAATTTTATGATCGATATTCAAGGATACAGGTAAATCAAGTTGACTCAGATAGTGTCCTATTACCTTCTCAGATACTATAGCCTCATCCGAGATACGTCCATTTATGAAAATATTGTAATCTGTCTTTCTCGCCGGTTTTGATATTACTCTAGTTGTTGTACCCAAATCAATGCTTACACCAGAACCCCTAGCGCCCTTCTCAAGAGGGTCTCTACTCTGGTCACATATCTGAAATAATCCAGTAAGATGCCCGGGGGCAAAGACAGTTGCCGACGTCAACTCGATCCCGGTAGGATAGAATGTGGATAGAAAAAGGTTTGGAAGAAGTGGAAAATAGGATTATCGTCTACTTCAGAGTATCGTAGTTGAAGGGTTTTGAGGGATCTACTACTGATGCTTTGACCTCGAATAGATCCGTGTACTTCAACCCACTGCCAGTGTTAAACAATACGACACGCTCATCACCGGAAACATCACCCCTGTCAAGCATCTTCTTCAAAGCAGCGAGAGTAGCAGCACCCTCAGGGCATGCAAACAACCCCTCAGAAGACGAGATCTGGTAAACACTATCCATGATCTCCTCGTCACTCACAGCAACGGCCAACCCATCGCTCTCACGGACAGCCCTAAGTACAAGAAAGTCACCCAGCGCTTTAGGCACACGTAAACCAGCAGCCAAGGTAGAAGCATTCTCACAGAACTTTGACTCCTCCATGTCCTCCTCGTAAGCCGTGACAATAGGTGCACAACCCTCAGCCTGCACAGAGACCATCCGGGGCCTCTCGGGACCGATCCAGCCAAGCTCCTCAAGCTCATCAAAAACCTTCCACATGCCTATGATACCCGTTCCGCCGCCCGTGGGGTAGATTATAACATCGGGTAGAGTCCAGTCGAATTGCTCAGCCACCTCTATTCCCATGGTTTTCTTCCCTTCCACCCGGTAAGGCTCTCCCAGGGTTGCGACGTTGAACCAGTTCATCTCCTCCATGCCCTCCTTGACAATCTTACCGGCGTCTGTGATGAGCCCATCGACAAGCACAACCTTTGCTCCGACGGCCTGGCACTCGATTATGTTTACCTTAGGAGCGTCCTGGGGCATGAATACGTATACTTCCATTCCTGCTCTGGCTCCGTAGGCTGCCATGGCCCCGGCGGCGTTTCCTGCGCTGGGTAGGGCTACTCTGGTTATGCCGAGTTCTTTTGCTTTGCTTATGGCCATGCTTAGGCCTCTGGCCTTGAAGGTTCCTGTTGGGATTATTCCTTCGTCTTTGACCCACAGGTCTTTTAGCCCGATTTGTTCTCCTAATCTTTTCGTGGATGTTAACGGGGTCCATCCTTCTCCTAGGTTTACGATGTTCTTCCTGTGTTTTACGGGTAATAGCTCTGTATACCTCCACATGGTGGATTCCCGTGCTACTAGCTCCCGTCTTGTCACTGCTTCTTTGACTTCTTCTAGATTGTATCTCGAGAAGAGAGGCTTACCACATTTCTCACATACTGTCTGTATCTTATCTGCATCGTGCAACTCGCCACAGGAGGAGCACTCCAGATGAGAGTAATAACTCATTATTATCATTAAATAGAAGTCCGGGGTGAAAAATAACGTTTGGGAGAACTATTCGTAAAATCTCCTAAAGATTAGGGGAAGCTTTTTATTTCATATTTTAACCGTACATGTTACAACCAAAGTAGGAGAATGTTGTATGGGGTATCGTTTTATCCATCCACGGATGGAGGGAATATACATGGGGTATCGTTTTATTAGATAATCCCAGAAGACCTAGTATTCTGAAAGAAACAGTTTCTGGCTTTGAGCCACTTCATGTAACCACATATCCTTCAGTGGGTATTCTAACCAACGGATTAAGGAGTTATAACTAAAATGACAGAAATGATAGGAGCTAAGGCCTTTGTAAAGGCCCTGGAGAAAGAGAAAGTTGAGCATATTTTCGGAGTAAGCGGAGGGGCAGTCATTCCCATCTGTGATGAGCTATTGAACAGCGACATGAGGTTTATACTTGCGCGTCATGAGCAGGGAGCAGCACACATGGCTGACGGATATGCTAGGGCATTGGACAAGGTTGGAGTTTGCATAGCAACAAGTGGACCTGGGGCCACTAACGTCGTGACGGGTCTAGCAACAGCCCAGATTGACAGTAGCCCAATAGTAGCTTTTACGGGTCAGGTGAACAGAGCTGTCATAGGGAGCGACGCCTTCCAGGAATGCGATATAATAGGCGTCTCAGCCAGTGTGACAAAATATAATATTCAAGTTAGAGAGCCGGAGGAGATTCCTTACTCTGTAAAACAGGCTTTCTACATAGCCAACACAGGGCGAAAAGGAGCGGTCTTAGTCGACATCCCTAAGGACTGTACAACCCTCGCCGGGGATATGGTGTTTCCAGATAAGGTTGATTTCAGAGGTTATAACCCAGATCCAGTTCCAGATGAAAGAGAGCTAGATTGGGCTGCATCAATTCTCGCAAGGGCTGAGAGACCCATCATAATGGCGGGGGGAGGGGTAATAGCATCAGGAGCCACGCCCGAACTAACAGCAATTGCAGAGTATCTTATGGCACCTACCGCTACTAGCCTGATGGGTAAAGGAGCCTTCCCTGAAGACCACCCACTAAGTCTTGGGCTGTGTGGAATGCACGGTACAATGCAGGCCAATATGATGGTCCCTAAAGCCGATGTTCTTCTTGTTGTAGGAAGCCGCTTTAGCGACAGGACAACAGGCAAGATAGCTGACTTTGCTCCAAATACTCAGGTAGTTCATATCGATATTGACCAGAGTGAGATAGACAAGAACGTTGAGACAGTCACAAGGGTGGTTGGTGACGCAAAATTAACATTAGAAGAGCTTCTGAAGCGTGTTAAAGCCCAGAGAACGATGAACACTAGTCCAGAGTGGACCAAGAGAATTGAGGAATTCCGCTGTTCATGGGATAATGGACAAGAAGAAAACGGGCCATACCTCAGAGCTCCAAAGGTCATAAGAGCCCTCAGAGATGAACTCTCAAGAGATGCAATAGTAACAACTGAGGTAGGTCAGAACCAAATGTGGGCAGCCTTGCACTTCGACGCGTATAACCCAAGATCCTTTTTCACAAGTGGTGGGTTAGGTACCATGGGATGGGGGTTCCCGGCTGCAATAGGGGCTAAGGTTGCTAGGCCGGATGTACCAGTAGTAGATATTGCTGGAGACGGTAGCTTTGGTATGACAGAGAATAACCTCGCGACGGCAGTAGAGGAGGAAATTCCTGTAATTGTTGTTGTATTAAATAATCAGGTCCTGGGTATGGTTGCTCAGTGGCAAAGATTATTCTATAATAGACGTTACTCCGCAGTTAAGCTAAAGGGAAACCCTGATTTCGTCAAGCTTGCTGACGCATATGGCGCTGAAGGGGTTAGAGTTGAGACCTATGATGAGTTCAGAAGAGCAGTTAGACGGGCTCAGGCATCTGATCTACCTACTGTTATAGACGTACCGATCGATCCTGATGAGAACGTGATGCCTATGGTACCACCCGGAATGGGACTTAAGGATACCTTAATGGAGGCTGACTAGTGACCATTAACACGGTCAGTTTTTTAGTGGAGAACAAACCAGGTGTACTTTTCAATGTAAGCAATCTCATCAGGAGGAGAGGCTTTAACATAGAGAGTATAACAGTCGGTGCCCTTGAGAATTCAAAGTACAGCAGGATGACTATTACAGTTGATGTGGATCAAAAGACCTTGAACAATATGGTGGAGCAGTTAAACAAGATGGTCGAGGTTATCCAGGTTAAAAGACTGGATCCTCTAAGAACTATACGACGGGAGATGCTTCTAGTAAAACTCGATGTCACTGATCCCATGGCACGGGAAGATGCCCTGAAGTATGTAAATAGTAACCATGGTCTAGTTCTCGATATGGATGGTAATACTTTGATGGCTGAAGTGACTGGAGAGCCCCAAGAACTGGATGGTTTTCTTGAAAAAGTTAAACCTATAGGAGTATTAGAGATGTCAAGAACAGGAATTACAGCCCTTGAGAAAGGGCAGCTACAACTGTAAGATGAGGTGTAAAAAAATGAAAGTATATCATGATAAGGATATAGATGAATCGGTACTCAATAAAAAGACAGTTGCCGTTATAGGATATGGTAGCCAAGGCAGGGCCCAAGCACTGAACATGAGAGACAGTGGAGTAGATGTTGTTTTAGGTCTCAGGCCAGGTGGAAAGAGCTGGGAGAGAGCGAAAGCGGATGGATTTAAGCCCATGACGGTTCTTGAGGCCGCTGAGAAGGGAGACATCGTGCTAATGTTAATCCCAGACATGGCTCAACCCAGTGTATGGAAAGAGGAGATCAGCTTAGCTATGAAACCAGGAAAAGCGCTACAGTTTGCACATGGCTTCAATATCCACTTCGAAGAGATTGAGCCACAGGAGGGTGTAGATGTCATAATGGTGGCACCTAAGAGCCCAGGCCCAGAGATGAGACGCCAATATGAAGAAGGATTCGGTGTTCCATCCCTAGTAGCTGTCAAGCAGGATGCATCTGGTCAAGCCCTAGAAAAGGCATTAGCTGTAGCGAAAGCGCTTGGCTCGGGTAGAGCAGGTGTGATAGAGACTACTTTCAAGGATGAGACAGAGAGCGACCTGTTCGGTGAGCAAGCAGTTCTTTGCGGAGGAGTGGATCAACTCATTAGGAGGGGGTTCAAGGTTCTCACGGAGGCAGGTTATCCCCCAGAACTCGCGTATTTCGAGGTTCTAAATGAGTTGAAACTAATTGTCGACCTGATCTACAAGAGTGGAATCAGTGGTATGTATAAGGCCGTAAGTGATACAGCAAAGTGGGGCGGGATGAGCGTTGGACCTAAAATCGTTGATGAACATGTTGAGGATAATATGCGTGAAGCCCTTAGAAAGGTACAGGATGGAAGCTTTGCGGAGTCATGGATAGAAGAAGCCAAAGGCGGAATGAAAAACTTTAAGCGACTCATGAATGAATGTGAAAATTTAGAAATAGAAAAAATCGGGAAACAGGTCCGTAGTATGAGCGGGTTAGAGGAGTAGATATTACTCTTTTTCCTCATCGAATTTTCTTGCTCTCTTTGCAAACTCGTCTAGTTTTTTTCTTACCATGTAGTTAATGGTCTCTTCTGGATACTCTCCGTCTTCTTGTAGTTCTCCTGCCTCGATCCCTGTAAGAACCTCTATCCCCTCGTCAATTGTTTCAACGGCATAGATGTGGAATTTACCATCTTTTACCGCTTCTACTACCTCAGGTTTCAGCATTAAGTTCTTTACATTAGCTCTAGGTATCATTACTCCCTGGTCTCCTGTCATTCCTTTTGCCTTGCTTACCTCATAGTATCCTTCGATCTTTTCGTTAACGCCCCCGATAGGCTGTACCTGTCCTCTCTGGTTAACTGAACCTGTGACTGAGATGTTCTGTTTTATCGGTTTCTCAATTAAGGAACTGAGTATAGCGTAAAGCTCTGTACTAGATGCACTATCGCCCTCTACTCCACCGTAGCTCTGCTCAAATACTAGGCGAGCATCTAGGCTCAGTGGTCTCTCTCTTGCATATTTATCGTTGAGGTATCCCTGGATTATTTGTACTCCCTTGGTATGTATTGGTCCACCAAGGTCAGCTTCCCTTTCGATATCAATTATTCCCTTCTTTCCGAGGCCAACAGTTGCAGTAACTCTAGAAGGTCTACCGAACATGTAGTCACCGAGGTTAATTACAGATAATCCATTTACTTGGCCATGAACCTCACCAGTAGTATCGATGAAGATTGTTCCACGTTCAATTGCTTCCTGGATTCTTTCCTGTAAGAGATTACTTCGATATATTCTCTCTTCTAGTGCCTTCCTCACATGTTTCGCCATAATTTCATCGGATCCATCTTTAGTAGCATAGTAATCTGATTCACGGATAAGGTCGGCAACCTTGCTGAACATTGTTGTTAGTTTTTCCTGATCTGCAGCTACTCTTGACCCATATCCAATAATTTCCTTTACGCCTGACTTGTCTAGAGGTTTTATTGTTTCTTTTTCACATAGAGTGCAAATGAATTTTGCATATTTCCTAACGTTGTCGTCAGTTCTATCCATCTCGGTGCCAAACTCAGATTTGACCTTAAATATCTCCTTGAAATCCGGATCTAACTGGTAAAGCATATAGTATAGTCTTGGATCGCCTATTAAAACGACCTTTGCATTGAAGGGTATAGGTTCAGGGGAGAGGGTCTTTGTGGAAATTAAGCCATATCTTTCCCTGACGTCCTCAATCTCCAATTTTTCTTCGGTGATTGCTCGTTTCAGACTGTCATAAGCTATAGGGTTCATCAAGAGTCTTCTAACAGGGATTATCAAGAATCCTCCATTCGCCTTGTGAGCTGATCCTGCCCTTATCATCATGTAGTTTGTAACTAGTGCTCCGAACTGTGCTTCCTTCTCAACCCTTCCAAGTAGATGCGGGTAGGTGGGATTATTCTCTACTTCGACGGGTGCTCCTTCCATATCAGAGTTATCAACAATGACATTCACCTTGTACCTATCCCTCGGGTCCTGCATCTGTCTCTGTAAGGCTGCTAAAGGATTGCCTTGTTGTTGCTGTTGCTCGGTTTGAGCCAATATAGCTTCAACATTATCTAACACATCCTCTTTTACATCCTCAAGATACTCTGATATCTCATCAATATGCCCGTATTCATCCTCAAGTTCATCAAGAAGAGGCTGAATAGCGTATAGAGCAACTTCCTTATTCAAATCCTCCACATTAGACTGAGCCTTTCTACCAAGGCTCCGGAACTCTCTCATCTTATCCTGAATTTCGTCGCGAAGCTCCTCTCTCTTTTTTTCTATCTCTTCTCTTTTTTGTCTTGGAAGTTTTGAGATATCTCTGGCTGGTCTTCCATCAACTATGGGGACTAGGACCAAGCCAACAGGAGTTTGTCGGATAGCAAATCCTTTCTCTTCTGCTTCTTTTTGAAGTTCCTTCTGGAGTTGCTCCCTTTCACCCTGGACCTCACTTAGAGATTCTTCTCTTCTCTCTTGGTACTCCTTGCTCTCAAAAGCTTGTCTTACTGCTTCAACCACACCATCGCTGAATTTTTCCATATCCTTCTGGAACTGCCTTCCCATGCCTGGTGGCATACGTAGAGCATTTGGCTCTAGTGGATCGTCGAAATTATTTACATAGCACCAATCATCAGGTACGTCTTTACTGCTAGCTGATTCCTCAATAAAATTTATGGCAGCGGTCTTCTTCCCAGTGCCGGGCGGACCTGCTATGTAAATATTGAATCCTTCTTTGTCTACGTGTAACCCAAATTTAAGAGCGTTTACAGCTCTCTCCTGACCAATTATTTGATCGACAGCCTCTATTTCCTCGGTAGTCTCAAAATCAATTACATCATCTGGCACAATTGCCCTAATTTCCTCATAACTTAATTTATTATTACTCATATTTTTCTCACATTATGCCTGATCAATATTCTAGATAGTCGATACTATCGATAGCGATCAGTTTCTGATTTTGTAAAATAAAGCATCGCTTATAAACCAAAACTTGAAAATTAAATCAAAGATAAAAAAACCGTTCAGTACGCAACTTTTATTGATGATCAACTTTTTATGTCATATTCCGTTTTCAGGTCTAAATCCAGAGGAGATATGAAAATGAGGAATCGTTTTGTCAAGCCTCACTACAGGAGGCAGAATTAAATGGGGAATCATATTCTTATACGATTTCTTTAGACTTCATACTTCATCAGGATGGAGGATACTTCCTTTCAACAATTTTGGATTAGATAGATATGACTGAGATAACAGGTTCAAAGGCATACGTAAAGACCCTCGAGAGTAAAGGAATAAAGCATATTTTCGGGATAACAGGAGCTGCTTTAATACCAATCTGTGATGAACTGCTTGACAGCGACATTAGATATGTCCCTGGGATTCATGAACAG
>WJIV01000187.1 GCA_014730055.1 Candidatus Bathyarchaeota archaeon
TGCCTCGGTAGCCTTAGCTGTTCTTGCTATTGTCTTACCCGTTGGAAGTAACTTCCAGAAATTAATAATCTCAGGGTTACTTATCAGCGTTGGAGGGGCAGTAGGAAAATGGTACATCAGAAAAGTCAAACAGAAGGAAAAGGACTACCCGGCCTTCTTCAGATATATCAGCTCAAACATTGGAGCGAATATTCCCTTAATTCAGGTAATAGATAGCGCTAGAGAGACAGACTTTGGCTCACTAAATGAAGCAGTAGAGATACTCTACAACAAACTGAAGATGAGAGTCAAGCCAAAAGTAGCCTGGTGGAGCTTCGAGACCGAACTAGACAGCAATCTTATTCGCAAAATCAACCTTATAATGACTGATACTCTAGCAACCGGTGGAGACATTGAAAAAGCCAGCAAAGTCATCGAAGAATTCCACCACATATACACTATGGTACGAAGGAAAAGATACTCAGCATGTTCTTATCACATAGGTATACTTATACCCCTCTATGTTGTGATGGCCTCTCTTTTCGGGGTTATTGACGGCTTCTTCTCCGCTCTAACCCTATTCCTCGGCAAACTAGAAAGCGTAGTAGACTTCATCTCTGTACCCTCTGTTGAGTTCATGAGGATCTTTTTCCTCTTCTCCCTGATAGTATTCGCCTTGAATAATGTCTTCTCCCTCTACAACATGGAAGGGGACTCCAGATTCACTATCCTCTTCTATCTAGGGATACAGCTCTCACTCGGCGGAGCATTTTACCTTGGAATAACATCAATGGTCACCAAATACCTATCCTCGGTGGCTTACCTATAGGTGGATGAAAAATGAGTAAAAAAAGAAGGTATCGCGGACGACTTCTGTTAACCGCACTAATACTCGTAGCAATACTAGTTCTCAACCTTTTCTCCATATCGAGGCTGTTGAATGTATCAGTGCTCTGGCCAATTGATGAGAGTAACATGGATGGATACCTTGTATCGTCCTCATACGTGCTCGCAACAGTAGCATTCCTACTGACTCTTTCTGAAATTTTCATTACTAAAGGCTTAACTATAAAAAAAGTTGAATCGCAAGAAAAAGACTCTATCTCCAATATAGCGGAACTTAATGTCGAAAATAGGCACCCACCAGCACAAGAAACCGAGTTAATTGAAGAAAAACCGGAGCCTAAGAACGAATTAGAAAATGAAAATATTGAAGAAACAGACAATATAGAGGTTGAAGTCGAGGAAGATAATTTCGATGAAGAGTTTGAAGATTATCCTGAACCTATTTACGAAGAACTGGATTATGGAATGGAACAAGAATTACCGCTGGAAGAAAGTGAGATAATCGAACAAGATCATCAAGCAGAAACTGGTTTAGATTTTCTAGATAATGCAGTATTAGGTCAAACTGGTTCAGAAACACCAGAGTTAGATGCAAAAGATGATGATCCTTATTATAACAAATATAAAATCTCAACCGTAAAACAAGAACAAACAGAATATCCCCCCTTACCTGAAAGTGAGCTCGTTAACACCCTCAATGAATTCGAAGTACTAGTTAATGACCTAAGGAGCAGGGTTAAGAAAAAACAGGAGTAATCTATTGTGTATTATCAATCCATAATAATATTATTAATCGGAAATCTTTAGGAGAACACTAATGTCTTCAAACATGATATCTGAGGGAATTATACTTATCGCGGTAGTAATAACGGCAGCTACTGCCTCCCAGATATTCCTCGGCTCACTGACTGACATCGAGAAAAGTACGGAGTACAGATTCGACGATCTAGGCGATAAAGTAGAGACATCCTTAGAGATAATCCACGCCCAGAAGCTCTCCAACACTACGATAAAATTCTGGATTAAAAACACTGGAAATAAAGGCTATACATACAGCGAGCTAGAGAAATGTGATATAATGTTTGGAAGAGAAGGTCTAAGCTATGACTACTATTTCCTGACAGATGAAACTCCAGGGTGGAATGCCACCTTTGAGACCGGGGATGACAATTACTGGCATAAGAGCGAGACACTATGTATACACCTAAACCTTGACTATGAGTTAACATCGGGAGATTACTACCTTAATTTTGTCACCCTGCATGGAGTGAAAAATGTCTACGAGTTTTCCATAGGTGATTAATTGGGTCAATCAAGTGTAGTCGGTGTTGCTTTTACTGCCCTAATATTCGTGGCGGGAATCGCCTCCTTCATAACCTTAAACATTTCATCAGTCAACTTGGTCACAAGTATAATACCAGGCCAGATCGATAAAATAGAAACGTTAAAGAATGAGAAGCTGGAAATCACTGACTGGCTTATAGAAATTAGTCAGATTGATGTAAACATAACTAACTCTGGAGACACAAAAATCGCCATAGACGACTTATCTACAATAGATATAATATTATTTTACAGTCTAAATGGATCAGATTACACTGTAAAACCTAACTGGAGTCAAGATCAACAAAATTACTCCTACTGGAAGCTTGAAGAAGTATACTATAATGATCAACATGGAGATACCATAAATCCAATTGATATTAACCAGAGCTTTGGTTTCTGGGATCCTTATGAGACTATTAAAATATCTATACACTTAGAGGAAACATTCGACACAATAGAGGCAATAATCTTCACATCACCTGACGGGATTATAGAACACAAACTTCTTACCAAAGAAGAAGACTATGGAACTGCGAAAATCATAACCGGTACACTCACGGTTACTGTTGAACACGATTTAAATATCATACCGACAAATATCCAGATTACCCCCCGAAGCAACATTACTAATAATTATTGGTTAGGTAACATAACTAATTCTGATTTCATAATATATCTCAGTGAAGTCCAAGATAATGATGTTACTTTTTACTGGTGGGCAACTAGTTAGAGATTCACTAAAAAGTTGATTAAATGTGCTCTAGGGTGGATTTCCGGACTCTTGAACATCATATTCTTCATTTCTTATCTCGGTTATGAAGGGAGAAGGATTAAGGCGGTCAGCTAAAATATGTATCCCTTTTCGAGCTCGTGTTGCCGCCACGTAAAATAGCCTCCTTTCCTCAGCGTACGGATAAGTCTCTTTTCTAACCTTGACCAGATTGAGAATAGGGTCGTCCTCTATCTCAGAGGGAAAACCTAGTCTACCAGAACGCATTCCGGCAATTATGACGTGATCAGATACTTTTCCTCTTGATTCTATAGCTTTACAATACTCTATTTCAATCTCCGGATCTTCTAAAAGGTTCCCA
>WJIV01000188.1 GCA_014730055.1 Candidatus Bathyarchaeota archaeon
GAAGAAAATGTTACACGTATATCTTTTTAACTGGAATGGCACAAACAAGGAACTAGAAGACTATTGTAAAAAAGTAAAAACAGCTTGCGAGAAAAATGGTATAACATACAAAGGATGTTATGGACCGCCACAAGATCCATACAACTATGTTATCTATATGGAGAACGAGAAACTATCCCCAAGAGAACCAGTATACGATTCCTTCACACCAATATGGAGTGAATCAGGAGGAAAACCTCCCCAGATGGGAAACATAATCATGAAATACTATGTACATACGGGAATGTAATAGCAAGCAAAATCGAACCTTCCTTTTTTTGTAAAAACCTTTCAACAAAAAGAAATGAGTCCATTACAATAATGAATAAAATGCGCGTGTGTGTCTCTAGTTTACGATATATAGAGGTTTTTCACCCTTCAGGAACCTACTTATATTATCAAATCCTTGAGCTGCCATTCTCATCATAGCCTCCGGAGTGACAGAAGAATGAGGTGTCATACAAACATTCTCTAACCCAGTAAGACTTCTATCGGGAGTAAAATCGGTACCAAAACCAAAAAGCCTCCCACAATCTAGTGCATCAAACACTGCCTCCTCATTAACCACTTCTTTTCGGGATGTATTTACAACAACAGCAGATTCCTTCATCTTGGAAAGCTCATCGTTACCAATTATATCTCTTGTCTCATCAGTCAAAGGTACATGAATGCTTAGAACATCTGATTCCTTGAGTAATTCATCAAAAGAACGATAACCAACATCTAAGGCAGCCTCCTCAGACGGAGTTAAGCGATTCCTCTTATGATAAATGATGTTCACTTCAAATCCTTTAGCTTGTCTTGCTACCTCTTGTCCTATAGACCCAAGACCGAGTAGTCCAAGTGTCTTTCCTCGTAGCTCATATCTGGGAGGGTATCCTTCTCCTTTCCATGCATTCTGAACTGTCTTGGTGTACATGAGTGTGGCCTGTTTTAGAGTCATTAGTATTAGCATGATTGTGTGTTCAGCTACTGAGATTGATGGCCAGCCAGGGTTATTAGCTACAGGAATCTTTAATTTTGAAGCAGTTTCGAGGTCAATATTATCATAGCCTACACTTAGGAAATGGATAAACTCAAGATTCTTTGCAGCCCTAAGCATCTTTTTATCTATTATTATTTTTCCTGGAAATGCAATGAGTAGATTGGCCTCTTCTAGAGCCTTTTTGGATTCTATGTCATCTGGTTGATATTTCTTAACTTTGAACTCTGATGAGTCTATTCGTTTTGAAAGGTTCGAGACATAATATCCTTCTGGAGGCCCATTCACTGTGATAATCCTGTTCTTCAATGGATTCACTCATTATTGAAGGATAAATCTTTACTATTAAAGATATTTAATGATAAATTTATTCACGTAGTAGCCAGTATCCTGTCATACCTAAAACACTATCCTTACAAATCAACCTATACCCTCGCTTCACATAGAAACCAGCATTAACAGACGTAAAAGTCTCAAGATAAGAGGGAACACCATCAAGCCTTTCGAAGTAATCCTTCATGAGCATCGAACCAATACCCTTCCCCTGATACTCAGGTAATACACCAAAAGGACCCACATGACTATGAGGTGTCTGCAAGTCATGTTTCTTCATAGTCATCAACCACCATTTCCTACGTAGGTCTGCTGGTAGCTCCCAGACCTGTTTGCTTGTTACTTGTTCATATTCTCCTTCATCGTAGGCTAATTCTTTGAAAAGACCCGTACATGGGAATGACCTTATGAAACCAATTATCCTATCACCATGTACTGCAACATAGGTTTCTTGTGGGTTGATGGTATACATCTGGATTAGCCCTTGTTCTCTGGTTTGTCTTGCTTTTTCACTGTTTGACTGAATTAGTGCTACTGTTAATGGGTCATTTTGATACGCATAACTATCTACTTTAGCTACTGTTATAGCCTCTGATGGCTTCATACGCCTTATTTCAAGATCTAAAACCATACAATGAGTTAATGGTTAATTAAGGATAAAATTATCTGTGCATGGTCCTAGTTGTATGTAGAGGATTATTATGGTCAAGTTGAATGGTGAAGAAGTGGAGTGGAAAAAAGCTCCTAACTTTGAAAATAATGTTCAGAGAAAGATAATTTGGAAGGACGAGGAATCGGGAGCATTGTTTGCCTTAATGAAGATTCCAAAGGGAACGCTTATTGAAGATCTTCCGCATTGTCACCCTAAATCAGGGCAGATTACTTTCCATTTATCTGGAGAGGCTGTGTTTCCAGATGGTTCTAAGCTATCTATTGGTAAGGATGATTATCGTTTCAGTTATTGTCCAAAAGGAGAAATGCATGGACACTTGAAGAAAGGATCCAAGATTCTCGAAGACATCATCTATCTCCATTATTGGGATGGGTCTGATGAATGGGGAGAATAGAGTAAGGAAGCGTAGTAATTGAGTCAAGTTGAAGTATCATACAATGAGATGGAACAGAGGGTAATTGAGGAATTAGAGAAGCATCCTCATCTATATTTAGCTACATCAGTTGATGACTTTGTCACAGTTAGGCGTATGGGGTTTGTTAATGATGGTTTGAAGATTTGGATGGTTACAGATGAGTTGAGTAGAAAATATGAACAAATAATGAAAAACTCACGAGTAGCAATAGCTGCAGGAAACATCCCTTCTATTAACGTGGATTTATGATAAAATCATCGGTTAAGGTTTTTTCCATTCTTGTTTTAGAATAGCATACATTAACGAGTCTCGGTGTTCTCCATGGATTATTACGTTTTCTCTTAGATGCCCTTCATATTGCATCCCAATTTTCTCAAGAACCCGCCTCGAAGCAATGTTCTCTGGATCACAAATTGCAAAGATTCGATGAAACCCTAAATCATCGAAACCAAACCCAAGAAGCCCCAACGCTGCCTCAGTGGCATAACCCTTACCCCAATAATTCCTATTCAAACAATACCCTATGTTCCCAACTAAGTAATGAGGTTGAGTGATCCTTATACCACATCCTCCAATGAGTTTATTTTCAACTGGCAGAATTATTCCCAGTTCATAGCTCTGTCTAGGATCCTGGGATTGTTGTGATTTTGTGTATTCAATGAAACTTCTAGAGTCTTGTTCCGTGTTTGGTCCAAATGTGAGGTATTTGATTACTTGGGGATCTGTTGCATATTCTTGAATATCCGATAAGTCACTATATTCCAGGTCTCTAAGAAGTAAACGCTCAGTCTTTATCTGAACCATACAAAGACTTAGTGGTTTGTGAGGATAAAAATTTCGATTAATAAAAATGGGGAATTGTTTGCGGGAGATATCTCCACATGTGGTAGGGTTCGAATCAAACTCCTTGGCTAGAAATGCGACGGGTTTGACCTTAACCAGATTAAGTGAGGATAAAACCATCGATTAGTTTAGTTTTTTTGTGTATAATACTAGTTCCATACCATGAGGATTTACTACTGTACCTTCTTTTGTGAACCCATCACTTTCATACAACCTTATTGCCGGAACAAGAGAAGGATCCGTATCCAAACTAACCTTTTGCGCCCCCGTATTTTTCACCTCATGTATAAATCGATTCAGCAAGGACCTGCCTATTCCTTGTCCTCTATATGAATCCTTTACACCCATAAAACCGAGCCAAGCGGCATCTTCTTGGATGTTACCCCAAACAATACCAGTCACCTTCTTATTCTGGTACGATAGGAGGAGTACATTGTTCTGGTTTTCCAGTTGTTCTTCCACGTACTTGTGGAATTTTGGAGTTGACGCATCTTCTATTTGTTTTGAAACATAATCATTGGGTAGTATATCGTAGAGGGTTTGGAAAACATCTATGTAGCATTGGATGAAGTCATTAAGCTCTGAATGAGATATATTTCGAATCACGAATATTGTAAGGATTATATGATGATAAAATCATCGATTATACTGCTAGTTCTGATGCTATTTCCTT
This sequence comes from Candidatus Bathyarchaeota archaeon, assembly GCA_014730055.1. The sequence continues at coordinate 3,959 of WJIV01000188.1, forward strand.
AATCTTATGATACAGGAAATCAAAGTCCTCTTTTCTGCTTCGATGATTAACATTACAAGCCCGCAACATATATTTTCCTTTCACCGTAGTATCACTAATCATCCAAAGACTGATCTTCCAAAGCTCACCCAGAATCATACGGTTAAGCTTCTCCAACTCACCCTCAGACAACCCATCCTGAATATACCTAAAACAAATAACATTAGAAGCCACAGGCGCAGTAACCTCCATAAAAGGATCCCTCTCAACCAAATCAGCTAGATACCTAATCTGTTCAATATTTTGTTGTACCAGATTACTATACTTATCCCTACCATATGCTCTAAGCAACATGTAAGCCTTAGAACCCCAATCAGGTCTAGAAAGAGGCAGAGAAAAATTCAGAATATTGTATAACGCATCACCCATCTCCTCCATACCCGTCTTTAGGTACTCAGCATCATGACCATAAACAAAAGTACTGAAATGAGCTACCCTGTCCTGAACAAGGGTACAGCCAATCGAGTAAGGCATATTCATCCACTTATGCAAGTCAACAGCCAATGAATCAGCACGTTCCAGTCCGTCGGCAAGGTGTTTATGAGTCTCAGAAAGTTTAACCCATGCACCAAAAGCACCATCAACGTGGAACCAAAGATCTTCCCTATCACAAAGATCAGCTAAAGCATCTAGATCATCGAATGCTCCTGTATGCACAGTTCCAGCACTACCTATTACACAAAAAGGGTGTAAGCCATTTTCTCTGTCACGGTGGATCTCGTCTTCAAGTTTACTAAGGTTTATCTGATGTTTTTCATCAGTTGGTATCCACCTTAAGGCGCCATTACCTAATCCCAATAATTCAACTGATCTATCTAAGCAGTCATGTGCTTCTTCACTGCAATACAGAGACATTGGACGGGGAACGTTCTGCATTCCCTCAGTCTTCATATCCACCTCCGCCTTGGCGTTACGGGCAACGGCTAACCCTGTGAAATTTGCCTCAGAGCCACCGCTAACAAATACTCCGCTTGCGTCCATGGGGTATTCTAGCAGTTCTTTGATCCAGTCTATTGCGTGATGATTTACAGTCATCATAGTTGCTCCGGTGGTTGAGTTCATGCCACTTATGACCATATCAGTTAACATCCCGAAAGGTGATCCTGTGCCTAATACCATTCCCCAAAAGTCTGGTCTGATCCATTTTAACGTGTATGGGACCATATGTTCCTTGAAGAGCTCATAGACTTTTTCTTCACCTTCACCTTTTTCAGTTAGTGGTGTTAGCAGGGTTTTCATTGATTGCTCTGTAGGGAACATAAAAGGTTGATCTCTTATATGTCGAAGATATTCCATGGTATCTTCGAGCATTCTATGACCTAGTGTCTTCATTTTATCCCAATCTTCTGGGTCAAGGGTCTCTTTCCACTCATGACTCAACATATTTCAACTCTAAGAACTGTGTTTTTTATTAGTGACTAAAAGAGGATAAAATTTTCGATTAATAAAAATGGGGAATGGTTTGCGGGAGCTATCTCCATGTGGGGTATGGTTTGAATCCCACCTCCCGCACTTTTTCAGCTGTGAAAATGTATAGGTCATCCCACGAAGGCTATGATCTAAGTGATAAAATTACAGCATTTTAAAAAATAGGCTTATTGAGTTATTAATATATATCCTTAAAAATCACAGAAAGAAGTTATTTTGATGTTCTAATAGTCCAATTAATCTTTATATAAAGTATATATAATGAGATAAGAATATTGAATAGGATAAAGTTGAGTGAAATAGAGTTTGAGTTGAAGCCAGTTGGCGAGAAACCTTCCAGGAGTTATCGTAAAGGCAGCAAATATGATCCTATACTGGACGAGTTTCTTGAAGGAGACGAAGACCTAGTAATGGTAAAGGTAGAAGAAAAAGAAGCTAACTATCTCAGGACCCAGTTGAAGAAACGTATAGATGTAAGAGAACTAGAAAATGTAGAAACCTCTGTAGCAAACGGAAAAACATACCTAGAAAAAATATAGATTAAGATTATACTAATTGCGCAAACTGAAAGGAGATATGTATTATTATGGATACTATATCTTTAGCGTGGTAAATCAAACATTATAAAACAAATGGCATATTTCAGATTGAAAAAAAGATATCTACCTTAATAAAAACAATTATTTAAACTGACCAAAATGCATTTATACTTGCTATAAACGGGGAAATATTTATTCATTTTATGCTTTGTTTTTTAATCCATTTAACTACTTTTTTCAATAAGGGATTAGGTGTCTTTAAGACAGGGATCTCTCGGGCTCCGACCTTAATTGAAGGCCTGTGTTCTGGCATTTCAGCAAACATGATGTTACTCCAGTAGACTCGCCCATCCATACGTTCCTCTAGCAAGATCTTCTTATTCAGAGGGAGAGGCCTATGACGAAAGGCTAACCCCTCAGCCCAGTTTAGAGCCACAGCTCGACCTGCCTGTCTTATCATGATAAGAATTTTAGCCAATTCTTTAAGATCATATTCAACCATCTCAAGAATAACAATCTCCTTCGCAGGCAAATAGGATATCTTCACATTACCACAATATATCCATAAAAGATTCGGGGTATATTAACCCCACATCATTGGAAAAAACAATTGAAGATTCATACCGAGATCCAGTTATGGGAGATTCACCGCCTCACATTTGCTCCATGCATGCATTTCTACTGTAAAAAATGATTAAGAATACATCTATGCATGTATGCATCAGAAACATACTCCTCTAATGCTGTTTCCAGATCCTATAATAGGCATAATAAAGTAAATATATGAAGGGGTTTTTTATTTTTATAGTACAATAAAGTAGCGAAGGTTATGTCTAAACTAGGAGTCACTAGACCAACATTTTACTTCGAGACCCATGGAGAAGTCAACACACATAAAACAATAGAGCTGGCCCTGGAACGAGCAGATGAACTGGAAATAAGAAAGATAGTAGTAGCATCAGAGACTGGGCTCACTGCCCTAGAAGCCCTACGAGTCTTCACGGATCACCAGGTTATTGTCGTCAGCTCAGCGGCTGGAACAAAGGTAGAAGGAAGCATCATAGGTGACCTTAAGATTGGTATACCGGATAAGGAAATACTGGATAAGTTAAAACAGAAAGGAGCTGAAATAATTCGAGGCACCGATCCTTTCTGGGGCCTCGGAGCACATACAGAGATCATAGACACTGGAAAACTAGGGATGATGTTCTTCAAAGTAATATGCTCAGGGCTGCATGTATGCATGACAGCTGTACTCGAAGCCACCGACACTGGCCTGCTTGAGCGAGGGGAGGAAGTAGTTGCATTATCAGGGAGTTTTGTGGGCCTCGATACCTCCATTGTCGCCTCGGCAACCAACTCGGTGGACTTTTTCGAGGACTTTGAATTACTTGAGATAATATGCAAACCAAGGAAGCCCAGATATAGCTGGCCCATCAACCAAGTCGATTGGAAGGGAGACCTTGAGAAATACAGAAAATTTACCGTAGAATAAATTCTCAAGAAAATGCTACAGTAAAAAACCGAGGATTATCGGTTGCGTCAGATTTAGAAGTATATGACTGATAGCCGGGGGGATGATACTCCTTGTTTTTCTAAACTGTGTCCCAAGTACCAGCCCCGCTAAAAATGTCTGGAATCCTGTCATAAATGCTGAAGCATGATATTGTGGACCATGTTGAACTATTCGAGATAGAAAATGCGCGGCGCCGAAAAAGAGACTGCTTAAGCCTAGTCCTTTATCTTCTCCCAGCCACTCTGAGAGCCTTGTCATAAGGTAGCCCCTAAAAAACAACTCCTCAGGGAGACCTATACCCATTATCTGTATCAGTAGCCTAAACACTATCTGCCCGTGACTAGTTACAAGGTGATAAATGTCCTCATTTGCGTATCTTAACCGTAAAAATCCCTCGATAAGAATCAAGAAAGCCAGAAACATGTACCCGGCTACGGTGTAACCAATGTATCTTGGTACTTTATCCCGGCTTAACCTAAAGCCTAGGCTCGTGTTATCCCTTTTCTCTACTATGTTTACGATGAAAAAGGGTAAAAGCCAGAAGAAGACAAGCGGAAAAATAAAGTTCCATGGGATCTTATCCTCAACGAGAGTAAAAGCTAGAGTTAATATCCCTATTAGAAAAGCTATTTTTCCAAAAAAGAAGGAATCATCTTTATAATCTCTTCCTGATGATGACACATTCATAAAAATAGATAAAAAATTTTCCTCCTTCGTATCGTCTTCTTTTAACTTCATATTAAACGCCTCATCGACACCATTCTCTTTTACTTATATATGAGAAAAAACTTTTTCCTATTACTACACTTAATCCTTAACGCTAAACTGTTTTATACAATGTTCAAATGCTTGTTCATAAGACGAACAAAGGGATAATAAACCAAGATAATCCTGTATCTCTTAAGCATCGAAGTTGATGCCATTATGATACCTAACCCAACTTAAAGCGTAGTCTAAGACGGTATCAGAGTGAACAATGGCTTTTTCATCGTCCCATCGCTATAAGTATATATCTATGTTTAGCCTGTTGACTAGTTCCTTGTACCTGTTACGTATGGTAACCTCGGTGACTCTCGCTTGGGAGGATATGCTTCCCTGAGTCACCTTCTCACCCAGCAAACAACATGCTATATACACCGTAGCCGCTGCCATACCTGAAGGACTCTTACCCGAAGTAATCTTCAACTCAGAGGCAGCATCTAAAATATCCAACGCAACATTCTCAACCCTTCCAGAAAGATGTAGATTCTGAACCAGCTTAGATATAATCTTTCCAGTATCTATACGAGGGATATCCTGATCCAGTAAACCGTGAAGATACCTATAATTTCGGGCAGCTTCTTTCCTAGAGATATCCGCAGCCTCAGCAATAACTAATAAACTCTTAGATACACCACATATCCGACACCCCACATAAAGTGAAGCAGCCACAAGATTTTTAATGGTCCTACCCCGAGTGGCACCTTTTTTTAATACCCGGCGATAGACGAGGGCAGCAGTCTCAGATACGCTTCTTGGAGCATTCACCTTGTTACCAAGCTGGTTTAATAATCCAAGCGCCTTCACCAGGTTACGTTGTTTACTTGAGTTTATCTTGGTACGCCGGTTCCATTTACGTAGCCTGTAGAACTGGCTTCTCTTATCAGGTTTAATACTCCTCCCAGCGTAGTCACGGTTACCATTGCTTATGGAGGAGCTGAGTCCCTGATCATGTATTTTGACGTTTAACGGTGTTCCTGTTCTACTTTTATCTCTTTTTTCCTGTAAGGTGAATGCACGCCACTCTTGTCCTCGATCCATAGTATCTGTACTCTGTACATACCCGCAGTCACGGCACACCATCTCACCGGTCTCTATATCTTGGATGATTCTTGATCCTTCACAAACCGGGCAAGTATTGGAGATCTCATTTATTGTTGACACATAACCACTCAGAAGCCTACTACTAGATACAATCTATCACTATTAAGTACCATTATCTGCACTTGTATGCATGAGTCATGTTAAAATATGAGCTATCGTTCAGGCACGGAATAGGATGTTCAAGTCGTATACAAGAAAGAGGTAAATAGAATATATGTCAAAATATCATGTTTCTGGATATTATAAAAAGGACTAGTCACGCTTTACAAAAAAATTTTTAAAAGTTTATCAAGAATATGATTAATGATAAAGAACTTTTTTTGGAGTAGAGTTCGAACCCTACCCAACGTGGAAGTATCTCCCGCAAACCTTTCCTCATTTTTCCAATCGATAATTTTATCCTTACTTTAACCTAAGGGTACTCGTGAATTTCAATAACCCTATACATCTTGAGGATATTCAAAAGGCGCATGAAAGAATTAAAGATAAGGCACGCGGAGTGGCGGACAGCCGTTTACCACAAATAGTCACGGAGAATAATGAAGAAGTAGATGCCAAACATCCTTCATAACCATGAAATAATAAAATTTATCTTAAACAAAATGTAAGACCTGTTCTAATGAATTAAGATTATCGAAAATGATAATGAAATATGGATAGAGGAAGTTGGAGTATGGTGTTGAAATTCTTTGCCTCCAGGTGCCTCTAGTATCTTCATGCATGGATTTTATTTCTCAGCAATGTAAGCAAAGAACAACCCTAGCACTTGTATGAATGTCATAGCTAAGGTAAACTTTGACTTTTTCATCTCAGCATCAAGTATCTTCTCAGTTACTTGATTTCTATCAGTAATTTTAGTGGTCAACCTCTCCTTCATGGAGATTAAGGCCGCTTTTTTCTGTTCCTCTAATTCTTGAAAACCCATATCCGCTAAGGAATTAACAGGGTCATCATCCATATGAACGAGTGCCTCAAGTCCTTTTCTCTTAATAGTCAGAACCTCGTTTCTTTCCAAAAAGCTTAACCCCTCTAGAAGATTATGGGTGTTATTTCTTAGGTGAAGAGGGATCTCGTATTTTATTCTCAATGCAGTCTCTTTGTCCTCCCAGCTCTGGAACTCGATTAAGCTATTCTGTATTTCGCTAATTTCCTCATTTATTGATGTAAGCCTTCTTTGACTAAAGTCTAGTGATGAATTAATTATAACTGGAATATAATAACTGGAAAGAATAAATGAAGAAACTAGTAATAAAAAACTGATTTTTCTAACGTGGGCATCTATAACCTCAAACAATCTGGTATCACATCTGAAATATCAGACCTGGAGTATATAATTTTAAACCAGCATACATGCGATTCCGCTTATCCGGACATGGGTTAGGGGTTTTAAGAAACCATGTTTTGTTAACATACTATCCTTGTTTATGAGTGGTGTTTTATTCAAGAAACAAGGTAGATAATAGCCACATGCGTTATTTGGACAATTATTAACTTTGCATTATTTCTCAAATATCTATTTATCATTCAGGCACATAATTTTTTAGAAATACTTTATCGTAAATGTTTTAAACATATTTTTTCAAGAATATACCGTGTTTTAGATGAGTGAAGAGATGCTGGGTATTATAGGAAACACGGAGAGTAAGATGGGTACTTGGAGGATGAAGAAGTGGTCGCTAGTTTTTACGACAGATAGAGTATTTGTGGTCAAGGTGTCGGGAACTCTAGGTATGGTCGCGAGTAGTCTAGGAGGAGCCGTTGGTAGTATTCAAGACTTTAAGACCAGGGGAAAGATGGGAGATGTTTCCGGAAGTCAGATAGAATCACTAGAAGCATTTCTAGAGGAAGATGAGGA
>WJIV01000189.1 GCA_014730055.1 Candidatus Bathyarchaeota archaeon
ATTAAAATTACATGCCGTAACTTTTCATATAACTTAAAGATCATAATCAAGAAAAAGAGTTGACTTTTATACCTCAACTCCAAGGAATGTTTTAACGAGAACTCCTACTAGGAAGCTTAATCCAGAGACCCCTAAGCTTATTGATGCCATCTCTGTAAACTGTTTCCTAAAATTCAAGTCCTTTGCAACGGAAACATAATAATTGAATAACAGTATTATGACAACGGCTATCATAAGTGTCACGGGCAGGCTCACAAGATACCTTTGGAATACGAAAAAGGGTAGCACCAGAAAAACTACTGTGATAACATATGATAAACCCGTATAGAGAGCTGCCCTGATAGCGTTTTCCCCGTCTTCTGCCCTTGTTGATAGGTATTCACTAGCTCCCATTGACATTGATGCCGCAATGCCCGTTATCAAGCCAGATAATGCAATTAGGTTTGTATCTTGGAAGGCGAAGCTCAGCCCAGCGAGAGTACCGGTTAACTCCACAAGGGCATCATTGAGCCCGAGGACAATTGAACCAATATAATCGAGTCTGGTCTCATCGATCATACCTATGAGCTCATTTTCGTGTTTCTCCTCATCCTGCAGCATCTGGGAAACCCCCTCCACATCCTCCTGGAGAACCCCATAGATCTCCTGTGCGTCTTCCTCGTCTCTCTCCAATAGCTTCATGACAAAGGTCAATCCAAGGATACATGCCAGAAGTAGGTACCACTGTATGATAAAGTTGTTAGGTGACACTTCTTCTCCAGTGAGGTCCTTCAGGAAGTCATAGTGATCCTTCTCGTCCTGTGAAATTTTCTCCAATATCTCGGTGTTTTTCTGATCCTTGATTATCTCAGCCAATCTGCCATATATTATATGCCCTGTGATCTCGTTCTTCTGCTCTGTTAAAAGTCGTCTACGGAGTTCTTCATCCATGTCCAGCATATTCAGGTAATAGACTCTAGAACTTATTACTGTTCATTATACACTCGTTGAACTTCATCCTTCCTTATTGGACTTAATAAAACATATTAACATAAATAATAGCGACCCAGAGCTACCGGGAAAATTAATGAAAAATGTTAACCTAAAGGAATCCTAGAATCATCCAGTTTGGAGTGAAAAAGTCACAGAAATATTAACTATTTAGAACAAAATTTTTTATTCTAGTCAATATCTCAGTATTAAGTCCATCAAATCCAAGATAAAAAAATATTAGAAGGCTTCTCTATAGCACAAGTACCTATTCTAAATTTCTTCTGAAGAGATTAACTGATAAGAATACCAGCAAAACGCAGTATCCAGCAAGAATTAAGATATTAACCAATAATCCACTTGAAGGCACCCCCATCGATATCTGAAGGGCCTCAACGGAATAAGTCAAGGGTAGCGCCCTCGCCAGATACTGAAGGACCAGGGGCATCCTCTCCAGCGGTAAAAATATACCACAAAGAAATATCATCGGGAACCTGAAATAGTTACTCAGGGTCTGGGCCTCGAATACCTCCTTTACCGAGACAGCCACCAGTGCACCCAACGCCGAGTGTACAACCGTCGTAAGTATCAAAGTTATCGAGAATCCAACAATGTTTGTTACACCAGCACCTAAGAATAAGGTTGTCAGAAGCGTCATAACCGTCGAGATAACCAGACCAAAAATGGTCCCTCCAAGTATCTTACTTAGAAGCACCGAGGTCAGAGACATGGGAGCCAGAAGTAACCTCTCAAGAGCCCCTACCCTTTTCTCGAAGGTGATCACTATAGCCTCCATGCTCGTTGTCCCGAAAAGGGCGGCCATGGCTATAAGCCCTGGCGCAAGGTCCACTAGCCCTTCCGGATTGCGTAGGCTGAAGCTCAGAGCAAGAACAATGGGAAAGAGAATGCCCCAGCTAATGTTGGGTGGTTTGAAGTAATATGCCTTGAGATCCTTCTCTATGATGACTTTTACCCCCTCAAGCTCCTCCGCTATTCTCATTATCTTCCCTCCTTCTCCATTCTCATGGCCTCAGGTGTTAATCCTGTTAACTGGATGAAGGCGTCTTCAAGCCCAGGTTTTACAGTCTGAATGTCACTGATTGTGATGCCCCTCTCCTCGGCAAGCCTAGTGAATGTAGTAAGGGATTCGTGAACATCATTTGTCAGTATTGAAATCGTGTTGGATATTACTCTGATATCCTCAGCCGGTACGTGCCTCAAATCCTCTGGTTGGACCTCTACATCCGATTTAACTGAAATGTTAAGTAATGGTATATCTTGAACTCTACTACGTAGTACATCCGGGGATTCGATCTCAACAATATTTCCCTTAACGAGTAGAGCTATTCGGTCACAAAGCTGCCCAGCTTCCTCAATATAATGAGTAGTAAGGAATATCGTAACTCCTCCCTCCGCCAGTCCCGATATTACCTGCCTTAGACTCCTGGCACTCATAACATCTAGACCTGAGGTTGGCTCATCCAGAAACAATATCTCAGGCTCATGGAGCAACGCGGCTGCCAGCACCGTTCTCCTTTTAAGGCCTTTGGAGAGCTTACCGAAAGAACTATTCCTGTACTCCTTAAGATTGAAGGTCTCTAGTTGCTCGCTTATTCTATTCTCCCTACCCCCAGAAGGAGTGTGATATAGCTTAGAAACGAACCTGAGATTCTCGTAGACGGATAGCTCATTATACAGGTTTGATGCCTCCGGTACTACCCCGATCCGTTTCTTGACCTCAGTAAGTTCCTCCGTTATACTATAACCGACCACACTAGCTGAGCCACTTGTCGGCTTTGTCAGCCCGACAAGCATCTTGATGGTAGTGGTCTTTCCCGCCCCATTGGGTCCTAGAAAACCGAAAACCTCACCGTCCTCTACCTGGAAACTTATCCCATCCACTGCCTTGGTCTGCCCCCAATACTTCGTAAGTTGCTTTACATTTATCGATGTCATTTTTCTCCCCCTAGCTTTATGAGTTCCAACTCTACTGCGTAATACAATACAAGTCCGGTCACGAATCCTAATGCAATGTTAAAGATAGCTGAAACAAAGGCGGTGAAGAGGACTATGTTCGTATCCATGCCCTTGACCCTGAATGCCACCCTTCCCAATTCTAGGGAGGCCATAAGAAGCATCACTCCTGTGATGAACTCTGGGAATGCTGTGAAAATATCTTGAATGCTTCTGCTGAAGAAAAGGCCAAGTGATATCTCTATGACCCCTTCCATCAGTATTGCACCTCCGGTCCTAGCACCAAACATGTACTGTGCAGCAAGGCCTCCAGCCCCGTGGCATAACGGCATTCCACCAATAAAGGGGGTCACCACGTTCATGACACCCATATTCATTATGAGGTTTTTTGGGGTAACGTCTCTACGCTCTGGAAATAATTCGTGGACAAGTGAGACGGTTGCAATAACCGCATTAGTCAATGTTAGAAACATCTGTGCGAAACCAGCATAAAGAAAGCCATAAAATATATCATATAAGCTGAAAAATTGGATGCTTGGAAGACTTATCCCTAACCTTATAGACATTGGATCAAGTTTACCGGTGAAAAGGGAGTATAGGAATCCGAATGCAACAAGGAATATGCTGGATGGTACGTATCTGTTCCTAAGCAATAAAAGACCAATAAATAGGACTGGGAAGGCAATCAAGAGCTGTGGCTCCATTAACTCTGCTCCAGTAAGCGCTAAAGATATAGCAAGACCTAATTGTATCCCTCTAACCACTGGTTTTGGCACCCTCATTAGAAGATTACTTAGTCTCCTTGATAGAGAAAGTATTACCCAGAGTACCCCCAAACCGAAGCCTGCTCCAAGCACCTGTGAGACCGGCCAAGCCTGAGCGAGAGCCACTGAGCCTACCACCTTTTTCGGTTGGACTGGCAGTGGTAATCTGTAAACAATGGAAATAAAGATATTAGTCAACCCAATTCCAAGTAGCAATCCAGAAGGATGGAATCCGCAGATGACAATGTAGCCAACGGTAAAGGGCAGGAGAGTTCCAAAGTCCCCGAGGCTACCCCCTAGTTCCCTAAGGTTAAACTCAAATCCCTTAACTCTCACACCTACCCCTCATTAAGAACAAGAAAAAAGGATAAATTACTCTTCTAGATGCTGCTGCAGTCCTTTCAGGTTCTCCTCTGCCTCATCGACTTTTCCTTCAGAGAGCAATCTAAGAGCCTCCTCCGCGTGATGAGAGGCACAGCCCTTGAGATCCTTTGAGAATTTGCAGCCTTTGCATGCGCTTTTTTCGTTCATTTTAGACATGATCCAATGTACACGATAATTTTATAAATATTTTGATAATATTACAATCTGCATATGTGTTGCAAGGGCGGGCAATTTAACACTAAGATTGATAAGATCGAGACTCTGCAGAACTACTTCAAGGCCCTTCACTGCCCTATCCGATGGGTTATAATTAGCATCATAGGACACGGAAAGAAGGGTACCAACGAGATCTATGAGGGGTTGACAGAGAGAGGTGAGACCCTAGCAAAGTCCAGCCTATATTATCATCTGTCAGAGCTTAGGTCAGCAGCGATAATAGAAGTAGCTGACTATAAGGAGGAGGGGGGTGGAGCTCCAGAGAAGCTATGGAGTCTAAAGACGACAGAGATCAGAATTAATCTATTGGAGGATCTGGGCTGATTAAATGAGCTTAGCTATCGAGGTTAGGGACCTTACCAAATATTATAGTGACTTTCTAGCAGTGGATCACATCAGTTTCGATGTTGAAATGGGAGAGATTTTCGGGTTCCTTGGACCAAATGG
>WJIV01000190.1 GCA_014730055.1 Candidatus Bathyarchaeota archaeon
GTATACATATAGGTATTTTTCTTAATAGCACCCATAAATATTTACATCGTATAATTTTTAGATATAATCTAAATGACTAGTTTTTTTCACTTCATTAATATTTTTATTATATTTAAAAATTAATTTATCGTGAAAGATGTCTGTTATGTATACGTGCAAATATGTCAGAAATGTTAGAAGACGAAGAAATAAGAAAGAAGTTATCACATTTAGATAAGAAAAATCCTATAATTACAATCAATGTGTACAAGGGGATATGGGAATATATTCTAGACTTGGCTAATTTATCTGAGAAATAAGACTTTGAGGAGTTATTCGAGAAATGGATAAAGTCTCTAGGGGAGAAACAAGAAAGAGAATATGTCTATTAATTGATATTTAGAAAATTATTTTTAACTAATTATTTTATAAAGATCTAGAGTATAGAGATGTTTATATTATATATTTACAGGCAGTTTCTGTTTCTGATTCTAAATCGGGGATTTCTTTAGTTTCAATCATATTTACATGATTTTTCTGCAATACAATATTGCCAAAATTTTTACTTAATACTACATAGTGATCCGATGCATTAGATACAAGAAATCCCTCAACAATTTCAGAATTAGTATGTATTTCGACATATAAACTGCTAGTCAATTGCCTCATGAGTCCAATGTTATATGAAAATTGAATTGATATAATTAAAATTATATAAAATATTAAAACCCATGTTAGAAAATATAGTTCAATATTACTATATAATATAAATAAAAACTCAATTGTTATAGATGATCCTAATAATATTATATTTCCTCTGTTAGGAAGATTTCTATAAATATAGATTAATTCTGATACTGTACGATTTTCATAATTAAAATAGTCCATGAAACTAAAAGCTTCATCTTCTGGTATTAACAAATTCAAAACTAATAGAGGAGAGTAGAAAATAAATAAAAATAATATCTGAACTAAAAATGAAAAAAGTTCTTTTTTATAAACAATAGGAATTAGATAAAGAAAAATCATTAATCCTGAAATCTCACTTAATACTGAAAACACATTTATTCTTGGAGTTTTTCCTGCAAATAGTCAAGTTTGGGAGAGAAGCTGTATACGCAATTAATGTTAGATAAGCACCTATAATAATAATTAAAGTAGAATTATCAAAAGAGTCTAAGATTAAGTTAAATAATTTAGAAGCTGTTATTATCGTAAAAAAACCTATATTTTTAGCTTTCAATTCTAGTTATATATAAAGTATGTAGTTATTTATTTTTTTCACGATTTAGATTCTCAAGGGATTTAGGAATAGTTGCAATATCATATTTCTCCATATAGGGATGATCTATTATAAACGAAGAACTATATGGAGATTCTTTAATTACGCTTAAAAGTCTATTATGGAGAAATACATAACTATTTGCTATCCATAAAAGTTCTATTCGACCAGATTCTTTTTCATTATCTCTTTGTGTGAGATTTATCTGAGTTTTAATATCGCTTAAAGTATTTAACATATCTTTAATAAAGTGTGGAGAATAAACACTGTACCCCATAGCTAAATTAGTTTCAATATTTTCTATCCTTGACCTTGTTTGATAAATCCATGAAATAATTTTAGATCTAGAAGAACCAAAAGGGATAGAATAGGAAATATTCCTTAATCTTTCCATAATTTTCAAAGACTCTTCAAGAAGTACAGAAAATAGTGTATTTCTTAGTTCTAGCTGTTTCTCTTCTCTTTCGGTACGGATTAGAGACTCAATTAAGCCATATGTTATTATAAGAGAAATCGTCTCAAAAAATAACCCTATTAAAAAATCAATTTCTCTGGATAACATAGTTATGTTATAAGCACCAAATAAACCAATTCCAAAACCAATTAAGAGACATAGAATATGACGAACAGAAAATTCTAACTTCATTATATCTAAATTTAAATTTTAATAAATATAAGAATTATACCCTTAGTTGATTTTATTAGACTGGAAATTCTACATCTCTTATTTTGTTTAATTTCTCTATAACTTGCATGAATTGATCATAAGTGGTAGCAGCAGTAAGTTCTGCTTCTAATGAATGAAGTAGGATTCGTTTTTCTCTTGATAAAGTTCTATCCGCTCCTACCATAATAAATTCAGCTCTAACTCTATGTTTAGCTCTCTCTACAGCTTTAGATTCTCTATGTTCTCGGAAAATCATTCTTATACTTTCAGCTAAATCCCCAATTGTTTCCCTAACCAAGATTTTCACACTATAGTAAGATTACAAAATATTAAAAATTTAGAAAAAAGGACATTATAAATAAAAATTAAAGTGATTCATTTTTTATAATTAAAATTTAAAAGTATAATAATCATACTTATATCGATTTCCAATGCCTCGAAAGGGAAGTAAAAGGAGATACAATTGTAGTTTATCTGTCGATCAAAGATTTTTAGAATGTAACCATAAGAGAGCAGGGAGTCATTGCCTAGATCATGGATTATTTGGTGGTAAATGTCTCCATCTAAAAGTTTCTTATAGGTGATTTATTGTATAAAGAAGGTCATGTTGGATTAACCTTCTTAATAATGTCAATAATCATGTTACCATTTCCCTATAGTACAAATAATCTGATTATGATAGTACTCGCTAGTGCTTTTTCTGCTCTCCCAGATATTGATCTAGAGTGGCAGAGAAAAGGTTATCCCGTACATCATAGAGGTATTACTCACAGTATTCTTTTTGCAATTATTATTGGTGTCATTTTTGGATACGTGTTTTGGTTAGCTAATAAGACATTTTTATGGGCTGGTATGGGTTTTGTATCAGGGTTTATGGCTGTAGTCAGTCATATGGTAGGTGATACTTTCACTTACATGAAGTTTAAACCATTTTACCCATTTAATATGAAAGAAATTAGTTATGGGTTTTGTAGAGCAAATAATAAAGCTGCTAATGAAGGTTTGATGACCGTAGGTACAATAGCTTTCATTCTATACATATTGTTTAAAGAAGGAATTTTATTTAATCTAATTTAGAACCAATTGATTATTATTTCAAGAAATTTTCGTTTCATCTATAATCCCATAAATCTCTAGAAGTGAAAAACCTGCTTTGGTAGATTTGATGTAATCCAACTTAATTCAGATGATCAAGAGAAAGTATCAGCTTTGACTTTAATTCAGGAATATATACCTTATCGAAATAAACACAAAGAAATTGAAGCTACAGAGGATGAAATTCATCAAGAAGCAACTAATATTTACGAAAAACTTGGGTATTAAAAAGTTAACAAATGGATATTATTTTCTTTTTCTAAGAACTTTCATGTCCTCAAATTCACTGATATATTCAAAACCCTTTTCAAGTAATTCTGTAAACTCATCTAAGCTCTTTGCTACCTTGACAATATATTGTTCATTTTCTTCAAAGTCAACTAAATGAGTATATACCATTGTACTCTTTATGCTTTTATGACCAAGCATATTTTGGACATATAGAATATCTTTTGTCTGGTGGTAAGTGACAGTGGCTTTCCAATGTCTTAAAGTTTTGAATGTAATCCTCATTAGATTGGGATTCCCAATTTCTTTTGCTAGTCTTCTCCTACTTCTATAGAAGTTTGTTCGAATTGTCTTAAGTTTACCATTAAAAATTCTTTCATTATACCCTGATTTTTTAATAAGTGGTGTAATCATTGCGATTAGTTTATCACTCATCTTGAACTGTCTGGGTCTGCTGTTTTTTGAAGGAGTATTAAGTGTACAAACTTTTCTTTCCAGTTGAATATCTTTTACTTTCAGACTGTGTGCTTCACTTGGTCTGAATGCACTTTCCTTCATTAATTGGAGAAAAGCTCTGAGTTTTTTTCCCATTGCCCCTATTAATTGATCAATTTCTTTCTCTGATGGGATATAGGGAAGTGATTCATTTCTCTTGTATCGATCTGGTTCAAAATCGAATTCTTTCCACTTGCACCAGTCTTTGTATGCTTGACCATAGAGGTTTTTTCTACTACCACTTAATTCAGCTTTTTTGATGTAGTCCCTAACTTCTTGGCTATCCCAGATATTGGAGACTCTTTTTTTCAATGCTTCAATGATAATCTTCTTTGTCCTTACAGTAGATGGAGCACTGCCTTTAGTCTCCCTTAGATAATCTTGAAAACTGGTGAATACAGGGAGATCATCTGTGGCGCAGGGAGAGGGATTCGAACCCTCGCTCCCGTTAGGGAACCAGTTTTCAAGACTGGCGCCGTAGTCCGCTTGGCTACCCCTGCATGCCGTTAACAGTGATCTTTCCTACTCTAAAAACTAATCGATATGCCTAGAATTCGTCGATTCTTAGCTGGTTCACTAGAGGGGTTACTGTAATATCAACATGGGGATCCTGCCCATACCTTACGTAGAATTTTGCTGCGCTCTTTACAACTACTAGCTTGTCATCCTCATAGGCTACCTCATTCAGCCCATCAAGTATCGCCTTCTCTAGGTTATCCAGGTCAGGGGTTACTGGGACGTAGTTCTCTTTTTTTCGGCTCTTTGGACGGCTGAGATAAAAACCAATGGTTAGAGCCACGGGACAGTTGATTGGTACAGGAAAGTGTTTTTCCGCTTCTTCCTTTATCTTGTTTTCCCACTTGGTTACTCTCTTGGGTGTATAGGACCAGGTTCGCCCTCCCTTTCTTACGACTCTTGGCCTCGCTTTAGGGACCGGGTCACCTACTACATCGAATCTTACTCTACGCATACATCACCATTAGAAAGATATCAGTAATAGGAGTTACCCTAAAAGCAGAACTAGAAGAACGGATATTATTCCGGTCAAGTAAATGCCATCGAATGTTCCTGCTCCGCCAATACTCACGACTGGTGCCCCGAGCTCTGGAAGCTTGGGTAGATTGAACAGATCAGCACCTATAAGGGTCCCAATTGTACCACCAACATACGCTATCTGAGCAGGGCAACTAACCGGACTGAAGACATCAACTGCAAAAGTAGAGAAGGCCGTCATTAGGGGAGGCCCAAACATTGGAGTTGCGATACCAAGACCCTTAACTATCCTGCTACTCCTATAGGTGGTGTACGCAACGATTACAAGCACGGTTAGTAGCTTTCCATAGCTCTGAACAAGATCGATACTGCATCTGGGAATTGCCCAGAGAACCAAATATCCTGAAATTAGTATAGGTACCACACCACCACCCATATTTATCGTCACATATGTCTTTTTTACACCCATCTCTACAGTGGGAATACGCCAGGTAACGAAGAATGTTCTTACCTTCTTGTAGGTATATATCGGTACTTTTGTCTCTATTGTTGTCAGAGGTAGGTTTATGTAGCTTCCAATTAGACTAAGAAACAATACCGAACCGAATACCTCTGGTGGAAGACCAAGGCCCTCGATGAAGACGTTCCTGAAAGCAACAAACAATATAGGAAAAACAACTATCAGGAAAAGTAGTAATAATCCAAAGTAAAGCAGAGAGAATGGTCTGAAAACAAATCTCCTCGAATTCTTGGGCATGTAAATCATGATTGGAAATGAGGCATCTTAAATAACCTTTTTGAGAAGGTCAAGAATAAAAATCTTGATTACAACTCTATCTTGACATGAATATTGAAAGAATTGATAAGAAAATAAACACTCAGGAAAGACTGCAGATAATTGATATCACAGCTCAAATAGAAGAAATCCTAAATTCAAAGGTGATCGAAAAAGGCTTCGTATCGCTCTGGATTCCCCATACCACTGCTAGTATTACCATAAACGAGAATGATCTGGGCCTATGGCGAGATCTTTTAGGGAAATTCAAGAATCTTGTTCCATTAGAGGGAGAATATGAGCACAAAGCAAATGCTCATGCTCATATACTTGGCTCAATAATAAAACCAGTGGTCCATATACCTGTCTTCGATGGTAGGATGGTTCTAGGTACCTGGCAGAGAATCCTCTTCATTGAGCTAGACGGGCCAAGAGAAAGATCTGTAATCGTGACTATAAGTAGCTAAGTTATAACCTCATTTTATCGAATAACTGCATCGCATTTCTTCCCGTTACTTCTATTACTTTCTCAAGATCCTGTTCCTTGATCTTAGCAAGTTCTACTAAGGTCAAGAGAATATCAGAGGGTTCACTCCTTCGCTTCAAAGACCTAAGATAAATAGGTGAATCGGTTTCAACCAGTATTCTTTCCAGCGGTGTATCCTCCATAACCTTCCTATGTCCTTTACTATACTCTATAGCAGGCGTGGCACTAACATAGAAACCCTGATCAAGTATCTCATTTAATGTACTTAACGGTCCATCGTACCAGTGGAAGACCGCTTTCTCAGGTCCATTCTCGAGAAGTAGATTAAGGGAATCGGAATAAGCTGCTCTGCTATGAATCGAGACCGGTAATTCTGCATTATTTGCAACCCTTAGAAGTTCAATGTACACCTGCCTCTGTTTCTCCCTTACCACCTCTTCCTTGGCGAAGGAATAATGATAATCTAAACCGATCTCACCGATAGCAACAAGCTCTGAGCTTGAATCCTCAATTAATTGAATAGTATTTTTGATATCCTCATTCAGTATCTCCGAAGGATGAATACCCATACCAGGGAATACATATTTAGGATATTCTTTTGAGAGGTCTAGGCACTCGATGCTGGATTCTTGGTTTCCACCCACTGCAAGTATAGCCTGTATATTTTTTCTTCTAGAATTTTCGATAACCTCTGGAATGTCGCTAAAGCTAGATAGATGAACATGAGTATCGATGAGCATATTGAAGATTAGAAACGGGATGTTAATTAGACTAACTGATCTTCTCTATTTCTATATCGAACTGAGCATAACCCCTGCTACGCGAACGATAGGTAATACGGTAAGTTGCCTCCTCCTCTAAATCATAGACTCCGTTCAGCCTTATCCTGCCATTGCCATAACTTGAGATAATCGTCGTGTCGCCTGAGACTTCTACCTTCCAGACCTTTCCCTCCCACGTACTTTGAGGCGGGTTGACGTAATTATATACTCCAATCATAAATACAAGGACAACAAGCCCTACCGATGCTAGAACTATTATCCTCTCCTTCTGTTCAAGGTGTTGAAAGGTCATATACCAAACAGCCTAGCTTGAGATAAATAAACTTCCCGTTATTAAATATAAGGAATAATTACAAAAGCAACAACACACGTAAGTATCTCAAAAACTATTAAAATAAGACTTACCTGCCACTCTCTGAAATCCCCAAGCGTCATCACGAGATGAGTAAGTCCCCTGATCTTATCATTTCTAGGCTTAACGGTCCCATTTTCTTGAAGTATACCGTAACTCTCCGCCTCGAAACCTGAAGCAGCTTTCAGAAAGGCCTCAAGCACATACGGAATAAAGCACAGAATTGCAAATTTCTCCATGTTACCAACAACCGTGACACTTGCTACAACCGCACCGATTGTATAATTGAGATCACCTGGGAAAACCTTGGCTGGATACCAGTTGTATCTCAAGAAAGCGAGAAGGCTGAATGCAAAGCAGAGGCTAATTATTGATGCATTCACTCTTCCCTGGATAAATGCGTATATACCTAGGGAGGTTAACAGAACAAAACCCATTCCCGCCTCTAATCCGTTGAAACCAGCGAGGAAATTAGTGGCATTCGAGCAGCAAAGTACTGCAAGAGGCACAAGTAATAGAGGATACCATATACCTAATTCTACGACGCCTATAAAGGGGATACTCATCCTGCTCACTCCCACATTAACAGCTGAAAGGGGAACAGCTGCTGGTAAAGGGATGAGAAAATAAAGCCACCTTGGTATACCGATTTTTTTATGCTTCTCGAATAGTCCTTTACCTTCTCTTCTTCTGATCAGAGCTGTAAGAGTATCGAAAATTCCGATAAGGGTTATGATAAGTATGGTGTTCAGGGCGGCGAGTATGAATACGATTCCCTCAAGGCTGGAGGTCACGAAGGCACCCACACCTATGAAAGAGAAAACACCAAGCAAGAATCCGGTGATTACACCTGGTCCTCCCATATCAGGTATCTTTTTGCTGCTATCCTTCATGATATCCGTGCCGACTATTCCGGCTGCCCTCATGTAGCGATTAAAATAAGGTACCATTAGATACGTGATTAGAAAGCTCAGACCTGTTGAGCCCATCAGGCTTGCTATGAGTGTGCTGTCCAATTCCAACATTTAATAACCCTATATCTATAAGTCGTTCCCTATAGGTTTATCACATTCCCTACTATGTCTTTCCCTGTGAGTACTCTAATAGCAGACTGTCTAGCATCTGGGAAAGGAGCAAGATTAACGACACGAGACGTAATAGGCAGCGGCCCGAGAACCATCGCAGGAGTACTCGAAAAGCTAGAAGTTAAGTCAAAGATAGAACCTGTAGAGAACCTACTTGATAGTAGTCTGACATTTGACAAATATCAACTGTTATTCGTCAGCGGAATGACAAGCGATCTCTTCGCAATACAGAAGATTACAAGAAACTGGAAGAAAAATAAAGAAAATCCAGTAATAATCGGCGGTCCAGCTGCCAGTGAACCAGTGAGGGTCCTGAGAAAATCAGGAGCGGATATCTCAGTAACAGGAGAAGGTGAGACAACTATACATGAACTCTTCCAGACCCGTCTAGCCAAAGGATTAATGCCATCTTTTCAGGAGCTTCACAGAATCAGGGGAATAGCTTATAGGATCGGATCAAGAGTGGAGATCAATCCTTTCCGGCCTATACAGGGCAAAGAGGTATTCGGAAAGTTTCCGCCATCAACTAAGAGGATAACTGATTACTCCCTTTACTATGCTGCAAGAGTTTATGTGGAGATCTTGAGAGGATGCAGTAATTTCAACAGGGCACGGATAGGCCCGATTGGCGGAGCATGCACTTTCTGTGAGACATGTACCGATGGAAATCTATTGGATAGATACGATTGCCCCAAAGGTATCCCCCCTGGATGCGGATACTGCAGCGTACCCAGCCTATTTGGCCCCCCAAAATCAAGGCCATTAAATCTGATACTAGATGAGGTAAGCGAACTTTTCCAAAAAGGAGTGACTAGGATAGTACTTAGTGCTCCAGGATTCCTGGACTATGGGAGAGAGTTACTTGTCGAACCCGAACCTCTAACTGATCCTAGAACCCCCGAACCAAACTATGAGGTATTAAGCCAGTTGCTGGAAAAGCTTACTTCCCTCCCTAAAATGAGAGAAGGCAACGCCTCGATCATGATCGAAAACATCAAAGCAGCATTAGTTACGGACAGAGCGGCAACATTGCTAGGAAAATATCTTGGTGGAACCCCTGTAAGTGTAGGATTTGAGACAGGAGATCCTGAACATGCACGTTTACTTGGTAGACCCGATACACCCTCCGAGACTTTACGAGCAATAAAAATGTTAAGAGAGGTTGGCCTCAGACCCTATGTATACTTTATCCACGGTTTACCGGGGCAAACAGAATCAACGGTCGATACCACGGTCAGAATGATAGAGAAGAGCGCTAAACTTGGGGCCAGCAGGATAATTCTATATCGTTTCCAGAGTTTACCTATGTCTGCCTTTACAGATTGCCCTTCAGGTCCTCCTTCGGCAATCGACCCTGAAAGCATGAGAATCTACGAGGCTGCAAAAAAAGTGAATCAAGTTCAAAAAGAGCATATGCTTGGTAGTGTTTTCAAGGTAGTTGTGGCTGAACAATATGAGCGTGACATTAGATATCTCGTATCTTATCCGCTAAATCATGGGCCAGTTGTACTTATTGAGGGAGGTAAAGATCTGATAAAAAAAGTTGTACCTATTGAGGTTACGGATATCGCATCTGAAAGAATAGTTTTTGGCAGAATAAATTAACATAGAAATACCTTTTTTATGCGTTTTTCAATTTGAGTAAAGACTTTACATCAATGGATGTCGGTTGAACTCTTATTATTGGGTGTTCAAACCAATGATCATCATTTTACAAATGTATAATATGTGAGGAGATCATTGTTTAAAAAAGCGGATACTTTTAAAGAGAGGATTTAGAGTTATCTTAGGGTCGTTAATATATGTCCTCCGAGGAAGAGAATGAGACTGTTGATGAGACGAGGCCTCGTGAAGGGCCAGTCTATGAGTGTGTCAGATGTGGCCGTCAGGTCCCGCACAGTGACTTGCAGAGATACATCAGTTTTAGGTGCCCATATTGTGGCTATAGAATATTCAGAAAGGTTAGAGCTCCCATCGTAAAGAGAGTAAAGGCGAGGTAAATGACTGAACTAGAAAATGCACAAACACTGGAAGAGAAGAGAGCTGCCTTAATAATAAAGTATAGAGACCTTACAGTTGAGACTGTTGAAAAAGAAGACTCAAAAATACTTTACAGGTTAAGTAAGGGCGATCAAAGATACATCATGCACATTCTATTGAATATTTCCACCATTGGAATAGCTTACGTCAGAGAGCTAAGAGATGAGATTCAAGAAGCAGAGGTTGACGGGGGCATAATCGTATCCGATGGCAAGTACACTTATTCAGCTAGAAGCAATGCACCTGATATGTCAATCGAACTTATTCCCTCGAGCATACCAACTTTCGACGTGTTCGAGCACAACCTCATACCACTACACGAGATAGTTGACGATGAAGGAAGGAAAAAACTAGAAGAGAAATATCACGCCGAGCCCTACCAGTTTCCTTGGATTAAGAGTACAGATCCTGTATCGATTATTATCGGAGCTAAACCAGGTGATGTAGTTAGAATCACTCAGAAAAGCGAGACTGCAGGTAAATACGACACATACAGGTACGTTGTCTAACTCTTTTTTAACTCCCACAAAATTACCATAGCTTCTCCAACGGGCATATCCAGCCTGTGACTGATTTCTTCAATAGTTATATCAGGATTCTCAGAGAGAATATTGTCCCTAACATACGCTTTGTGAGCATTATATAGTGGTAGCTCCTTTGCTGTCTCAACAAGTATCAACCATAGAGGATTACTATTGGGATTCTCCATAGAACAGCCCTGTTAATAATAATTCTATATAAAAATAAATATGGTTCTAATTTACCCCTGCTGAACTTCATTAATTTTGTCAAACATCTTATCAAAGGTCCATCTGAGGCTGCTATTAATCTCCCGGAGTCTCCTCTCTTCACCATAGTTCTCTATAATGATCTCTTTGATCTCGTTTCCCTCAACCTTTATCTCATATTCCAGGATATTACTAGGGTCCAGTTCTCCTCTACTAGCTCGCTCCTCGTCGGTGCTCTTCATGTTCGCGAGCACTCGGTCGATTAGGAAGGATTGGAAGGGGGCAATATCCCTAGTAAAACTGAAATTATCACGGGGCTTGAAGATTACTGTATCCTGCTCAGTGTACATCTTTCCAAGCAAAGTTCCATCTTTCGCAGTTATTGAGACGCCGTCGATAACCTCTTCCTCATTTATGGGTTTAGTCTCTTTTCTCTGGGTACTTGGTAATGTAGGTGTCTTGAAACCCTGAGTTACGATTTGCTGATCAATTATCTCAACTGCTTTAGTGAGATCAGCTATCTC
Organism: Candidatus Bathyarchaeota archaeon; assembly: GCA_014730055.1. The sequence goes on from WJIV01000190.1 coordinate 11,513, forward strand.
CTTGTGGAGTTCTTCTATCCTATTCTCTAAGAACTGCCTGTAATGAAGGAGTTTCTTTGTTTCTGTCTCTTCACTCATCCGAGATCCACCGCTAACCACATTATAGTCCAATTGAAGACATTTAAAGAGATAACGCGTGCTGTCTGGTGTTTATAGGCAAAATTCTATAAGCTATTATCTTAAACGTGTGAGGACTTATTTTTTATTATGCTAGGAAAAGGATTTGTGGATAGATATTTCGAACTGAGTAGAGAAAAAAATAGCTTTCTTTGCGTAGGAATTGATCCAGTTACAAATGATATTAGAAATAAGCGTTTCATTCCCCCAGAATTGATTGAGAGGGAAGGCACCCATGATGGAATTAAGGAGTTTTGCCTCAAGATCGTGAAGAGTGTCACTCCTTTCACTACTGTCATTAAACCCAATGCACAGTTTCTTGTTTACTCTCTGGGATTTCAAGATCTAAAGGAGATTGTTGACCAGATCCATGATGGAAATTCTCTCGCGCTATTGGATATTAAACTCTCAGACATCGGGACAACCATGGATGCAGGGCTATACTGGATAGATAAACTCGGCTTTGATGCAGTAACATTCAGCCCATTTCCAGGATATGATAACGGTGTAGATGCTGTCTATGAATGGTCACGGAAAAAAGATAAGGGAATCTTTGCGCTCTGCCGTATGAGCAACCCTGGTACTCATGATTATCAATCCAGGTTAATGGATGGGGAGAAATTTTACAAACGACTAGCTAAAGATGCTAAGGAACATGGAGCTAACGGGTTTGTAGTAGGATGCACGGCGACTGATGAATTAGGAGAGATCAGAACAATTATCGGTGATGAACCCCTGATTCTAGCCCCAGGCTTGGGGGCTCAGGGTGGAGACCCTGTTACTGCTCTAAAACTAGGTACAAATAGCCAAGGAGAGGGTCTAATTGTATCATCCAGTCGTTCCATAGATTATGCCTATGAAGAATATCAATGGGATTGGACTAGATTCGCAGAAGCTGCGGGGGTGGCCGCTAAGAAAAAGAGAGATGAGTTAAACGAGATCAAAGAGAAGCTAAAGATATAGAAAGAATGTTGTTTACTATCATCCCTAAAAAAATTTATTGCAAGACTTTACTATTTCCCCTACATTTTAATTTAACAGTATGCCTGCAAAATTGCTTATCTTATATACCATAGTCAATGCCGTGTTTTATACATACATAATAAACTGATCCATCCGTGTGAATCTTATTTGTCTTAACTATGCTTTTTAGAAACTCGAGTTTTTCATGACATTCAGGATAATCAAAAAATCCAGACCCCCCCAATATAAATCATTAATTATCACTAAAATAAGCTTTGGAACATTTTACGGAATTTAAAAAGCAAAAAGACGAATTAAAGTATAGAGATCAAACAACGAGAACGTATCATATTATTCTCTATTTACCAAATTTTATTTTCTCTTGGTTTCCTCGCTATCTTCAGTGGAGGATTCGTTTAAATTGGTATAGATTGTTAAAGACATTAAGTATAATATATTTTGTTATACTAAATAATTTGATAGCTAAGTCAATAAATACAAGGTTTATGACCAATTAGATTTAATAAACGCGGTCCTTAGTTAATGGGAGGATCATACGATTGACCAATAAGATTTTCGAGGTACGCTTCCATGGCCGCGGAGGTCAAGGAGCCTGGACAGCCTCCCTTTTACTAGCTCAAGCTGGGCTAACAGAAGAGAAGTTTATTCAGAGCTTTCCAGCTTTCGGACCAGAGCGTGCGGGTGCACCTATTACAGCTTTCACTAGGATTAGCAACGAGAAGATCCAGCTACATAGTAGCATCTACGAACCAGACGTAGTTGTGGTTCTAGACCCTACACTTCTCGGCCCCTCCGTAAGTGAGGGTGTAAAGAAAGATACAATCCTAGTTGTTAATACTGAGAAATCAGCTAGAGAGGTTCTTAATACTCTGAGTCTGGAAGGACTGGAAACCTGGACTGTTGACGCAACCACTTTAGCAATAGATATCCTAGGTAGACCGATAACAAACACTGCAATGCTTGGTTCGGTAGTGAAGTCAACAGGAATTGTGAAACTTGAGAGCATAATAGAAGCCGTCAAGGAAAGATTCCCCGGCAAAATTGGTGAGGCAAACGCGGACCTGATAAAGAAAGCATACGACGAGGTTAAGAAAAATGAGTGAACAGAAGAGAACTTGGAAGGAATTACCAAAAGGCGCAGTAGCATACAAATCATCCAAGGAATATAAGACTGGCGATTGGGGCGTTGAGGCACCCAAAATAGACCAGAAAAAGTGTATAAAATGTAATCTATGCCACTTTTTCTGTCCAGAAGGTTGCATAGCCGTAAGTGAGGAAGGTGAGCCACAGCCCGACCTTGATTACTGTAAAGGATGTGGTATTTGCGCAAAGGAATGCCCAGTGGACGCAATCGAGATGGTGAGAAAATAATGGTAAAACAGAAATTAATGGGATTAAACGGGGATGAGGCAGTAGCCTACGCAACAAAACAGGTAAACCCCGACGTTGTAGCAGCCTACCCCATCACTCCCCAGACGATAATCGTTGAGAGGTTCAGTGAATACGTTGCAGATGGGGAGGTAGATACCGAGTTTGTTGCTGTAGAATCAGAGCACAGCGCCATGAGTTCATGCGTAGGCGCCGCAACCGCAGGTGCAAGGGCCTTTACAGCCACAGCCGCTAACGGTCTGGCGCTTATGTGGGAGATATTGTACATCGCCTCAAGTCTAAGACTGCCAATTATCATGGCAGTAGCTAACAGGGCTTTAAGTGGACCGATTAACATTCACAACGACCACAGTGACAGCATGGGAGCAAGGGATAGCGGATGGATTCAGATATATTGTGAGAATAGCCAGGAAGTGTATGATGCAACTATAGCAGCGTGGAGAATGGCTGAGCACTTAGATGTACAGCTTCCTGTGATGGTATGTCTAGATGGTTTCACCCTAAGCCATACAATGGAGAACGTTATGACCCTGCCCGATGAGGCCATTCAAGAATTCATCGGTGAAAGAAAATTCATCACAGTGGAAGGACACCTAGGAGAATCAGAATTCAGGCTTGACCCTGACAATCCAATGACTATGGGACCGCTAGACCTGCAGGACTTTTACTATGAGCATAAGATGCACCAGGTAGAGGCCATTGATAATGCACTTGGGGTCGTAAAAGAAGTTGATAGAGAATGGGCTGAGCTCAGCGGTAGAGAGTATAAGGTCGTTGAACCATATCTAATGGAAGATGCCGACGCAGCAATAATAGGAATGGGATCAGCTACTGGAACAGTGCGACATGTTGTAGATGAACTCCGTGAGGAAGGAAAGAAGGTCGGGATGATAAAGTTAAGGTTATTCAGGCCTTTCCCAACTGAGGACCTAAAGAAGGCAATCGGAGATGTCCCCGTAATCGGTGTGATGGAGAAATGCATAAGCTTCGGAGCAGTGGCAAGTCCAATAATGATGGAAATGATGACAGGTTACTATCATGATGAGCAGAAGCCATTAATGGCGAATTATGTCGTAGGTCTCGGAGGAAGGGACGTTAGCCCCGACATGATAAGAGAGATCTATGATGATCTGCTGAAAATAAAGAGTGAGGGAAAGGTTACGAAAACAATGAATTACATAGGAGTAAGAGGTGAATAAATTGAGTCAACTACCAATGAGAGAAGCGGCGAGGATTGAGGACACACTAACTAGCGGGCACAGGCTTTGTGCAGGGTGTGCGCATCCCGTCGTCGGCCGGATGATAATGAAGGCAGCCTCAAAGTATCCAACAATAGTCACAAATGCAACAGGGTGCCTAGAAGTAGCGACCACAATATTCCCATACACAAGTTGGAATGTTCCATGGCTACACAACGCCTTCGAGAACGCTGCCGCAAATGCTAGTGGGATAGAAGCAGCTTTCAAAGCCATGAAGAGAAAGAATAAAGGACCCCTGGCAAAATATGATAGGCTGAATGTCATCGCATACGCAGGGGACGGAGGCACATATGACATCGGTTTCCAAGCGCTTTCAGGTGCTCTAGAAAGAGGACACGACTTCACTTACGTCCTGATGGATAATGAAGCCTACATGAACACTGGTATACAGAGAAGCGGAGGTACACCTATGGCTGCTAGTACAACAACTAGCCCAGCGGGAAAAGTAATCCCAGGAAAAATGGAGTGGAAGAAGCCAATTGACGATATAATAGTCGCTCATGATATACCTTATCTAGCTACTCTGAACCCTGCTTGGCCTCAGGATGTGCTCAACAAGTCAGCCAAGGCATTCAGCATAGTGGGACCAAAGTTCCTGCATGCAATAATTCCTTGTACTCGCGGCTGGAGATATGAAACAGCAGATACTATAGAGGTAGCAAGATTAGCAACTCAGACTTGCATATTCCCTCTATATGAGGTTGAAAAAGCTGAAAATGGAAGACAAGTATGGAAGTTATCAGGGCCCAGTGCCGCAATAGCGAGGAATCCTGAGAACAAGAAGCCAGTTGAGAAATATCTGGAGACTCAAGGAAGATTCAGGCACCTATTCAGACCTAAGAAGGACGAGGAATTACTAAAGTCCATACAAGAGCAAATAGACCTCCGCTGGGAAATCTTGAAAGAGAAAACCCAGTAATACCCAGATATTTTTTTGGTTTTTTTTGGGAAACAATCTAATTCTTATAATCTGTATTACCCTTTTTTTCCTAGGTATCCTTCGTGGTAGAAGATGAGCGTATACATTATCTAAATAATCTTGAGAGCAAAGAAGGTGATTACGTTCTATACTGGATGCAATCAGCTCAAAGAGTGAGTAACAATCCAGCTCTTGAATATTCTATTGACATAGCCAATAAGAAGAACAAACCCTTACTAGTAGTATTTTGTTTGACCAATTACCCAGAGGCAAATCTGAGGCATTACTACTTTATGATCGAAGGTCTTAAGGAAACATTCAATACTTTACAAGAACTGGGTATACAAACATCAATACAGATTGATAAACCCATAAATTCTATTAATAAGCTATCAGATAAAGCAGTCCTTACCGTTATTGATCAGGGATATACAAAAGAGGTCAGAGAATGGTATGATAGGCTATCAAAGAAAGTAAAATGCCCGGTTATTCAAATCGAAACCAACATTGTCATCCCAGTTGAAACAGCTTCCCAGAAAGAGGAGTACGCAGCATATACAATTAGGAAGAAAATCAACAATAATAAAGATAAATTTCTCCATATAAGCAAAGCTGATGAAATAGGTTGTACACAAGAAATCGGTATCGAAACAATAGATCTGAGAGATATCAAGAATATACTGAATAAACTTAAAATTGATAACTCTGTTAAAAAATCGAAAAAATACACTGGTGGTTACCGGATTGCATCTAAACTACTTGATGAATTTATCGATGATAAATTAGATATATATGCCGAGGAAAGAAATGACCCTACGAATGACGCGCTCTCCGAACTCAGTCCCTATTTGCATTTTGGGCAGATCTCGCCTGTAGAAGTTGCTGTTAAAGTCATAGAAAGCGGAAAGAATAGTATAGAAGAGTATCTTGAGCAGTTAATTGTCAGAAGAGAGTTGGCCATCAACTTTGTATATTATAATGAAAAATACTATTCTTTCGAATGCCTGCCTGACTGGTGTAAGGATAGCTTGTTGGAACATGAAAAGGACAAAAGAGAGCACATCTATACCTATGAGGACTTAGAACGAGCTGATACACACGATCCCTACTGGAATGCTGCACAAAAACAAATGACAGTCGTTGGTAAGATGCATGGCTACATGCGTATGTATTGGGGCAAGAAGATACTAGAATGGATAGAAGACCCCAGAGTAGCTTTTGACATAGCATTAAAGTTGAACAATAAATACGAAATCGATGGCCGTGATCCAAATGGCTATGCAGGAATAGCTTGGTGCTTCGGGAAGCATGATAGGCCCTGGAAGGAGAGACCAATATTCGGTAAAATCCGATACATGAACTCAAACGGACTGAAGCGGAAATTCGATACAGAGCTGTATTTAAAACAGCGAAAATCTCTTCAAGAATAATCTAAGAAAGGTTCTAAAAATGCCTAGAACTCATTATCTACATCCTCAAATATTGCATTAAAAATGGGTTGGTTTTATTTACTGGGTTTAGTGATTATCTACGATGTCTAACTACAGCCCCACTCGCGATACCCTAGCAAAAAGAATAGCGGGAGAGATAGTATTATCTCCAATACCTGGGCAGACCATGCGCAAGTGGAGGGAGCTTCTAAGCGTCAACCAGATAGAGGTAGCAGAAGTACTCGATCTGTCTCCATCAGTGATAAGCGACTACGAGACTGGGAGAAGAAAGAGCCCGGGTGCGGGATTCATTAAACGCTACGTGGAAACATTACTAGATATTGATGAAAGCAGAGGCGGTCATTATATCAGACAGCTTTCAAGAATTACTCTTGATCCAAGTGACGTCTTCATCGATATCAGGGAGTTCATGGCACCTGTTGTTATTCAGGAGATCATAGATGCAGTTGATGGCGAACTATACACATGTCATGATCAGGTAGAGGCCGATGTATTCGGATATACAATCGTCGATAGCATCAAAGCTATTATGATGCTCAGTGGATTAGACTTTTACAGGATATTTGGGACAACTAGTGAGAGAGCGCTTGTTTTTACCGGAGTTAGTAGGGGGAGGTCACCAATGATAGCAGTTAAAATAAGCCCCTTCAAGCCCAGAATTATTGTTCTGCACGGAATTAGGGAAGGCATAGATCCCCTGGCAATAAGATTGGCTGAGCACGAAGGCATACCCCTGGTAGTATCTAAATTGGAGACTGAGGATAAGCTTGTTGAATCGCTTATGGATCTTTATGAAAGCACCGAATAATTCATGAATTGTTCATTTTTTCTGCACAGCTTTTGTTTGCTTTATTAACCGCCTTTCATTTGCATTAGTAAATGTTCTGCTTAATTACAAAAGATCACAAGGAGATGATCAATAATGAGTGATAGGGAGTTTGTTATTCCGATTGGACCTCAGCACCCTGCGTTGAAGGAACCCGAGAGCTTCTACTTCACAGTAGACGGAGAAACCGTAGTAGACGTAGAACCCAGAATAGGTTACAACCACCGCGGCATAGAAAAAGCCATGGAATCACGCAACTACATACAAAATCTCTACATCGTCGAAAGAATCTGCGGCATATGTAGCAACGCCCACCAGACAGCCTACACAGGCTCAGTAGAAGAAGCCGGAGGCATCGAGATCCCCGAGAGAGCTAAATACATCAGAGTATTCGTCCAAGAACTCGAACGAATCCACAGCCACCTACTATGGCTAGGAGTCGCAGCCCACGAGATAGGGTTCGACACACTATTCTACTACGTATGGAGAGACCGCGAGCTAGTCATGGACCTCCTCGAGGAGGTCAGCGGCAACAGGGTTAACTATGCCATACCCACAGTAGGAGGCGTACGCCGGGACCTACCCGAGGTCAAGTACGGTAAATGGCACAAGATGCTTGACAAGCTCAAGGAGCGGACCGAGTACTACATCAAGGTAGCGTCCACCGAGCAGACCATCCTCGAGCGGGCGGTCGGGGTCGGGTACCTGAGCAAGAGCGACATGGTAAAGCTGAGCGGCGCGGGGCCGAACGCCCGCAGCAGCGGCGTGGCGTGTGATATCAGGCACATGTCGCCTTACCTGGTTTATGATCAGGTTGACTTTGAGCATGTTGTGGTGGATAATGGTGATGTGCTGGGCCAGGTGCTGGTCAGGGTGCTTGAGACGTTGGAGGCGGTGAAGATCTGTAAGTGGGTGCTTGATAATATTCCCCCGGGGGAGATTGCGGTGAAGTTTTCTCCTATGAGCAGGGTGGCTGAGGGTGAGGCTGTTTACCTTGTGGAGGCTCAGCGTGGGGAATTAATCCATTATCATATTAGTGATGGGGGTAGTACTCCTTACCGTCATAAGGTGCGGGCTCCTACTTTGGCTAATCTTCCTAGTGTGATTGAGAGGCTTAAGGGGGGGTATATTGCTGATATTCCGATTGTGTTGGCGGGTATTGATCCTTGTTTTAGCTGTACGGATCGTATGGCGTTCTACGATGAGGGCAAGGACAAGAGGTGGTCCTGGGACGAAGCCCAGCTAAGAAAATACAGCCTCGATTATTATAATAAATAATCTCCTTTTTTTATCACCAATTTGAATTAATCTTTTCTTAATGCGTCAACTGGGTTCATTCGTGATGCTCTCCATGCTGGATACAAGCCAGAGATAACACTTGTAACAACAGAAAATCCTACCACCAATATCCCTAAAAGAGCAGAAGTAGAGACCGGGAGGTTAATGTAATTTCCAACCACTTTTCCCAGTATGAAACCAAAAACTGCGCCGAGTATTCCTCCAATTATCCCTGTTATGGTAGCCTCTGTAAGAAAAAGATAAAGTACATCTACGCTCTTTGCGCCTATTGCTTTTAAAACACCGATCTCACGGGTTCTCTCGATAACGCTTATCGTCATAGTGTTGATTATCCCGACACCTGCTACTAGAAGGCTTATAGCGGCTATTCCTCCGAGAACCGCTTCTATAGTACCCAAGATCTGGTCAACCTGCTGCTGGATCATCTCATAGTCCACTATGTTTATTCTATCCTCAAAACGGTCTTCGAGTTCATCAACTACTGCCTCGACGTTCTCGGTCTCATCTACAGTTAGCGCAACATAGTCGACCCTGCTTCCAACCTCGAATATCTGCTGAGCTTCTCGGAATGATATAACCACGCTGCTATCATCCTCACTACCAAATGTACCACCCACCTCTTCGAGTATACCAAGAACCCTGAAGTTCGCTTCCTTTTCGTCCCCATTAACCATGAATTTGAAATTAACCCGGTCCCCAACCTCAATTATCTGCTCATCGATTCCACGAGGGTTCGCGACTAGGTGCCCTATTACGCATGAGCTTCTATCACTCTGCCTTAGCTCCCTACCCTCCTCAATTTTGTATGTCTTGAATATCTCAAAGTAAATGGGATATGCCCCAAAGAAATTAGCTGTATACGATTTGCCCTTAATTGTATAGGAACCAAATCCGCCTCCAATTATCGGAGTCAAATATTTTATATGATTAGTCTTCTCGATGACCTGAACCTCACGCCAGGTGAAACCCTCTCCAACAAGACCTCTTCCTTGTCTAATCTCAAAGGGCACCACCATAATGTTGTTTGGGCCGAACATCTCAAGCTGTTCACTTACTTCCAGATTCAACCCTTGAGTAATGCTGATCAATCCAGTGATGGCAGCGCAGCCAATTAAAATACCAAGGATGTTCAAAGCCAGCCTAAATCTCTGTTCCCTTAGGCCCTGAATTGCTGACTCCAGTATATCCCTGGTGTTCATTATCTGTAATTGAAAATGGCGTGGAATAAAAAAGTGTTAGTCAACGGTCTCTACGTTAGAGAACTGAGAGATATACTCCTGGGGTAACCCAAGGGCTTTAGCTCCTTCTACTATGTAATTGAGGTATTCTTTTGTCGGTTTAAAAGGGCCCCTAGGATTAGTGGTTCTATAGATGTGAGCTAACATCGGTTCTCCTTCCTCTGAAATTACCATTATAGGGTGACGATAGTAAGTACCTCTTTGAACCCCCTCAATGATATCCAAATGCTCCATCTCATCAGGAGGAATCTCGTATACCGCTCCTCTGACCAATTTGTTCAGGGCTGGCTCTATCCCAGTTACCCCTCCTTTATAATTTGTACTGTAATAGTTGAATTGAACTTCCCAGTTCGGTATCATAGCCTTACAGATGAATTCTGCAGTTGGCGCATGTTTCCTGAGGTTCTCAATATCCATAAACGAACCATAAGTGAAGTATAGCATAAGGGTCAGGGTAATATTTTATCAAATAAAATTTTCCTTTTCAAACTTAGAATTTCTGACCAATTTAAGTTTCTCAAGCTGTTAAATTAGAAGTCTTAAAATCGTATGACGTATTCTTCACTATCTAATTAATTGAGGAGATATTATGTACAAGATAGCTACCATCCCTGGAGACGGCATAGGAAAAGAGGTAATGGATTCAACCATCAAAGTGCTAAATGTCCTGGCAGATAAAACTGGAATAGAATTCAAGTTTTATGAATACATGGCAGGAGATGAGTATAAAGAAAAAACAGGTATAGCACTACCTGAAAAAACTGTGCAGGGTGTTGATAAGTCTGACGCCTGTCTCTTCGCCGCAGTTGGCGAGACAGCTAAAGAGGTTATCCTTCCATTAAGACAGAAATTCAATCTCTATGCAAACTTGAGGCCTGCTAAAGTGTATCCAGGTGTGGATGCCTTGAAACCGGATGTCGATATAATGATCATAAGGGAAAATACTGAAGGGATCTATAAGATGATTGGTAGCCGTGAAAAGACGTGGGGGATAAATGTACGTGTAATCACCTCAGAGGCTTCTGAGAGAATAGTAAGATATGCTTTCAATTATGCACGAGATAACTCAAGGAAAAAGGTCACAGTTGTCCATAAGGCTAATGTTCTTGATTATACTGATAGCGTATTTCTTGAGGCTGCCAGAAAAGTATCGGAGGAATATTCTGACATCGAATATGAAGAACAGATTGTTGATGCCTGCGCAATGAAACTAATCCTCATGCCTGAATACTTTGATGTAATAGTGACCACAAACATGTTTGGTGATATCTTAAGTGATGAAACAGCTGGACTCGTTGGTGGACTCGGGCTCGCACCAAGTGCAAACATCGGCGATGAGAAAGCAATATTCGAACCGGTACATGGTAGTGCTCCAGATATTGCTGGACAGGGGATCGCCAACCCTGTTGCATGTATACTGAGTTCTGTATTGATGCTCAACTGGCTTGGTGAGAATAACGCTGCTGATCTACTAGAAAGAGCTGTACTTGAGGTTCTAGAAAAAGGTGATGTAAGAACCCCTGATCTAGGTGGCACAAACAAAACAAGTGATATGACCGATGCAATAATTTCAAGAATAAAATAAAAAATTGATTACTTCATATGTTCTATCGTGACTTTACAACCTGTGGATTCAACAGTTGCTTTAATTTCTTCTTCTAGATCTCTCTTTTGTGCCCCTGTTGGTTCCTCATACCACTCGAACATGAAGTCATAATCCTCTAGCTTTTCTTTTGATTTACTAACTATCTTGCTACATCTTTCCTCTGAGACATCAACGTTCTCTATTCTGGCGAAGTAACCGACTGCCCAGTCGGTCATACCCTGGGCAGACATGGTCCCTGATTGATATGCACTGGGGATCTTGTCCATTATTGATCTGTTTAGTATGCATACCTCTGGCATGTTATATGCAAGTTCCTCTAGTTTCTCTATGGCTTTTTCTTTATCCTCACAATCCAGCTTGATCATCGTGTTCATTTTCTTTCACTTTAACCTCTTGAATACTATTAGTTAAGTCTTACCAGTGTATGCAGTAATTTTATAAACTTGCTTCATGTATACAACTTTTAGTTTACAACCCAAAGTAGTGTCATCCCTTGACTGAAACAAATTTTGAGGTGGACTCAAGATTGAGGCGGATTACCCGACAGGATTTCGAGAGTGTTGTAGATGTAATAGGTAACCCCATTAGGCGCCAGATAATCAGGAAGCTTAGTGAGGGCCCAGATTATGCATTGAGGATAAGTAATGAGCTCAATGTAAGTCAGCAACTTGCTTCAAAACACTTGAAAGTAATAAGAAACGCGGAGCTTGTGAACATTTTCAGACAGAAGAGCAGGAAGGGAGCTGATAAGAAAATGTTCTCCCTAAACAAGTTTTATAGTCTCCAGATAGACTTCAGCCCAAATTTATACAATGAGAGTCTTATTAGCTTTAACAACCCACGGCTCTGGATCAGTGCGGACAGCTATATGGATAAAGTTGAGGATAAGATCGATGGGCTTATAGAGGAAGAAAGCGGGATCGACAAGATCTCACCCCTAGGGCAGATTGTTTCTGCTATAGACGAAGAACTTGATAGCTTGGAGAAAAGAAGGGCTAGACTGCTTTACCTTAGGAATTTAGCCATGAATGCAAGTCAGCAGGCGATGGAAGATCTTGATCGTCGTAAGAGACAGATAGTGCATTTAATTCTTGATCAAGGCTCCTGTACGATCGATTATCTCTCAAAGTACATGCAGTTGAGAGAGCAATCCATCAAGAATATCATCAAGGAACTGGAGAACGAGGAATTAGTAAGTTGTATAGGTAATACTGTATACTTTGCAGGTTCCCTATAAGCAACCATAAAGTTTTTTAAATAAAGCATAGTATACAACGAACGGTTTACAACTTAAGGTGGTATACTATGGACGGTGAGGAAAACCCAATGAACCAATATTACTACAGTTTTTTTCACACGTACATGCCACAAGTAAACATTAAGGTGAAAATAATATGAGTGCAGGACAACCGGTTCTCATCCTAAAAGAAGGAACTGAACGTTCTACCGGCAGGGACGCACGCAGCAGCAACATAATGGCTGCAAGAATCGTCTCTGAAGCCGTAAAGAGCAGCCTTGGACCAAAAGGAATGGACAAGATGCTTGTAGACAGCTTCGGTGACGTAACCATCACCAATGACGGAGCGACAATGCTCAAGGAGATGGACGTACAGCACCCTGCTGCCAAGATGATGGTAGAAGTCAGCAAGACCCAGGACGATGAGGTAGGAGACGGAACTACTAGTGTAGTAATACTGACTGGAGAGCTTCTTGGAAAAGCTACAGAGTTGATGGATAAGAAAGTACATCCCACTGTAGTGATAGACGGCTATAGGAAAGCCGAAGATGAAGCCCTAAGAATACTAGAAGAAATATCAGAGAAAGTTGATCCCAAGGACAAGGCTGTCCTCAAGAAGGTCAGCAAAACAACAATGGCTAGCAAACTGGTAAGCGGATACAGTGACTATCTTAGCGATATCGCAGTTGATGCAGTCCTCCAGATCGCTGAGGAGGCAAACGGAAGCTATGAAGTTGACCTTGATATGATCAAGGTCGAGAAAAAGCCAGGAGCCTCGATAACCGATACAGAGCTTATCAGAGGACTGATAATTGACAAGGAAGTCGTACACGACGGCATGCCAAAACACATACACGAGGCAACAATCGGGCTGCTTAACGCAGCGATGGAGATTGAGAAGACAGAGTTTGACAGCAAGATCAGCATAGAGACCCCTGAGGAGATGCAGGCTTACCTTGACCAGGAAGAGAACATGCTCCGCGACATGGTGAAGAAGGTGAAGGAAGCTGGGATCAATGTGCTATTCTGCCAGAAGGGAATAGACGACATGGTGCAGCACTTCATGGCACGTGAAGGCATATTGGCTGCGCGTAGGCTCAAGAAGAGCGACATGGAGGCTCTGGCAAAAGCAACAGGCGCCAAGGTAGTCACAAGTGTCGACGAGCTGAGCAAGGAAGACGCAGGTTACGCTGAGAATGTCGAGGAGCGCAAGATCAGTGATGATAAGATGATCTTCGTCGAAGGATGCAAGAACCCCAAGGCGGTTAGCATCCTCATCCGTGGCGGGACCGAGAGAGTCGTTGACGAGGCAGACAGGAGCCTACACGATGCCTTATGCGTAGTAAA
>WJIV01000191.1 GCA_014730055.1 Candidatus Bathyarchaeota archaeon
GAGCCACTGCCAGGAGTCGTTCTGGCTCATGGTATATCAAACTCAAAGGAAACAATGACCGGGATTGCCCTTGAGTTATCAAAACGGGGAATCGCTGCACTATCCTTGGATCTAGTTGGACACGGTGCCTCAAAAGCTACATTCGGACCTGGAGACCCTAGCCTCGGGATGAAAAATTCCTTGGATTATCTTAAATCATTGAACAAAATAGATAATAAGAAAATAGGGGTTGCAGGGCATAGCCTAGGAGCAGGAGCAGCTCGTTATGTAGCATTCGAAGAAGATGTCAGAGCAACCGTACTGATAGGAGGAGGGATAGGAAATGAGAACATCAACTCTTCCTATGGGGAGTTCAGCTACTCCTCACCCAAGAACCTCCTAGTTGCTGTTGGTCAATGGGATATTCTGATAGAAAAGGAGACACTTTTAGAGGAAATTCAGCCTGCATTCTCACAAAAAATCATTATTGGAACTACGTTTGGAAGCTTCGAGAAGAGTACCGCTCGCAAGATTATCATCCCGAAGACTATCCACTTATTGGAGCCAATTCACCCGGAAATTGTTAGAGAAACCGTAAGATGGTTTGAGACAGCTCTAATCGAGGAGAAGAATAGACTGGAAGCTGATTATAATCCTACCTATGGTTTACGGGATATCCTCCTAATACTTTCATTAGTAGCTTTTACGGGACTTGTATTACCACTTTCTTCTTTTGTTAGTCGATTCAATTCACAACTCGAGAGGATTCCACCTGATCTCAGAATGCGGGGGATTTACGCAGTGGGCGGACTGGCACTGTTTTTCCCTTCTGTACTAGTGGGATTAATTATACCCTTCCCTCCACTGGTTTTTGGCACGGGTATGGCTTTGTGGCTGGTACTTTGGGGGCTATTTGGGCTAGCTTATCTTTACTTTACTAAAAAGAGCCCAGATCCCCTTAATGATATACGTGGACTCTTAGAGCCTGATGGCTTGATGAATGGTGCCTTAATTTTCTTGATAATGTATATCATATCTTTTGGGATCGAGAGGCTGACCGGGTTGAACCTCAAGATTATTGTCCCCCTGTTCAGGAGTTTCTCATCCATCCAGAGATTCGTGGTCTTCCCAAGCTTAATTCCGTTCTTTTATCTTCACTTTGCTTCAGAGCAACTGTACTTTGAAAGAATGAGTCAAAATCTCTGGGATATAATTCTGGCAAAAATAGGTGGACTACTTTCAATTATAATAATCCAGTATGGTGCATTGATCCTTGGTTTTAGGTTATTACCGACATTTGCCGGTTTCCTCGTGGAGTTCCTCCTCGCCATAACCCTAATTCTATTACTGACATGCATCTATTCCTGGTGGTTTGGTGTGAAAAAAGGAAGCCCATCAACGGCCATTACGCTGAATGCTCTCATTATCTCGTGGGCTGCCGCTGGTCTATTTCCTCTGGGCCCCTTCTGAGGATTACCTGTGGTCATGAGGCGAATCATGGGTTTTTATCGAGATGATCTTGAGGCTCCCATCCTCGACGTCGTACTCCCTCAGACCATCATACTCGATATCATTACCCTCTAGTATACTCAAGGCCTTCTCTTGTAAGCCACGAGGAACATAAATGAATAGCTTCTTGAACTTCCGACCGACACTAGCGCTATCGCTTAGGAACTGCCATAGCTCAGCGCGTTCCTCGTTTACATCCTCAGCCCTCTCAACCATACCTAGCTCCTGTACACCTCCATCACAGTTCAGTATGACTATACTGGGGTAGACTACACCCATTGGCCCTGCAAGCCCGAAACGTTTCTGCTCATCATTGACTATTGTCTGGTAGCAGTTGGGCCAGCTCTCCTCAGGCTGATCTACGAAGGGAAAGCGTGTTGCTGCGATGATCCTTGTTATCCTGTTCCTTTGTACTTCCTTATCTACCATTTTAATCAAGCCCTATCTCTTCTGCTACGCCCTGCATGGATTTGATACTGATCCGGGCGAAGTCGTTAAATGAAAGACCTATGTCCTCACACATCATGATGTTCTCACGGCTGATCTGCTTTGCGAAACTACTGTCCTTCATCCTCCTCCTGACGCTGCTTGGCTTCATTCCCTCAAGGTTGTTCGGACGGACTAGGGCGTTAGCCACTATCATCCCTGATATGGCATCCGCTGCCAGGAGTGCAATTTCAAACCGTGACTCAGGTTCAAAGCCAGTCATGGGGTTGTGGCTCTTGATCGCCTTTACCCCTTCCTCAGGAAGAATGTCCTTCACCATCTCCGCTGATTTTGCCCCATGGCTGCTAAAGTCGTCCCCAAATGTCTCGTAGTCTATGTCGTGAAGTATTCCAACTGCTTCCCAGAGCTCTGGATCCTCTTCGAACTCCTCTGCGAGTCCCTTCATTATGGATCCTACGGCTATCATGTGATTCACGAGGTTCTCGTTCTCAACGTGTTCCTTTACAAGTTTTATGGCTTCATCCCTGTTGATCATGCCTTAATCAGCTCTATGGCTTGGTTTAAGCGTTAGGATGGTTTGGCTTAAATACCGGGGTGAAGGCAATGAGGATATCAAGTTGAATAAAAATGACCGAAACCCATCAGCAGCTTAGATACAGGGAGATACTTAGCTA
>WJIV01000192.1 GCA_014730055.1 Candidatus Bathyarchaeota archaeon
ATTGTAGTTAAAGGCACCGCAGGGGTATATGAGAACCCAAAATTCGCATTTGGTACAAAAAAAATTTTAGAGGCAGTAAAAAATACAGATGCTTTCAATTTTATTTGTGGAGGAGACACATCCGTGGCATTAAATAATCTTGGTCTAGACCCTGATGATTTTAATCATGTGAGCATAGCTGGTGGAGCCATGATTACTTATCTAAGTGGTAAAAAATTACCTGGGATAGAAGCTCTGAAAACATGATCATATATGTTGTCAAAATGAAACTTTAATAATTTATCTTGTAATCCTTAGATTTTTCATTTTTTCTAGATTCTCCGGCTTTTTCTCAAAGTACTCGTGAACAGGGTCTAAAAGTTTCACCACTGACTCTGCCAAACCCTTTTTCAGGTCAAGAGGATGTAGATCTCCCTTACGGTAGCTTTCAGCCAGCTCATCATAGCTGTAAAACGTCACATCTCCACCGTATTTGTCCGGCCTCTCTATGTTTAACTCTCCATGGTGAGGAAAGACCAGCATCCTAACATGATCAAGTACCGGATTTCCTATTACGACCTTCTCTGGGCAGAAGGCTTCATGGTACTTTTCTCTTATCGATTTCGGAGAGTCATTCACCCAAATTGCACCCATTGAGACGCTCTTACTCATCTTCGTCTTGATGCTCTTGTCAATGGTCTCATCCTCATCGAAGCTTCCCTCTATCTGGGCTTCTTGAAGGCTTGGTAAAAGAGGGTTGTGTAGGCATACCGGTTTCTTAAAGTCAAGTCTCGGCGCTACTTCACGAGCCAACATGTGCACCTTCCTCTGGTCCATTCCGCTGCAGGCGCAGTCGAGGTCCATCTCAAAGATGTCGCTCGTCTGCATTGCTGGGTAAAGAGCCCATGCAGATTCAACATCCACACTATCTGCACTTCGTCCCATTATTGGCATTGCTCTAAGTACCCGTTTCAGGCTGCTGTTTTTCATTACTCGCACAACTTTTTCCCAGTAATCTTTATTGTCTACTAGATCAGCTGCCCATAGATACTCAACTTTTCCCTCTGGCAGTCCTAGAGCCGTGAAGCAGTCCTTGAAGTATTCTCCTGCAGCTCTAATGTTTTCCATATCCCCATCCATCTTGTTGTTTATCCAGCCGTGCCAATCCGCAAGGAATATTATAAAGTGGAATCCAGCTTCAACAAAGTCTCTCATCTTCTTGCCCACTATAAGGCCGGTGCCAGCGTGCATCATGCCGCTGGGTTCAAAACCGACGTATCCTCGAGGGGTCTCATTTGTTTCCAATAATTCTCTGAGTTCTTCTCTTGTGATGATCTCCTGCAAATTCCTAGAGACTAGATTAAAACGGGTTTCTGTATCCAATTGATTCGCCAGAGGCTTATTAATTTACATTCTTTAAAAGGATTGAGGATAGGTAAAACTGCCCAGATATTTAGGGTAAAAGTTTCAACTGCTCCATGACGTATTCTCGGATATCTGAGGGCGAGGGTAAGTCCGCTGTTATCTCTCCATTTTTAATCAGAGGTTTAAGCATAGGTACTGTGTCCCCACCACAATGTTTGCATATCGGTGGTTCAGAGTTGAAAAGCCTGACGAAATCCATAAGACAGTTCTCACACCTATATACCTGTTTCTTTCCTCCCAATTTTCCCCTTTTGGCAGCTGGTTTACCCTCCACCTCGACGATATCCATCGCAAAATCTGCCGTGGGTGCGCCACTCACCCATGTACCGACACCGAAAGCATCTGCCCCTGCTTCACTTAATGTGCCAACTGTTTCCTCGTTGAGTCCTCCGGATACGAAGATCTTAACATGCTCGTAACCCCTTATGTCTAGCTCCCATCTAACCTCCTTTACTATCTTGGAAAAGTCGCCCCTCCTACTTCCTGGCGTATCCAGACGGACTCCGTATATGGATTCTTTAAGGGCATCTGCAGCCATAATTGTTTCAGTCTTCTCGTCGTAGTATGTATCAACTAGTATCACGCGAGGCACATTCGGTTCCACTATCTCATCGTAAGCTTTCCATGCCTCAACCTGATCCCCAAATGTAATCATTAGGGAGTGAGGCATCGTTCCAGTCGCTTCTATGCCGATAATTTCCGCGCCAATAATACTTGAAACCCCGTCCATTCCACCAATATAGGCCGCCCTGTCTATGGCAGGAGCAATAGCTGGGTGCATCCTCCTGATACCGAAGGCAACAACCGGCTTATCTCCCGCTGCCCTCTTAACATAAGAAGCTCTGCTCGCTATAGCTGATTCCTGACAGATGAAACCAAGCATAGGTGTCTCATACTCGCAAAAGTCCTGGTAAACTCCTTCTACTATCATAACTGGGCAGCGATAACCTAACCTGTCATGGCTATGAAAGATACTTCCTTCAGGCATACTATATACATCAACTGGTAATCCCTCGAAGAGTCGAGCGACTTCCTCAACCCCACAGAGGACCCCATAATTATGTCTATCCGGGGGGCTTCCAGTAGTGACCTCCGCTATAACTCTAATACTGTCTTTTTGTTTTTCCCTGAGAATCCTCTTAGTTCTCTCAAAGTATACATCAGTTGTCTTGCCCTTCTTAATCTCGTCATCTGTTGCCACAAAGAATTTTCTCATATACTGCCCTCGAATTCCCTAATCAGTTCATCACTTGTAGTGATATCCGCATTATACATCTTATCGATGTAAGCTAAGCTGTACTCCTGCTCCTCAGTTGTAAGAGAATCCACACAATCAGCAGGGATGACCACCTTGTACCCCCTGAAATAGGCATCTGCAGCTGTGTGTTGTATACAAATATTAGTAAGGACTCCCGCAAGTATTAGCCTCTCAATTTTCAATTCCCTTAGTATTGAATCCAATCCTGTTGCGTAGAAGGCACTATATCTCCTCTTATACAGGTGAATATCTTCCTCCATCGGTTTTAATTCCGGAACAATCTTTGCCCCCTCGGTACCTCTCTCAGCGTGAGGCCCCCAGATATCAAACTCAGAATCTATTTCTGGTAGGTGCGCATCAGTCACATATAGGACCCTTATATCCTTCTCCCTTGCCGATTCAAGAAGGGCCTTGGTTCTGAGTACAACAGCCTCGGCTCTTGGATTACCAAATTCCCCGGTGACAAAGTCGTTGATTAAATCAATAATGAGTAAGGCGGTCTTCGTCATACTTTATCATCATGAATAATTGAGAGGTAGTATATAATCAGTCTATGAGGGCAGGCGTCTTCTGTTCCCTGCAACAAACTTCCAACCTCATTGAACCGGCATCGCCGTACTCGGCTGGGCTCTCTCAGTTTGCATTGATTCTAGACACCTGCACCTCTACCCCGCCTGTTCCACGTGTGGGTAACCCTTGAATCACGGATCATCAAAGGCCGTCAAAGTGGATGCGTCGGGTATCAGCAGGGCATAGTAAAACTATCATCCTTTATGTTTATACCTTTCTGATTACCAGATTCCTCTTCTTATGATAACCCAGATTGATATAGCTAGTACTCTTATAAAGGACACAAAAAAAAGTTAGCATGCCCCTCTGTAGCTGCGAGGGATCACTTAGGCCTCATCTGTAAAAAGCGGCGAAAACTAGCAAACAAATCCTATTTAATAGATAATTATGCTACTCGTATTTTATAAGCCATATCTTAATTTTTAAATAATTTAATAAAAAGTTGATTTGCCTAAACCTCAGTGAGAGTTATCCCCCCGATCCCGAGCCCTATCTTGAAACTGAGAACCGGTTTTTCTCCAAGATCATATGCACTAGTCGTATAGACTGCATTCCCGAAACCACCGCTAGTTCTGTGAATATTACCCCTGCTACTAACACTTGATAGGCCACTAACCTCGAAGACCGCCGGGAGATCTTTTCTGATCTTTATATCTAATCCACCGATCCCTCCTTCAAGACGTACATTGGCCTCTCTCTCAAGGTCTTTTCCTGTGAAACTAAGATTGACCTGACCTACCCCAGCATCTAGTCTCATTTCCTTGAAGTTTGCATTAAGTAGGCCGGGTAATGATGTCTCGCCGACGCCAGTTTGAACCCTTAATAATTCCATTACTTTATTGTTAGGTTCATCAAACTCCAGTTTAGTCTGGCTTACCCCGGTCTCAATGTTCATACTAGTAATAGGGAGTGATCCTAGTTTCCACAATCCCCTACTTACACCCGTCTTCATCCTGAGCTTGTAAGGCTTCTTCTTACCTAGTTTTATCTTCCAGTCGTTTTTTGGGGCATCCCAGACGTTCCTGGTGAATTTCTCCTGCTGTTTTATACTAACTATGTTCTCGGACTGAGTTATCTCTGGCTTCCAGGCAGGTACATCATATTCAATCGTTCCTTCAACAAACTTATCATGCCCAGGCTCCACAGTTATATATCCTGCTACACCTGAACTTATCTCAAGCTCCGAGCTTTCTCCCTCAGGGAATGGAATATCCAGCTCCTCTACTGTCAGTCTTCCCCTCTTCTCTTTCAGTGCGTGACCACATTTTGAACAGTATAGTGCATCCTCTGAGACTTCCGCTCCACATCTTTGGCAATACGGCATATCAATCAATAATAAGTGGTGAAGGCTTCAATAAAAGGTGAACTAGCTCTCAACGAGATCTAAAGATATTCCCTGAACCATCTCAATATGTGCTGGATTCTCTCCTCCCTGTGCTTTGGTTTACCTGAACGGCTCAATTCGTGATTCTCGTCAGGAAATCGGATCAGCTCAGTTGGTACATCATTAAGCTTCAATGCCGTGAACCATTGTTCAGCCTCCGCCATGGGACACCTATAATCTTGTTCGCTGTGAATTATAAGGCAGGGCGTGGAGACGTTTCCAGCGTAATACAGGGGGCTATGTTTCATTTGTTCAATCAAGTCTTCTCCCCAGTAGGTCTTTGCACCACTTATTGATTCAGGTTGCATGAATCCTATGTCACTGACTCCAAATTTACTGACCCAGTTACAGATACTCCTACATGTGACAGCTGCTTTGAAGCGGTTTGTATGACAGATTATCCAGTTAGTCGTGTATCCGCCATAACTTCCACCCGTTAACCCTAATCTACTTTGATTAATCCAGGGGAAAATTTCAATTGCCCTGTCGGTGAAATCCATAAAGTCCTCATAGTCAACCTCGCCGTAGTGGCGCATTACTGCCATAGTGTAGGCTTCTTCATAGCCTGCACTCCCCCTGGGATTAGTGTATATGACCGCATATCCATCAGCGCTCAGTAGATGGAATTCCTGGTACATACCGTCCCCATATACTCCTCTTGGGCCACCGTGCATCTCCAGTACACAAGGATACTTCTCGTCTTCTCTCCAGCCAACAGGTTTCAAGATCCATCCATCTACTTCCTTTCCAAGTCTATTTGTAAAGGTAAAGTGCTCAGGCTCAACTAGATCAAGCTCATCCAGTAACTCCTTATTGAAGTGAGAAAGTTTCGACTCTTCTTTATCCAATATGTATAATTCACATGGTTCAGTTGATTTCATGGCGTTGAAGGCGATCTTACCCTTGTCACTTATTGAAAATCCATCAACCACCTTTTCTGTCACTAGTGTATGAATTTCCATGCTGTCCAGGTTTAGCTTGTACAAGTTACAGTAGGGTATGTCTGCCGTGTTGAAAAGTATCGACTTGCCATCATAGCTCCATGTGAAACCCCTAGATGGAGTCGAGACCCTAAGGTCACTGCCAACTCCCATGAGTAGACTCCTACTGAAATCCCCTGTAATGCATCTAGCCTCTCCTCCACCCGCGGGAATAAGGTATAGTTCATAGTCTACTGCAAGCTCCTCAGGGTTATCATATCCCGTAAATGCTATACTCTCACCATCAGGCGAGTACTGAAGTCCAGCTATGGCAAACCCTCCATCGGTGATATTTTCTGTGGCTCCTCCCTCTGATTTAATTGTAAAGATATCTCTTACCCTGCTTGTATCGGCGTCTGGTCTCATACTCGTTATGAAGGCTATTTCTGATCCTCGAGGGCTCCATGTCGCGGACTCTACATCGAATTCTCCGCTGGTCATCTGTACCGGGTCCTCCCCCTCCTCAACCATGAAAAGATGTATCCTTCTACCTTCGAAGAAACCAACTCCATTGAACTTGTATCGAATTCTTTCAATCCGCCTCACATCAGTATCCTCTGGTTTATTGCTCATCCACGCCCTGCTGAGGAAAAGAACCCTACGGGAGTCAGGGGCCCATTCCGGACTACTGATGCCCTCCTCTTTATCTGCTAGAAGACGCGCCTCACCTCCACTCCTGGATATAACATAAAGCTGACCCTTTTTCTCAGGCTCACGTCCACTCGAGAGAAAGAGCAATTTAGATCCATCTGGGCTCCAACGAGGGTAAGTATCACTA
>WJIV01000193.1 GCA_014730055.1 Candidatus Bathyarchaeota archaeon
GCTTGACAGGGACATTAACAAGGCCTATACTTATCCTGCCACTCCAGATACTTCTACTGCTGGGCTCTGCCTGAAGGTTGGACATTTCTCTCAATTAGAAGTGAGTAGAGCCCTAATAATAACTTACCCTGAGGAATTATATTATATTAATACCATGTGAGTCTCATGACAGAACAGAGCCTCCATGAACAGCTCAAGGAGATATATGCTGAGGATAAGTATCCTGTGGAGGCTGCTGTGGACGACTACATAATTGATGTCTTAAGAAACGATACTCTAATCGAGGTCCAGACAGGCAGCTTCAGTGCAATAAAAGAAAAACTACATAATCTTCTCTACGAACACAAGGTTAGACTGGTTCACCCCATACCCTATCTGAAGTGGATTATTCGACTAAACGAAGAAGGGGAAAAAGTGGGCAGGCGTAAATCACCCAAGAAGGGAAGATTAGAAGAAATTTTCTATGAGCTGGTTTACATTCCAAGCCTATGTTGCCACGGAAACTTCGAGTTGGAAATTCCGCTCGTGAATGTAGAGGAATACTGGATGGATGATGGTAAGGGGAGCTGGAGAAGAGGTAAATGGAGCATCCATGATAGAAAACTCCTCCATATCCAGAGCAAACATTTATTCAGGAATGAAAATGATTTTTTACCCCTATTACCCGCGAATCTATCAAGGAAATTTACCTCATGGGAACTCAAGAAAGAAACTGGATTAACCAAAGCCCTGAGTCAGAAAATGATCTACTGCTTGAGAAAGATGAATCTAATCGAGGTCTCTGGGAAAAAGGGCAGATCCAACCTATACAGTGTCTCGTTATAGATCGAGCCCTTGCCTATTATTGAAAAAATTCTTCCAGGGCTCTCTCTTTCTAAACTCAATGCTATAAATATTGTAATCAAAAGGGCGTAAGTTTGGCAACTCACTCCATTCAAGGGGAGCACTGTAATTGGCCTCTCTTACAGCCCTCAGACTATACGGAGCTATCATTGTCGCTCTTTCACTATTCTGAGGATAATCGACTAGAACAGTTCCAGGGTCATTTGTCTTACTTCTCTCATACACAATAAAGTCAGACCCTTCAGATATCCTGGCACCTATCTCTTTTACATATTCCTTTGTGTCTTCAAAAGTATACTCTGGTTCAATAGGTACGAGTACGTGCAGCCCTTTTTTCCCTGAGGTCTTAACATAAGAGACGTAGCCAAGCTCCTCTAGTTCATCCTTCAGCATAAAGGCAGCGCTTGTAGCCTCCTTGAGCCCGGCAGGGGGTTCCGGGTCAAGGTCAAATAGCAGCATATCTGGTTTATCGGTTTCAGGTATCAAAGATAGGGGAATATGAAGCTCCAATGCGGCCAGGTTTGCTAGATACATGAGGGTGTCAATGTCATTGCAAACGATATAGTCTGTGTATTTCTCCGAGGTCTTGCTATACTTTGAGTAGGTTTTAACCCAATCAGGTACACCTTTTGGAGAATCTTTCTCATAGAAGCTTTCTTCATTAATACCATCCGGGTATCGTGTCCTTACAAGTGCCCTCGATCTTAGAAAAGGCAAAATTTTTGGTGCAACACTGATATAATATTTTATTATTTCCAACTTTGTTATAGCTAGTTCTGGGTAAAGGATCTTATCAAGATTTGAGAACTTTACCTTCGTCAGCTTTTCCATTAATGTGAATAAGACGGTATTAGTTAAGAGAATTCCTAATCATCAATCTCGTCTCGTTTAAACTACTTCAGCCCCTCGATCATTGATTCAGATCTTCTTTACATTGAATGGAAAAGACCCTGATTTGAAGCCGGTTATTAATTTCCCTTTATCAAAAACCTGCTTATAGAAGCGAAATAACTAACTTAAAATCTAGTATTGGATATCAAAGAATCTGAAGGTAGAAGGCTCTAAATACCAAAAATGCATATTTTTACATGACAAAATGGCAGAAGATAGACCCTGGGAAGACCTCAAGCACAGTGATTATCGAGCCCTATTGAATGAAGCGAAGAAACAACTGAAAAGTTTCGATGCTCAAATTGAAGGAATTCATAGGATCAGTAATGTAATTTTAATCAAGAAAAGCCAGGATGAATATTATCAAGTTAAGGAAGATCTCCCTTTAGAGATGAGTATTGCTCTTATGGAAATCGCTGACGGGTTAAAGCAAGGACTAATTGAGGTCGAACGAAGCCTAGTACGTCTTGAGGCGAGGCTTGACATGCTGGAAGACAGCGAGTATAAAGAACAATATAGATAACTGGAAAAACAATTCTTAATGTTCTAACTACTGTATAGCGATCTTGGTCAAAATTTTCACAGGCTCAACTCACAGAGAGTGAGAAGATAAAAAAAATTACCCGAAGGTACTAGGAATTACATATTTGAATCCCATAAAGGAAAAAAAGTGGGATTATTACAATACAAAACTGTTATAATGAAAACTGAAATTATTATAAATCAAAAATTTATGGAGTTTTTAGAAAAAAATTATTCAGTTTTGAAGGTTTTGATGCCCTGCTTGTAACCTGGAGCGGAAAGATTCTCCTTAGGGCTTATGGCTTTATGTAGGCAGCTTCTGACACAGAGATGGCAGTAAATGCATTTGTAGGGATCCCATGTAATCTGCTTGTTCTCCACATCAACAGTGATGGCCGCTGAGGGACACAGTCGCTCACAGTCTTGACACTGGTCACACTTTCTCATGTCAAACTGGATCTCCCCTCTAACACCATCCACCATGGGTGGTTTCTCAGCAGGATAGTTTACCGTTGCTGGTTTACCGAAGAGGTTCTCCAATATATTACCTAGGAAACTCACCGTCACTCATCCTCCTTAACGTATGTTATCCTTTCTGTACAACTCATACAGGGGTCTATGCTGTGTACTATTGTCGGTATGTCCGAGACTTCATGCCCTATAAGCATCTGTAGCAGTGGCGGGATGTTTGGTAGTGTAGGTGTCCGCACACGGCATCGCTCTAAGTGTATTGTACCGTTACCCACTCCATAGTAGAAGCATTCTCCTCTAGGTTGCTCTACGCGGTTTATGGCTACTCCTTCAGGGAATTTGTCGTTCTTGTTGACCAGCTTACCTTCTGGTAGCTGGTTTATCGCCTGTTCGATAAGGTCTATGCTCTGGTAGGTCTCGTCGAGCCTGACGAGGGCTCGTGCGTAAGTGTCCTCTCCATCGTATGTTATGGGCTGGAAATCCAGTTCACCGTATGCCTCGTAGCCTAGTGTCCTCATATCCTGGGGCACACCGCTGCCTCGAATTGTCGGCCCTACTGCTCCTAGGTGTATCGCGTCCTTCTTGGGTAGTATTCCTTTACCTATGGTTTTGGCCCTGAAGGCCCTATCCTTGTAGAATACTTTGGACCAGTCGTCTATCTCCTTCTTGAGTTTATCCATGTCGCCCAAGTATCTAGTCTGAAGTTTCTGGTCCAAGTCCATATTTACGCCTCCTATAACGTTAGTACTCAGATGTATCCTGTGTCCTGCTGTTGCCTCATTAAGCTCCAGGACTAACTCCCTGTCTCTCCATATCTTCATGAAGAGGCTCTCGAACCCGATGGCTTCCGCAAAGAGCCCTAGCCATAGTAGGTGGCTCTGCAGCCTAGCTAACTCCGACCATATGGTCCTGAGGTACTGGGCTCTTACGGGTACCTGTGTCTCTGTTAGTTTCTCTATCAGTTCGCTGTACGCCATGCCATGCATGTAGTTACAGATACCGCATATTCTCTCACAGAGGTATATGTTCCGTCTGTAGTCGTTTAGTTCCATGGCACGCTCTATTCCCCTGTGCACGTATCCTATGTTGGGGAGCACGTCGACTATTGTCTCTTCATCTACGTAGAACTGTAGTTGTATGGGTTCGGGCAGCACTGGGTGCTGGGGCCCGAATGGTATCACGGTCAAGTTGCTGTTTTTATTACTCATTCCAATCACATCTCCAACATCGGCCAGACTCACAATTTGCCTGGCACTTCTCCAAGGTCTGCTCAAACTCCACGAAGCTCTTCACCCTCTCAATTGGGTCAAGCTCGGGAATCTCAGCCTGTGGTAGTTCCTTCAACTCGTCTAAGTTGGTCTGCCTTGGCACGAACTCCTTTGGATCTGGTCTTGCTTCTGGCAGTCCATTTCCGCCAAGATATCTATCAATGGCAGATGCAGCTTTCCTAGCATCCCTTATGGCAGCTATTACGCTTGTTGGCCCAAACGCAACATCTCCTCCAGCGTAGACGCCTTCAAGGCTTGTCCTATAGTTCTCATCGATCTCTATGTTACCCCATCGGTTTACTTCTACCCCGAAACTCTCAGGCACCAGACTGTGGTATCCTATGGCTGAGATTATTGTATCAGCCTCAATACTCATCATCCTGCCCTCCATTGGGAGAGGTCTCCTCCTCCCTGACTTATCGGGCTCTCCGGGTATCATACACTGGAATTCTATTCTCAGGGGCTTTCCGGCTTTGATTATCATCTGTGTGCTGAGGAAGTCGAAGTTTATTCCCTCCATCATCGCACCATGTATCTCGTGCAGACTGGCTGGCATCTCCTCCTCGGTTCTCCTGTAGTAAACTGTAACCTCATCAACTCCAAGCCTCTTAGCTGTCCGAGCAGCATCCATCGCGCTATTACCGCCTCCGATTACTGCCACACTATTTCCTAGTTCAGGGGTCTCGTTCCGAACATTTACAGCCGTCAAGAATTCAACGAAGTCTATTACTCCCTCGTTTTCTTCGCCCTCACATCTCATGCTGTTTGGTTTCTCAGACCCGATGGCTATGAAGGACGCATCGTATCCATCGTCCATTAAGGCGCTGAGGTCATCCACGGCGGTTCCGGTTTTCACTTTGATCCCCGCTTCAGTGAGCCTTGCCATTAGTTCTTCTACCATTGTATCCTTTGGAAGACGATACTTGGGTATACCCCATAGCATGGCTCCTCCAAGAGTTTGTTCCTTCTCAAATAATGTAACATCGTGTCCTAGCATTCCAAGGTAGTAAGCCGCGGATACTCCCGCTGGCCCACCTCCTATCACTGCTACATGTTTTCCGGTTGAGGCTTTTCTCTCAACATCTCTTATGTAGGTCTCACCGTTAAGTTTCCAGAACTCGTCAGCCGCGTACCGTTTAAGTGCCCTAATCTGAATAGGTTTTGTCTCCAATTCCTGTCTGCAGCCTTCCTGGCAAGGCGCGAAACAGACTCTACCTAGGATTCCAGGGATTGGGGCCTGCTCTATGATAGTGTTGTATGCTCCTTCAGGATCCCCAGACTCTACCTGTCTTATGTACTTGGGGATGTTGACCATTGCTGGGCATTCTTCCCTGCATGGTCCAAGTTTCCTCATTATCGGTGGCTGTGGCCCTATTGCTGGTTTTAGTAATGTAGAAGGGGATGTAGCTGTCTTCAGCATCTTTCCGCCTAGATCTAGGTTAAGGCCCTCGAACTCTACACCGAAGAGATCTCTCGCCTCATTCTCAGCGATGAAAGCAACTGGATAAACGGAGGTTATACTGTGGACCTTCTCTCCCTTGCTTACCTCTGCGTAGATGTTCTCAACTTTATCCTGGACTTCAAAGTGATGTATAACTTCGATTGTGTCACCGAGGTCCTTTGCTGTTACCGTGATATACCTAGCTCCCTTGTTCTTCATCTCCTCTGCTTTGGTGACGAGCTCTCCGTTCGTCACCTGTATCTCCTCTGATACCCCGGTTTCTGTAATTGCAATAACCATTACTCTAAATCCTCCTCTGAGACGTTCCCTGCAAGTTTGTTCAGTGCTAGAACAACTCCATCAATGATCTGCTCCGGCCTGACTGCGCAACCGGGAATGTAAACATCAACGGGTATTACCTTGTCAACGCCACCCAGAATATTTGGGCAGTTGTGGAATACTCCTCCTGTACAGGCACATGTACCTACAGCGATAACCAGTTTCGGTTCAGGCATTTGCTCATATAGGTTTTTTAGTACTCGCTGGTTTCGCTTATTAGCGGGACCAGTTACTACGAGTACGTCCGCCTGTTTGGGGTCCCCTATGTTTACTATACCGAATCTCTCAACATCGAATTTTGGTGTAAGCGCTGCCAGTACTTCGATATCGCAGCCGTTGCAGCTGCCACAGTCGTAGTGTAGCACCCAGGGTGACTTTAATCTCGCTTTCTGTATTAGTGACATTATATCATTCCTCCAATTGCCAGTATTATCACGTTCAAAATGATGAGGCTGAAACCAATCCCCCAAGTTGTTTTTAGCATATTTCGCCAGTCCAGCCTTGGGAAAATGTTGTCGGCTAAAATAACCATGAAGAACATAGCCAAGCTTATGGCTCCTCCAATCAGTATGTTCGGAGCCCAGAACAGGCTCAGAATCATAAGCATTGTCGTCATCTTGACCCAGTGGCCAAGCTCAACCAGAGCCATTGTATAACCGCTGAA
>WJIV01000194.1 GCA_014730055.1 Candidatus Bathyarchaeota archaeon
CGGTTATTATGATCTACCTTTACATACTTCTGATTTATCTGTTCGAGGGCTATTTCGTCCTTGCTTACTAATATCTTTTCAGGGTTATCCATATAGTCATTGCATATCCTCCAGAGATTCTGGTCCATCGTAGCAGAGAATAAACTTGTCTGTTTACCTTTAGGAATCTTGCCAAGTATCCTGTTGATATCTTTGATAAATCCCATGTCAAGCATCCTGTCAGCTTCATCTAGGACCACCGTATTAACAGCTTTTAGATTCAGTGTTCCCCTACCTAGGTGATCAAGGATTCTACCAGGAGTTCCTACTACAATATGTACGCCCTTCCGTAGTTGTTTTATCTGATAGTGAATTTTCTGTCCGCCATAAATTGGACAAACCTTTACGTTTGTGTACTTGCTAATCTTGGATATATGCTTGGCAGTCTGTATAGCTAGTTCACGTGTGGGAGCCAATACTAGTCCCTGAACTCGTCTGTCATTCAGATTTATGCCTTCAACCATAGGAATGGCAAAAGCAGCAGTCTTCCCTGTCCCAGTCCTAGCTTGACCGATTACATCTCGTCCCTTGAGTAAAGGGATAATTGATTCAGCTTGAATTTGTGAGGGTTTCTTGAAACCAAGAGCATTTATTCCTTTAAGAACACTATCGCTTAGGGGTAAATCGTTAAATTTCTGTACCTGCATACGTTATTTCTCATATCACTAAACTACGCATGCGGTAGACTCGTCAGCTCTATCCAAACATGAATATGTTCGACGTGACAGCATACAAACATGGGGGTTGCTTTTAAAGGATGGGTGTGAATTCTAGCATTCAATTCGTCTCATAATTTCTTGATTTTTCATAAATACTGCATCAGTAAGCTGAGGAAGAGAGGGTTATACATAATTATGCACGTTATACACGTTTACGAGCTTATTCAATCAGCCTGAGCTACATTTATTGTTAATATGAAGACTAGAGAAGATCTGGGAAAATTAGCATATTAGGAGACAGGGATGAAGTGCTCTAGAACTCAAGCTAAGACGGCATATTTTGTAAGTAATTACACACATTATTTATTTACCCAGATTAATGGTTTAAATAATCTTATCCATTTAATGCGATTTTATTAGTTCGTTTTCTACTGTGCATGAGGCTAGTGCTCGTTAGTTAAGCTCTTCCAGACTCCCCTGCCTGTGAGATGTATAAAAAATCGTATTATAGAACTGTCTAAGATGGGTAATCAGCTCTTTAAGAATCTCAACTGTCAGTTTTCCTTTAACAGTAGCAAAATCACCCTGAAGCCCGCACCTCTGATCGCTAGGCAGGTCAAAAGCTATATTATTTAACAGTCTTCTCTAAGATGTTAATGAATTTATTGAACCGATTCTCAAGGATCTTGGCTTGAGGGGTCAGCCTGTAGAAACACTTGGGACAATCTTCGGGACCATCTCGGCGTGAGAGATAACCAAGACTACATAGATCATTCAGGTGATGATAGACATTTCTTATATCGTTATCGTTCATGTAGATGTAGAAGTTTTTCTTTAAGCTCTGCCAGATGCGGTATCCATAGGACTCTTTGTTGTTTTGCATGTTGTGTGAGATTATGGCGAGGATCTTCATTTTGGTTGATCCACAGGTCCCTTTTGGTTTCGGCATGGTATTCCTCGAAAGTCTTTTAAATTATTGAATTATAAATAACTTATGTATGGGTAAATTACCCTTATTCTTCTAAGATTACTAATATCAGGAGATAGAAATTTGAAAGCTGGAACTGAAGATAGAAAATGTACTAGATGTGGAAATTTCCACCTCATCATGGATTTTGAAAACGGTGAAACTATCTGCCCCAATTGTGGCCTAGTATTAGATGAGAAAAACATTGACACAGGGCCAGAATGGCGTGCCTTCACGATGTCAGAGAAAAACAGTAGGATACGTACGGGACTCGGATTATCATACACTCTTTACGACAAGGGGCTCTCGACAGTATTCAAAGGAAATAGAGACGCTGGCGGTAAAAGATTAAGCGACGATACTAGAATACAAATGAACAGGCTGAGACGTTACGATAACAGGTCAAAATTTGACGAGACATGGAGAAGAAACCTGAGCATAGCCATGTCTGAACTTGATATAATGAGTACAAAGCTCCATTTACCACAAAATATCAAAGAGCAGACCGCAATATTATACAGGAAAGCCCTAAAAATGGATCTGATAAGGGGAAGAAGCATTGATGCATTCGTTGCAGCTAGTATATACGCGAGTTGCAGACTCTCAGAAGTACCAAGACCACTCAGAGGGATTACAGAGGCCTCCACAAGAGATCACTCCGAAATCGCAAGGACGTATCGCCTAATGTTAAAAGAAATGAACCTTAAAATGCCTATCGATACACCGTTCAAGTTCATCCCAAGCATAGCTTCTAAACTGAAACTGAACAGGGAAACTGAGAGAAAAGCAATAAGGATCCTAAGCGAAGCAAAGAAAAGACAGGAAACCGCGGGCAAGGACCCAAGAGGATTAGCTGCTGCAGCCCTTTACATGGCTTGTTTAGAAAATGATGACAGGAGAATACAGAAAGAAGTCGCTGAAGCTGCTGGGACTACCGAGGTAACTTTGAGGAATAGATTACGAGGGCTTGAAAATTCTCTGAAAGACCTGCAAAACAATGAAGATAACCGAATATTATCAACTTCAGGGTAATGAGTTAGAAATATCGTAACCTTTTTTTCTTAATCTTTCGTTCTATCTAGGATTTATTTGACCGATGACAGGCCAGGATTAGCAGAGATTCTGAAAGCCAATCGAACATTCATTTACGCACTATTGATGATGCCAATAGCAGGGATGGTCATCGCCATTGGATTAATTCTTTATAAAAAACCTAGTAACATGATTGTTGCATTGGGTGTAATCGTCTTCTTGATAGTTCAGTATGGTTTTACCATATACTTTTTCATGCAAAGGTTAGAAACAGTATCAGAAAGAGAGGAAAAAGAAAAGAACGAAGAGGAAAATCTTGAGGAATAAAGAATGAAGGAAGTAAAAATAGAAATCGACGACGATCTATATAATTACCTCGAATTTCTGGAACGTACACGATATATAAAAAATAAGAATGAAGCCCTTCAAAAGGCACTAATCCTCTTCAAGAAATTATCCATGCATGACTGGTTGCCTGACCTCTATAGAATAGGAGAGAACCGTGTTATCATCATGGACCGTGGAATGCTCCTAGACCTTTTTGAATCGCTTACCGAATACGAAACGTATAAAGCAGGAAGCATGACTGCCCTGAAACGAAAGGTCCTAAAGCCAGAATTCAGAGACATAAATCTAACCAATAAAGCCAACTGGCCTTTAGTCCTGAACGAGCTCCAAAACCACGGTTGGGGCAAGTTTGAGAAAATTGATAACGAGATTAAAATTGAAAATTCTGCAGTCCCTGCCTTATATCTTAAGGGATATTTGGAGACTATGTTCAAAGTAAACTTAGAGGAGCATCATACGAAAATTGAAGATCTTATTATCTTTAGAATAGCTAAACCTAAGGAAGATGTATGGCTTTAAAGTCCAGTCCATGGGCATCTTTTGTACGGCCCAATAACAATAGTTACCACAGTGCCTAAAATACCATCCAGTGCAAGTTCCTTTTCGAGAAACTCATTAAGGTCTTCCATCTGCTCAAAAATAACCTCAATGAGAAGGTCTACATCTCCACTTGTTCGGTATAAAACATGAACATCCGGATTTTTCTCAATTACCTGAACAATCTTCTGCAACTTTGCTGGCTGCACCTTTAACCCAATAAATGCTTTTATAGCTCTACCTAATTTGTGATAGTCCATTATCACTGTGAACTTTTTAATAATGCCTTCGTCCATAAGCCGATCTATTCTATTCTTAATCGTAGCCTCACTTACCCCAGCTTCATCCGCCATAGATTTGTAAGTACACCTTGCATCGTCTGTGAGGCATTTTATTATTTTCAAATCCAGGATATCCAAAGACATTACTGATATCGTTATATCATACTTATTGAGATATTTTAATTTTTTTAAATTTCTCTTGGGTTTTCTTTAATCAAATTATGGATTTCTTTAATTTAATTAAAGGGATTTTTCATTGGTTGGAATATATACATAAAAAAATCAAATATTACGACTTAAAATATTAATTATTGATTCAATATTGCAACAATAAATAATGTCGATTAAAGAAACAATAAAAAATAC
>WJIV01000195.1 GCA_014730055.1 Candidatus Bathyarchaeota archaeon
GATGAATATGTTAAGAATTTGAAGAAATACATTAAATATCTTAGGAAATATTACGAGGATAAAAGCACTCAAGATATTGGAATGTCAAAAGAAGATAGAATTGAAGCTTCCAACTTTCTTTTAGAAATAGAAAGAACTGTAATAAAATTCTCAGAAGAAAACATGTAAATTCCTTAAAATTTTTTTGGAAATAACGTATTCGAAATTTTATAATTAAGCTATTGTTATCGCTCATAATTATTAAAAACTAATCTAATTGTCTCATTTTTTTATAATTATTGCTAATCTTTAAGTATGATAAATATTCTATATAGATTGGCGCTTATGTTAGTTTGTCCTAGATGTGAAGGAAAACCTGAACCTACTGGTAAAACCTGGAAATTTGGAAAGTTTGACGCTAAATCATACAAATGTCTAAATTGTGAAAAAATCTTCAGTGCTTATTACTCAGCAGACGAGTTGAGTCATACAGTCCCTAAAACTTAATTTTCACCTTTTTTTGGATATTATTTCATGGATTTACAAAAAAGTCTGAGTATTCTTTCTCTATGCCTAATCCTGCTTCCACTGCCTTTCTATATATTAGATTTACAACTGAAGCACTTTGTATGTGAGTTCCATCACTCTCGAATACCGTTATCTCGGATTTATTCTCTCTTCCCTTTTTCTTTCCTGCGACTACCTGACCTATTTGGCCCTGAATGTCTCTCTCGTTTATAACGCCCTTTTCTAAGGCGTCCCTTAATTCTCCGATAGATAGACATTTCTGACTATCAACAATTATTTTCGAAGCGCGCCTAAATACCTCTGTATCAAGTTCTGATTTTTTTGGTCCATCAGCACCCATTCCACTAATATGTGTACCTGGTTTAAGCCACTCTCCCTTTACTATAGGGATCTGAGAATATGTTCCTGTGATTATCACTTCAGATTTCTCAACAACGTCTCTAATTGAGTCCTGGGGGATGATTTCTGCGGATACATGGTCTTTCATGAAAGCTGTGAACTCCTCGTCTCGTCTTCTACCTGAGTGAGTATATATTTCCTCAAAGTCGAAAATTGAGTCCAGACATGCAAGAGAACCTTTGCCTATCCTCCCCGTTCCAATGATGCCAACTGTCTCAAAGGTCTCGTTTGCCATGTATTTCACCCCAATGGCTGCTGCTGCGCCAGTTCTGAGCATCCCGGTATCGATTTTATTAGATCTTGAGCCAAAGGCATCTCTTGTTCTTTTAATCACCGCTAATGTTTTACCAGACTCTGGATCGATTATCTGATTAATGTATTTATGGAAGTCAAAATGGTAGGCGTACGAGGTTACAAAAACCTTCGAATCTTTTAGATAGGCCATTCCATGACCTACACTTGTGGTTCCTGGCGATATGTGTGGCAGGTCTTTCCCACTTATCTTGATTTCCAGCCTAGGCGTTTCCTCTGCAAGCCCATACCCCTCTTGACGGTAAGCATCCTCAACTGCCGCGATAACCTCGAGGGGTTTGAGCTCGATTTTGGATATCTCCTCTGGGCCGATTAGTAAAACCATGCTATTCTTCCCCGTATCTTGAACCCTTCCAAAATTGTTTATCGCTTGGTTTGAAATCATCCAAGTCAAGGAGATCAAATGATCTCTCAGCTTCCTCTCTAGCAAGCTTCATGACATCATTTGGATCAACACTCTTTACCTTTCTATTCTCCATTAAGACCTTTCCATCAATAATCGTTGAATCCACATCACTTCCATTTACATAGAAAGCCAATTGATGAGGAATGTAGGTCATTGGTGTAAGATGAGGCTTATCCATATCTATCAGTATTATGTCAGCTTTTTTACCGGCCTCAAGTGATCCCGTCTCATCTTCAACCCCTAAAGCTCTAGCAGCATCAATGGTCACCATACGTAGGGCCTTACCAGCAGGAAGAACAGCTTGTGTCTCATATCTAATCCACTGATGCCACATCGCGCGAGAGATGTCTTTAAACAAGTCGAAGCTGAAACGGGGTGCAGAGCCATCCGTTGAGATAGTTACATTGGCTCCTGCCTCAATTAGCTCTACAATCGGTGCATAGCCATACCATATATTTTCTCCTGTTGAAGGGGCTGTTGCAACACTGGCTCCAGTGTCGGCTATTATCTTAATTTCACTTGAGTTGAGACCGTTACCATGGGCTATCACCACGTCTGGCCCTAGTATCCTGTAAACTTCATCCAAGCCAAATTTATCTATCGCAAAGTCGATACTATCTCCAAAGATGTGGGTATGTATCTGAACTCCATGTCTATCAGCTAACTCTCGTATTTCGAGCGCCTTCTCAAGCATTTTCGGGATATTTTCAGGTAAGTAGGTGTGAGTATACCGAGTCCAAGTGTGACGACCGAAAATATAAGGAGGAGCAAGGGCAATTCTTATCCTATTATCTGCTCCTAAATGCCACTTTTTAATAACTTCAACAGAGTTTTTTAAGGCATCATCGTAAGTAAACTCTCTCTCTATCCATTGATCATTCTCATAGTAACTTCCCTTCCAATCCGGTATATGCGGGATAAATATATCCGGTGGACCTACTCCAAGGACTGCTTTTGTTCCAACTTTAGAATATGCCTCCGCATTACGTATTCCAAAAATGGGGCTATCTGTTCTAGCGGGAGTAGAACCAACAATAGAGGCTCCAGTGGTTACACCAAATCTGAGACGCTCCAAGGAAGCCAATTGCGCTTCTGCATACCACCATCTATCCGTTGTTGCATGCCAGTACAAGCATCCTGCAGGCCAACCATGTATGGGATGATGGAACCCTCCAATAAGCCCATGGCCGGAGTGTCCATATGTATCTATCAGACCTGGCATAATGACTTTTTTATTCGCATCTAATGTTTCCTCAGGATTAAATTTCTTTTCCAGTATGTGGGTTTTCCCGATCTCAACGATGAGCCCATCGTTTACTGCAACTGCACCATTATCTATCATTGTACCTTGTTCATTCATTGTTACCAGCGACCCTCCATAAATCAGTAAATCGACCTTAATCTTCAAGACCTAAACCCAAGCAAGATAATGCTAACCCCTTATATAATATCAGAGATTATCAAACGATTCTGAACTTTCAGATACCTTCATCTATTAGTCAAGAAATATTTATAATTAACCAAAAAAATTTTGAACAATTGTTCTAATCTGTGGTATTAAAAGTGGCCAGAGTTAGTCTATAAAATGTCTGGTGTAATTAGGTAAATGAAAAATGGTCCCAGTCCTGAAATTAGAACCAAAGAAGGAAAACTGATGTATACAAAGTTAGAAATAAGAGTGGATACTTCAAAATGGAAATGAAAGAAACCCAGCTTGAATCTATGGAACAAATTAGTAACAGAAACCTTATCATTTTTCACGCCAAAGAATTCATAGCTGTCTATAACGGAGCCTCTGAATACAAGGTACTTCCCAAAGGCGTTAGAGATAAAGCAATAAGAAATGGATTACTTACCCGCCACTATTACCCTTCAAAGCAAAGATTAACAAAAAAGGCGATAAATATACTCAAGAGAAACGATTTAATTGATTAATCCACTGATAAATACTAGGTGATGATACTTTTAGTCGTTTTTCCAAGTAATTATACCTAAATCACTGCAAAAGCCTGATTTCCAGCACCCATATTCGCCATCCTTCACACCATACTTGTAAATGCAGTAACTTGCCTTCTCACGTTCTCCATATTTATCTAGGTCACATAGACCGGTCACACCCCGATATCCATTGCTTACTTCCATTATAGCTTGTTTCAGTGCATTTATTTCTAAAGTGTTGACTTCTACAATAGCTTTAGCCAGGATCATAGCTATATCGTAGGAACAAGCTGTGTAGAAATTCAGGTCTTCACCTGTGTATTTTTTGTACCTTAGGGCCAAGTCGTTATATCTATCATTTTTCTCTGCCTCTGGAACTGGGCTATTCAACCCTATTCTAGAAGCTTTTTCTGGAACCTCTTTTATCATCTGCTGAGAATGCACGGTTCCATCGGATCCGAACCATTTTAGATCATAAAGAGTGGGGTAGTCCTTCAGCTGTCTGACTAGCTCAACGGATTCGGCGAAGCTAATTAATTCAATAGCAACATGCTTTTCACCATAGTTCGAAACTGCTTCCTTAGCAATCTCTTCTGCATCCTGAAGGTATTCGGTGAAATCCATAGTCTCAGCTCGATATCTTATTCTATTAACTATTACTCCGCCACTTTTATTGAATTCAATCTCAAGGGATTTGTAGATTCCATCACCCCATCCGTCACCTCTCTGGATAACTATCACAGCGTTGATATCTCTACTCTCAAGCATTCTCGCAATGACAGCTCCTTGTTCGAAGTCTGTGGGAGCGAGTCTAAAGATTGTATCATCCTCTATAGAAAGTAGTGGAGAGGTGCTGCTGGGGCTAAATAGTATAATATCATTATCATAGCAATAGCTTCTTGATGCACAGACCTGACTACTCCACATACCACCAATTATTAACCGGATTCCATCCTCATTCATCTCTTGGACAATCTCCAAGTGTCTAGCTGCCTGACCTTGAGCATCTGCTACCTCAAAGATAAAATCAAGTTCACTTCCAAGAGATTGGACATAAGTATTAACGTCTATCTCGATAATTTCCCTAACATATTTCTCATAATCATCATAAGCGTTACTAGTCGATGTGATCACCCCTATTTTCACTATTCCATCTTTTAACAACAAACTAGGTGTATTCGAATCTATATTCCTGAGACTTGGAATGGTTCCATATTTAGACTCTAAAAACTTAGTAAGAGCCTCTACATGACTTGTCAAGTTCTCAACACGTTCGCGTAGTTCTTTTAAATCAGGATTATTATCTCCCTGATATTTATTGAATGTAGAAATCGCTCTGTATGTATAGGTTAACAAACCCATGTTTAATAAGAGAACAAAACCCAATACAATAATTGTAGATGCTCTAAGTTTCATGATCCTGATAAAAATAAATACGGTTTTATATTTTTTTGAAAAGAATTCTTTACAAAATCACTTCCATCACCGAAGGTAGTCTGGTTATTTGCATTACATTAGAAGTAGTGCTCAATTTTTAGATTATTCCCCTACATATTATTTTATTTAAAAAAAATTTTCCAAATTGCCAAACGCTTCTTTTCTTAAATTGATTCAGAGTTATAATAGCAAAAGGGGTAACTCCTGTTACAAATATTCATAAAGAATAAATGAAAAAAAATGTTCTGAATCATGTCCAAAAACTCACCTTAAATATTCAAAAAAAATGATACGAGTATAGCTATATCATGTCTTTCAGTTATAGTGTTTATCTATTACAGAACTTAGTATTCCAATAGTCCCCGTAATCATCATATCTCCACCCGGGGCAGCCTGAACGTAATCTATTTTTGAGGCATCAAGGATACGACGCATTGGACCCGTCACTGCTATAATGTCAACCTCGGAAAGATCCGATATGCCATCCATAACCACTGCACCATGTCCACCATCGTCAAAGACTTCTGAGTGAGTCAACTTACCTTCAATTAATCGTCTCATTAAGACCTCTAACTTATCTCCTGTTAAGCTGCTTGTATGATGCTCAAAGAACCCAAGTATTTTCATTTCCATTAATAAAGCTGCCATTGTATGTCCGTTACCCACATTCACGGCAAGGACTCTGCTTTTATTCTCAACATTTGGGTCTTCAAGACACCCCCTTAAAGCACTTGGAGAAGTATCCATTAAATAAACATCGACATCAGGAAGAAAATCCTTTACAGCTTTTGATCCTGATTTCATCCTCAAGAAATAATCAGGTATATCGTCTTCTCGAAAGAGGAAACTATCTAGGCTAGGATTTAAACTAATTAAATCTCTAAACTTTTTAATGCGAAACTCTCTGTTACTAATAGGTTCATCCGGTGCACCGTGATCCTTCACTGAGACAGCGATCAGATCAACATCTCTCAGGGTCTCTCCGAATCCATTAAGTAAGTCTTCGAATTTTCCCAGCTGAACCTCATCCAAGGATATTTTCCTACCAGGAAGCTCTTCTTCTTCACCAATTATATCAACACCCATTGCTCTTACTTCCTCAAGATCGTTTCTCAAGCTATAAGCTGCCGATGGAGTCATGAATGCTTGGTTTCCCTTTGAGACATGTTCTTTGATCCGAGATATAAGCGGTCCACCTCCAATTGTATAGCCGGAGATGTTGAGATCAACTCCATCCTTCGTCGCTTTTTTAACTTTCTCCGCATAGAATCTTGGTGGAGATGGGAGAACCAACTTTATCGAGTTCTCAATAGCTTTTCTATCATCGTACAGAAGGAAATCAATTGTACCTGCACCGATATCAAGGGCCAAGGCTTTCATGTTTAAAAATAGTAAATTATGTATTATATGGTTGATCCCAGATGATCTCATCTGCACCATTAAAACTAGCAAAGCTCTCCAAATTATCCCAGAGCCTGTCCTCATATTCCTCAGTCGACTCAAAACCATCCTCCAACCAGTAACCAACTATTAGCAGCTTTTTTTCACTTCTATCCATCTTAGGCTCAATCCTAGCTACGATCCTATCCCCATAAATCACAGGAAAATGGTAATAACCATACACCCTCTCGGTATTTGGTAAATAAATCTCAAGTTTTGGCTCAAAGTCGAAAAATAAACTGATCCTTTCCCGTATCCACATTAAATTATCGAAATAACCCACTAACTGAACCCCATCGAATAAGGGATCATCAGAAAGACCTGAGACCAGATCGTGATCCTCAGGTAGGCAGTAATAAAGATCTTTATCCCAGTCGACCTCAAACTTAACTACAAAATCATCAGAGACTAACTCACCAAGATAATCCTGTATATCACTTGTCCTCATACCCAGCTTTACAGAGTGATCGTGATAGTAACTTCTGATCTCCTGTGGTTTTGTTAAACCTAGGCATCCAAGTGTTTTAATAATGAAAAATTGAACTCTTTCATTTTCCTCCGGGGGGTCTATATCAACCCAATTAGGAACTATGTTCTCCGACAGATCATAGTATTTCTGAAAGTTTTCTCTATGATCTATGAGAAGTATTCCAGCACCATATAGAAGCTCTAAGGCAAGCTTGGCTGGCTTCCAGTTCCACCATCCACCTATCCTCTTGGGTCCCTCAAAGTCCTTAGAGGAGAGAGGTCCCTCCTTATCTATCCTTTCGAGAACATTATTAATTAATTCAGGATCAGTCTTACCCCATTTCTTGAATCGGCCTTCTATCTCTCCTTTCCTCACATTCATAGCATGAAGGTAGTAACGGTAATCCTTGAATGGGATATAGCTTGCTGCATGAGCCATGTACTCGAATAGATGTCGGTCTTTATACGCTAACTCCCAGAGATAGTTCTTATCGTAATCTCCAAGTCGCGTCCAAAGAGTGAGGTAATGCGCTCGCTCAACAACACTGATAGCATCAATCTGAACACAGCCAAGGTCATCAATTGCATCATAAATGTCCTTTTTACCGGATCCATTTTGTGCGAATATGCCCTGTTTGAGCATCATTAGGCGTCGAGCAGCTTCCTTGCTTACGGTCAAAGCATTGATCCTTCTGTCTTCAGGGCTTTAAGGCTTTGAAGGAATACAGATAGCCAAGGTTATCGAAGACGTACATTTGGTTTCCGATGGTAACTGGAACACCGGATAAACCAGAGTTAAGCGATACTTTCTGCTTTAACGTGCCTTTTAAAGAATCAAGGAGATAAACATGTCCATCATCCGAGCCAAATATTATGGTATTAGTAGATTTCACCAAGGTGGGGGACGAGAGTATTCTATCATCTGCCAGATATCTCCACAACATCTCACCGTCCGTTATATTAACTGCGTAAAACCTCCCAGCATGATTCCCGAAGTATACGATACCATTCAGAGGGTCTATCGTAGGAGAGGACATACTTGCAGTATAAGAATTGAATGACCATATTTCCTTTCCATTGGTAATATCTATCGCATAAAGATAGCCATCCCAGCAGGTAATGTAAACTATCCCATCATACACTGAGGCTGTTGATTTTATATCATATCCTGTCTTGAACCTCCAGAGTTCAGTACCATCATCAATGGAATAGCAGTATAAATTGGAATCATTTGAGCCAATGATAATGCATTTAGACTCAGGATCGATGGTTGGTGTACTATGTGGATGACTAGCAAACTTTCTACTCCTGAATACCTCACGCCCTGTCTCAGCTTCAACACCCACCAGGTATCCAGCTGGCTCATTCATCTCCACTCCGATATAGACAACCCCATCAAATAACACAGGAGATGAACCAATATAGTCACCGAGCCTATTCTCCCAAGCATAATCACCTGTAATAGTGTCAACAGCATAAATCCATCCATCATAAGCACCAATGTAAATGTGAGCCATTTCAGGGTTCACGGTCGGTGAACCATGTATCCCATTCTTGGATCTTCTAGTAGGGAAACTCCATTGTAACTCCCCACTTACGCGATCAACAGAGATAAGTTCACCAGTATCAAGGCCTAGAAAAATCTTGTCCGAGTACACAGCTGGTGAGGACTTTGATGCACCGTAGTCATTGATGTTCAGCCTTTTGGTTTTCCACTCCAGTACAATCTCAGAATCGACCTGGCAATCTAAAGGGGCGATTCCAAGGTGACGAACATCAAACCTATAAGTTAACCAGTTAATACTCTCATCGATACTTACATCTTTTAGAAGAATAACATCGGGCTCAGGATCATTCTGGACCCCATATATAATAACTAAGAATAAAAACATCCCAGAGATAAGAAAAAATTTCTTATGAGTTAAGCGATGTTTATACCACATATATTTACGAAAAATGTCTGAGGAAGTTATAAGATATTAGACCATAAGTTTTACAAAAATAAATAGATACTTCTAATCTGCTTTCCTTGATAATAGAACAACATACTTTGAGCCTCCCTCAAACGGATTTAATTTTAAGTCAGAGAACGATTCTAGGTGATCCCATCCCGCAAGCTTGATCATCTCACTTAGTTCCTTATAGGTATACAATCTGTTCTCAAAATGGAGGACACCGATTTTTTTATAGCCCTTCCCTTTTTCTTTTAAGAAAGTCCACCTTGATTTAAGTCGTGATGTCTTCTCATCGTAAATAGAATCCTCGATACGTAAAATGCCGTTATTCTTCCTTAGTTTTCGCTTACCATCTAAAGACTCAGCATGTTTCTTGCACATGATGTGTACTATAAGAAGACCTCCGTCAAGTGATAAATGATTTATCTGTCTCAAGATGCTGAGGTCAGTCTCATCATCATAATAACCAAGAGACGTAAATAGGCTCAAAGAAGAAGAGAACAACTGACCTTCAAAAAATGAACCTATACTACGCATATCGCCGCCAACAAATCTACAATGATCTGATACACCTTTTCTATCTGACTCTCGCTCTGCTATACCTAGATAATCTAGAGAGATATCGACGCCAATTATATTGTAACCACGTAAGGCCAACTCAATAGAGTGCCTCCCGATACCACAGGCAAGATCAAGAACCATGGAGCCATGCTCTACCCCATATCGTTCGAACAACTTTACAAGACCATCTACTTGCTCTCGGGCTCTACTTAATCTGTCCTCTAAGAGTGGCAAAAACATTTCTGGGTGCTCGAGAAAAACCTCCCGAGTCCAGTGATTAGCATTCACAAGATAAGTAAATAATTAGAATA
Organism: Candidatus Bathyarchaeota archaeon; assembly: GCA_014730055.1. The sequence goes on from WJIV01000195.1 coordinate 9,735, forward strand.
TTTAATGGTGACATCTCACATCCCTAATATAGTTTAGAAACAAGGGTTTTTATCCTATCATCATTCACCTAGGTGAAACATGTCGAGTACACCCATAGGAGAACAAATAAAATGGCTGAAGACTAGACAAGAGGATTTACTCAGTGAGCTTACTCTCGGCATCGAAGAACTTCATGATACAAGACAAAAAAATATTGCAGAAAATCTTCTAGAGTATGTAAGGATCAGTCAGGAGATCCAGAACATGGGTTTCTTATCCGTACTCACTTATCTAAAAGAGATGCAGTCTGAAATTGATGATGAACTCATGGAAATATCCGAATATATGGCAACGATTCTGAGTATTCATAGAACAGAAGCCGAGAACCTCGAAAAATTCATTTAATCTTTAAAGTTATATCCAAAAAAGGATCATGTTTTGAGCATTTTTCAACTAAAATAGACTGTGCCATAATATTTAGTAAACTTGTTGAGTTTAAAAATGATGTAAAATTCTCCTATTGAAGTAAATACTTACCATATTTAGTATAGATATAATTTATTGATCAAAGTTTATATTAACTCCTGTTAATTAGCAGAAAATGAGAAAAATGTTTAACAATCGAAATAATAAAATTATTGTAATAGCTGCAATTACCATACTCGGATTAATTGGACTATTTGCCTTTTCGAATTTCAAAATCACTAGGAGTAGAACAAGCGCGGACACTAAGAGTTCCAAGTACGAGTTTGGTGATCCCAAGATCGAACTAGATATACTCTACTTATACGTAGAAGGTAATAGCAGATTTGCGAATAATTTAGAAAGTAAACTTGAAATTATTATGATATCGAAGGGTATCGATGTAATATTGACTGAAGAGCTTGTTGAGAAATATGATAATCAAGTTCTGGCTGTGTTAATATCTGAAAAAGACATTGGGTATAATCCGTTAATACCCAGTGCTGAAATGGAGATATTATTCGCATATTTCCTCAATGGGAATACAAGCTATTTAGAAGAGATAAGATTAGGCGAACCTCTGGTAATTAGTTTCACAGAGGAGGGATTAATTAAAGAGGGAAAAATATTGATCTCAGATCAAACACAAGGTTTAGTATCCTACAGAGCATATGTAAAATACCTAGCAAATTATTCAGCTAATCAAATATACAATCAACTACCGGAAAACTAATGGATCCTAAAATTTATGAATTGTTGATAAACAATTATAAGTGAAAACTGTATGTCATATCTTGACTCCGAGGGGTTAAGTGGTCACTCTACAACGGAACGCGGAAGAATGTGCGGTTTGTAAGTCAAAAAATATTATTATGGACATGGAGACCGGGGAGAAGGTATGTCGTGAATGTGGATACGTTCAGGCAGAGAACTCTATAGACACCGGGCCAGAGTGGAGGGCTTTTAATCTCCAGCAAAGGGAGGAAAGGACGAGAACTGGTGCTCCCATTAAACTCACCATCCATGACCATGGCCTCAGTACTTCAATTAGTAGAAGAAACCGGGACTATGCCGGAAGGGATCTTAAGCCTGACGTTAGGAGCCAGTTTTATAGGCTAAGGAAATGGAATAGAAGGACCAAGGTAACTGATAGTACCCAGAGAAACCTTGCAAAGGCTTTGAGCTATATGACCCATCTCGCAAATGAACTTAGCCTTCCTCAGAACATATCAGAGACGGGTGCTATTGTATACAGGCAGGTTCTTAAGAAGGGAGCAACGAGAGGGAGGACTATTAAAAACCTCGTTGTGGCGTCCCTCTATATAGCGTGTAGGATCTGTGGGGTCTCAAGATCTTTGAAGACATTTGCTGAGGAGGCAAACATTACGAAAAAAGAGGCGGCACGAAATTATCGTTATCTCCATAACCTCCTCGACAAGGATATACCCAGTATTAGTACTGGTAAGGTTATATCAAAACTAGTTAAGCAGCTAAATCTTTCAGGAAAGGTAGAGATGGTTGCACTCGAACTGTTCAAAACGGCAACAGAGATGAAGCTTACCTCGGGGAAGAGTCCAACTGGAATCGCAGCCGCATGTATTTACGTTGGCTGCAGGATAACTGGAGAGAAGATAACTCAGCATCAGATAGCAGCAAAGGGCAAGATAACCGAGGTAACTATAAGAAACAGGTACAAGGAACTTGTTAACCGTATGGATATAATGTCGTTCATCTAGACTGGGACTGCTCAATACTAGTTTTTATCATCCAGTTAATAGGGGTATCCAGCTTGCGGTTGCGCTTAGCGAATCGCTTACATTTTTTGTATTCCTTAAGACAAAGAGATACAAAGAAAAACTTGGTAACCTTAAACCCGCAACTCTTTAAATAAGGACAGCCTTCGTCTCTCTCACTCATCTAAGCAACTCAGGTAAAATAGGTAATCACACATATTAAAGGTACAGATATGAAAAATGATGGAAAACGCAGTTATTATGACATTAGTTAATCGAATCCCAATAAAGACAAACTTGATAGTACACAGAATATATTTATTTCACACAGTATTTCCTTGAAAGCATGAGTCAAAGAGAGAATACACTCGCCATTACAATATCCCTGATGGGCATAGGTTTCCTACTTCACTTCGCTGCAACGAAGTACTATTTCTGGGGCAACGACCCCAATGGATTCAGTACGGGTACCTTGGGACTCATATTCTGCCTAGTGGGGGTGCTTCTAGCAGGGTACAGCACTGCTAGGAGTAAGTAGAGCAGCAGATAATGATGGAGCAGTAAACAATATCACAGGTCAAGAATCACTATAAACCACCCGAGACAATCCAGAATAAAGCAGAGGGATAGAATGAGTTTCTCCTCAAAAATAGATGTACTTGAGCTCCTCATAGAAATCATCAAGGAGCACGAGGAAAAAATGGACAACCTAGTGGAACGCCTCGAGATAGTGAACAAAACAATACAGAGTAAACCTGAACTGCGGGCAAGGTACCAACCAGGCAATCTCGCTCAAGACAAGGATCTTAGTAGTATATTAATCGTGGACGATGACAAGAACCTCGCAGAGAGCTTCAAGATAGTACTACAGAGCGTGGGATTCGACGTGGATGTCGCGAGGACAGGAACACAGGCTATTTACAGGGCAGAGAGAAAGCATTTTGATCTTGTTCTGTTAGATGTTAACCTACCTGACATGATGGGAGATGAAGTAGCTGAAAGGCTCTATGATATCAATAATGATCTTGACATAATCATGATAACCGGATACAAGGAGTTTAAGGACGAGATGCAGGAACATCATAGTGTACTCATGAAGCCAATACCACCTGAGGATCTAGTTAAGATAACCAAAGATACGATAGTAAAAAAGAACTAGCTTTCTCAACTTTTTTCGATCCTGATATATCTTTGATAAAACAATACCTCAACAGGATGTTTAATCTAACAGACGAGCAAATGGAAAGAGTAACGAGAATACACAGATCATCCACAGTTGTGGACACTCATAACGATACAGTACTTCACCTAATAGACAGAGGCCCATTCCTCTCAACAACGGGAGACTCGATACCACCAAGGAGAAAACTGGGGGAACGTTCAGAAAAAGGGCAAATTGATATACCACGCATAATCGAAGGCGGTGTAAACTGCCTAATATTCGCAATGTACGTAAATCCTCAGTATAACGCAAGACTTCTCAGATTGGTGCAGATGCTTGATACTTTTAACACACAACTTAGGGAAAACAAGGAAACGATAAGACTCGTGACCAACTATGGTGAGATAAAAGATACGATTGAAAATGGAAAAATTGCAGCTCTGATCTCAGTGGAAGGGGGAGAACCTCTTGAGGGAAAGATAGAGACACTGAGGACAATACACCGTCTAGGTGTTAGATCACTTACATTAACACATTTCCCCCGGAACGAGCTTGGGGATGGTTCAGGTGCAGATAGTGGTTCAAAGCTAACAGATTTTGGTAGGGAAGTTGTTGAAGAGATGAATAAACTTGGAATGATAGTCGACATAAGCCACCTAAATGAGGCTGGTTTCTGGGATGTGATCGACCTCACTAGGGATCCTCTGATGGCCACACACTCCAATTGCAAGGCCCTCTGCAGCCACCATAGAAACCTAACAGATGACCAAATAGAGGCACTTGCTGACTCCGGTGGAGTGATGAATCTGAGTTTCTGTGGCGCATTCTTGAGGGAAGGGATAGGATTCGGTGATCCTGATGAGCTGAAGAAGCTTGAGGTTGATGACTGGCTGGATCACCTTGATCATGCTGTTGAACTCGTAGGCTCAGACCATCTTGGTATCGGCTCTGATCTAGATGGCGGATGTGGCTTCCCAGGGCTGGATGATGTAACAAAATTTCCGAGACTGACCCAGGGTATGGTATCCAGAGGATACTCAGATGAAGACATTGAGAAGATTCTAGGTGGGAATAACATGAGGGTATTTAAGAAGGTCTTCGGATAAAGGATAGCTCATTAATCCCTTAATTTTATCTATATAAACCACCAACAATGTATCATGAACATTTTAGAGAAATATGCTGAACAAAACCCAAAGTCTAAGGAGAGGTATGAGGAAGCCAAGAAGGTACTCCCTTCAGGGAATACAAGAAGCGCCCTTTACTGGCCACCTTTTCCTATATACCTAGATAAAGGGAGAAGTGATGTTGTCTATGATATTGATGGTAATAAGAGAGTAGACTTCAACTACAACAACACTACCCTCATTCATGGTCACAACCACCCTGACGTAATGAGAGCAGCACAGGCGCAACTAAGAAACGGAACCGTCCTTGGAACACCAACAGAGGCAGAGATAAAACTAGCTGATGAACTGACAGCAAGACTCAAAGGATCTGATAAGATAAGATTCACACCGTCCGGTACCGAGGCAAATATGCAGGCAATTAGGCTGGCCAGAGCCTATACAGACAAACCCAAAATAGCCAAATGCATTGGAGCCTATCATGGTAGCTGGGATGCTGTACCTCTAACACCGGATACAGTTGGTGTACCTGAAAAAGTGCAAGAACATACGATCTATTTCCCTTACAACGATCCCCAAGAGGCGGAAAAAAAGATTAAAGAGCAAAAAGACAGCCTAGCAGCAGTTATAATAGAACCCACTATGAGAGATATGACCCCTGAGAAAGGCTTCCTAGAGACGATAAGAGAGATAACCGAGAAAAACGATATTCTGCTGATATTCGACGAGGTCATAAGCTTTAGGCTCAGCCACGGAGGTGCACAAGAATACTACGAGATCACTCCAGACATTACAACACTTGGAAAGATCATTGGAGGAGGCTTTCCAGTGGGAGCATATGCTACCACTGAGGAAATATTCAAACCAATGATGATCCCTCAAATAAAGCTACCAGATACAGGTTCCCCAGAATTAGGTTTCTCAGGCACATTTAATGCACATCCAGTATCTATGGCGGCGGGACTAGCTGTAATGCAAATGCTTCCGAAGTCTATCTACGATGAACTAGATAAGATGGGGTATATGATAAGGACAGGGTTAAGGGATGTCCTAGACGCTGAGGAGGTAAAAGCTCAGGTTGGAGGCGCTGGCTCTCTATTTCACATTAGCTGGACAAACAGGAGAGTTAATGATCACAAGTCAGCCCAGACTGCCGACAAGGCACTTTATCATTATTTCAACCTGGGAATGATGAATAGAGGTGTATTCATACTAGGCCATCCAAACATTTCAACCGCCACAACCAGAAGTGATATAGAACTCTTACTGAACTCAGCCCGTGATACAATATATGAGATGAAGCCGATGATAAAGCAGAGATCACCGGAATTAATTAGGTCCTAGAACCAAAATCCTAAAATTTTTTTTAAAAAAACACAGGAAAGTTATTCCAGATGTGTCTCCATCACGATAAAGTCAGCTGGCTCCAACTCAAACCCAGATCTTAACATTTTTCCCTCAATGGAACTCGAGTTGGATGGAAATAGACAGTTCAATGAATTAACCCCTCTAGCCAAGCCCTTATTCAAAGCAAATGACAAGCATCTTGATGCGTCTCCGCCGAATAACCCGATATGTAACTCTTTCCAAGGCATAAAGCGTGCCCCTACCACAATTACGCTGTCCGTCTCAGGGTCAATATAGACCATCCCCCTCTTAACAAGATTAGACACAAGTTCTGAGCTAATCTTATAAAAAGTCCTGTTCATGACGAGGAAACCTCCCCAATCGTCACTATGTTTTGATATTAGCTCATCAGCCTCTTGAACACTTGTAACCTCGATGAAATCTATATCAGAAGAATCACTCTTCTCACAGGTCATTTTAACGCCTCTAAAACTCTCAGCGAGTTCAAGACCATAACGCTCAGCCAAGCCTTTGCTTACTACATTCTTAACCCCAGTATACATGCGCATAGTCTTGATATCCTGAAATCGGGCGTTATCATAGAACCTCTCGTAAAACCTCTTCCCGACACCCAAGCCCTGTTTCTCAGGAATTACCCTGAGGGTCTCGAGCCAAGCAGAACCATCGGGTAGAACAGTAAACTTTCCACAGCCTACTATCTCGCCTTCAATCTCGGCGACACTAAACTCACCCTCCTCATCCGAAACAAATTCCTCAAAAACGTAGGGTACATATCTCAAGTTTGGCGTAGATTTAGACTCAACCCAGATCACCTTTTCATAGTCAGCTGGTCTAGCCCTCCGCAAATTAATCTCTACATCTTTCATCCGGTATCAACCCGCAACCTATAGTAGAGGTGTTTTTTATTCTTTCGCAAGTATGTTAACTACACTTAGCTGTAGCACTACAAATATATTTCACAATATTGAATATAGGCTCTATAGCCGAAGGGAGACCTGATGATGGAGAGAGAAGTTGAAGAGACGAGGAAATCAGCACCACTTGTTTGGTCAGTTATCATCTTACACATGCTAAACCATGTCATAAGCGGAGCACTTCCCATACTCTATCCCGAGATAATTGATGAATTCGGTCTCTCATACTCCAGACTTGGGATACTTCGATCAGCCTCAACATTCGCAGCAGGCTTCCCCCAGCTATTCGTGGGACTATTCAGGAGATGGTTTAGTGGAAGAATACTTGTTGGAGTTGGAAACGCAATTAATTCAATAATGAATATCGCAGCTGCATTAAGCCAAGGATTTTTCCAATTTTTTGGCTTCTCCGTCATAGCGGGTGTTGGAAGCAGCACTCAACATCCAGTGGGGACCTCAATTGTCTCAGCTGGAACAGATCCATCTGAGAGAGGTAAGATGCTTGGGCTGAATCAAGCTATACCATCTTTAGCCTTCAGCTTTACTCCTCTCATAGCTGCGTATCTCCTAACGAAAATGGGGTGGAGAACTGCCTTGGCTTTACTCTCCTTACCCGCCTTAGTCCTCTCCTTGATACTGATTTTTTTCATCAGAGGTAGTAAATCTATAGAAGCGACTACAAGAGATGCGTTAAATTTCAGAAAGCTAAGAGATGCTATGCGTGATCGAAACGTTTTATCAATCAGCCTCCTCAGGAGCGTTATGGCTTTCAGAATGGGTGTGAGGACCTTTCTTCCTCTATATTTCATAGATATCCTGGGATTCTCAGCTGAGCAAAGCAGTATACTATATTCGATACTTCTTTTTGGAGGTGTACTAGGTCCATTTGTTTGGGGGTGGCTTTCGGATAGAACCAATCGTAAACCCTTGATAATAGGTATAATGGTTGCAAGCAGTATTGGATACCTCCTGCTGAACTATATAACAGGGTTCTGGAGCCTTGCTGCTTTACTTTTTGTAATCGGATTCCTAGTACAGACCGTCGTTGTTCAGAGCGTACTATCTGAGAGCGTGGATAAAACACAACTAGACCAGATATTTGGACTGTACTTCACAATAGGGTTCACAATAGCCTCCTTCTCCAGTGTAATCTTTGGATACATCGTTGAACTATTCAGCTTCAACCTAGGTTTCACTTATATTGCCGCTGTAACTGGCATTTCACTCATTCCGGCATTTTTTATAAGAGAGCCAAGACAACATCCTGAATACTAACCTTACTTTAACTTCTAATTTGTTGATATACAGAATTGAGGAACGTTTTTCAATCAGAATTGATTGTGAGAGACGTTATGGGGATCTCGGAGAAAATTAAATCCATAGAAGAGGAGATCAGCAAGACTCCAGTAAACAAGGGTACCGAGAGACATCTAGGATTACTAAAGGCTCGGTTAGCTAGGCTCAAAGATGAGCAAGAAGAGCGAGAGAGAAAAAGCCAGAGTTCTGGCGAGGGATACTCAGTTGCTAAGGACGGTGACGCAACAGTTGTTCTCCTAGGCTTACCTAGCGTAGGCAAATCAACCCTGCTTAACCAGTTAACAAACAGTAACAGCAAGGTGGGAGCTTACGATTTCACAACGCTAGATGTCATACCAGGGATGCTGAGTTACAAAGGTGCTAATATACAGGTCCTCGATATCCCCGGCATCATACGGGATGCAAGCAAAGGAAAAGGGCTGGGAAAAAGAATTTTATCAATTACCCGCTCAGCCGACTTGCTCCTAGTTCTCATAGACGTCTACAAACCAGAGATCAGAGAAATGCTACTGGATGAACTGAGAGCAGTAGGGATACGCCCAGACGAAAAAAAACCTAACATAACTATCGAGAAAAGAGGCAGCGGGGGAATCCATGTCACAGACATGATCGGGATGTCTAGAATGGATGAGGA
>WJIV01000196.1 GCA_014730055.1 Candidatus Bathyarchaeota archaeon
GTACAAGCCTCTACAAGTAGATCAAGTGATAGAACTTGTTGAGAAAATGGAGAAAGGGGGTCTGGTATTATTAACTGATGACGACCCTACTACCTGTGAGACGGTTATAGATTTCTTAAAGCTTGAGGGATACAAAATAGCTGCGGCCAAGACCGGCGAAGAAGCAGTAGAGGCCGCTAAGAGGAGAGAATTTGATGTCATTCTGATCGATATTAAACTCCCTATTATGAACGGCTTGGAAACTTTTAGGGCATTAAAGAAAACTGACCCAGAGGTAAAAGCTATAATGATCACAGGGTACCCCCAGGAAGTCGGGGATCTTGCTGACCAAGCTCTTCAAGAAGACGCTTACACCGTTTTCAACAAGCCTCTTGATCCTGACGAACTATTGAAGGTAGTAAACCTGATTATGGAAGGGAAATCAAAAGAGGATGTTAATTCAGAGGTGAACGCCTTTTAACATCCTTGTCGTTGACGATAACACGACCTTTAACGAGACTACCTGCGACCTATTAGATATGAGAGAGCACAATTGTTCCTCTGCTTTCTCGGGTAAAGAAGCCTTGAGGCTTCTTGAAGAGAAAGACTTTGACTTGGCTCTAATTGATATAAGGCTTCCAGATATATCAGGAATAGAACTGTTATCAAAGATCAAGAAAAAGTTTCCATATGTGGGATGTATTATAGTTACAGGATTCCCCTCAGAGGAATCTGCTATAGATTCACTTAATCTAGATGCTGAAGGATACCTTACCAAACCCCTTGATCCCGTTATCTTCTTTGAAAAACTAGAGAGAGCGAGAAGAATTAGAGAGAAAAAACTTTATGATGAAAGATTGGAAAGCTTGAACCAAGTTTTAAGATCAATACGAAATGTTAACCAGCTGATTGTCAGGGAACAAGATCCTGAAAAATTATTGAATCAGGTTTGCGAAATTCTAGTAGAAAATGACGTCTATTTCAGTGCTTGGATACTCACTATCAACCAGAAAAAGAAACCAGTTAACCTATATCAAGCAGGTGTAGAATCCGGTTTTGAGGAGTTTACAGATAGAGTTAAGAATGGAGAATATCCTCTATGTATCGAAAAATACATTAATGAAAAAGGGGTAACTTTCATCCACGCCCGGGAAAAAAAATGCAAGGACTGCCCTCTTGCTTTTGAAATAAAACATAGAATTTGCTCCATCACACGGATTGAGTACTTAAAAAAAGTCTATGGACTCCTCGTATTATCATCAAAAAAAGATGTAGATGAAGAAGAAGCCTCATCATTAATACTGGAGATAGCCACCGATATTGGATATGCCCTAAATCGGTTAGAGATCCAGAGAGAAAAAGAGGAGAACGCTCGTCATCTCCAGGAAAGATTGAAGGAACTTGGTGCTCTTTATACCTTAAGTTCCCTCATCGAAAAACATGGATTCGATATACAGAAAATCTGCAAAGAATATGTTGAGTTACTTCCTATGGGTTATCAGTTCCCCGATATTACTTGTGCCAAGATAATTATTGATGATCAAATCTATCAAAGTTCTAATTTTAAGGAAACAGAGTGGAGTCAATCAACTCATATCATGATTGAAGATATAAGTAGTGGTAGAATCGAAGTCCATCTACTAGAAAAGCCTAGCGACAGCAATGAATTATTCCTTGAGGAAGAGGATGATATTATCAATGAGGTTTCCAAGCAGTTATCAAGTGTTTACCTACATGAAAGGATAGAATCTGAACGTGATGAAGCCCTAAAACACTTCAGGACCCTATTTAATGTCGTCGTAGATCCTATGGTAATCCTCAACTCAGATGGAAAGATAATAGAAGTCACTGAAAGAGTTGAAAAAGCAATAGGATACAGAAAGGATGAAATAATTGGAAGAAAAATTCAAGAATTAGTCTTCTTGACGCCAGAAGGAAAGAATATTCTCAAATCCAACCTCGGAAAAAGATTAGCGGGTAAGGATATCCCCCCATACATTGTAGAACTAATAACAAAGAAGGGAGCTAAGAAATCCTTTGAGGTAAACGCAGAGAAAATAGATTTTTATCAAGGGACCGCTGTTATGGCGGCTTTCAGAGATATTACAGAACGTATTAAGGCGGACCGTGCACTTCGGGAGAGCGAAAGGCTGTTCAGGCAGTTCTTTGAAAATCAGCCGACTTACTGCTATATTGTATCACTTGATGGTGTAATTATTGATGTTAACAAAGCAGCATTAGATACCCTAGGTTATAAAAAAGAGGAACTGGTAGGGCAGCCAGTGATGGAGATCTATGCACCTGAATGTCGACCTGTTGTTAATCGACTTCTAAGTAAATGGAAAGAAGTAGGTCGACTAAGGAACGAGGAACTTGTTGTTATCTCTAAAAAAGGTGAACGTAGAACAGTACTTCTTAGTGCGGATCTTGTTAGAGATCAGGACGATAGAGTTTTACACTCTATTTCAGTACAAAGAGATATTACAGAGCGAAAAAATTACGAGGAGAGACTTAAAACGCTTCACAGGCATACGACAAGCCTGTCTTCAGCTTTAACTTTGGAGGAAGTAGCTCACATAACGGTAAGCGTTCTTAATAGTGCTCTTGGGTTTAAACAACATAGTTTTAATGTTGTTGAAGGGGATGTTATTAAGACATTATTATCTGAACCATCTAGAGCTAACCTGGAGTTACCTCTCGATGGTAGAGGGATTATTGTTAGGGCGGTGAAATCGGGAAAAGTTCAACTTGTCCCCGATGTGAGAAAGGATCCAGATTTTATACCCGGGCTTGGTGGCACTGATTCTCCTACCCTTTCTGAATTGGCTGTTCCAGTGAAAGTTGACGAAGATGTAGTAGCTGTAATTAATGTTGAGTCCGAGATACTAGGTGCGTTCAAGGATCAGGATAGATATCTTATTGAGATCTTGGGAGAGTATGTTTCTGCTACTATATCGCGTTTAAGACAGTTTTACGAGATCCAGAGATCAGAGGTCAGGTATAGGAGGTTACTTGAGGAGATGCCCGACCCGGTATTTATCTCCGATCATGAAAAATATCTCTTTGTTAATCAAAGAGCTATAGAATTATTAGGATATGATTCCTCGACTGAGATAATAGGCCACGACTTTGTTGATTTCTTCTCTGAGGAGTATAAGTCTATAGTCCAGAGTAGAGCCACTGAACGCTTAAGCGGCTCTGAAATCCAGAGACAATATGATCTTGTCATGTTATCTAAAGAGGGGGAGAGAATAGATCTTGAGGTTAACCTGAGAAATATTATGTTTATGAATGAACCAGCCGTCTTGTCAGTTATGAGGGATATCCGCCCAAGGAAAAAACATGAAAAACGATTGGAAGCCCTCCATAAACATACATCTATATTATCCAAAGCTCAGTCAATTGAGGGTATTTACAAGATCACCTACGATTTGCTTGTTGAGACACTAGAATTTCCAGTAATAGATGTCATAAAAGTTGAGGATGGTCTTTTGAGAGATGTGTTCTCTTATGATAATAGCGTTGAAAGCCTAACCCTCAAAGTAACAGATAAGGGGATTACGTCAAGGGCTGCAAGAACAGGTGAAACGCAGCTCGTAAAGGATACACGTCAAGACAATGACTACGTACAGGGAAATCGAGAATGGAAAGCATTATCAGAACTCGCTGTTCCTGTTAGGCTGGGTGGACATACTAGAGTTGTACTTAATATAGAGAGCCCAGAGGCTAATGCCTTTACTGATGAAGATAAAAGACTGGTTGAAATACTCGGAGAGCACGTCGCCACAAATATTAGCCGTATCGAAGCAGAGAAAGAAAAAACCGAGTACGCGAACCGCCTGAATGCAATCCATAGGTTCGGCTCAAGGTTGGACAAAGCTTTATCATATGAAATGGTAGCCAAGGAGACCATGGATAAAATTATGAATATTCTCGGATACGAGACAGGTTCCTTTGGCATCGTTAAAGATGATGCAATCCTGTTCACCGAGTTCCGTAGACCAAGTAAGATCCACAAGCTTTCCTTAGAAGGAAAAGGAATCACCGTTCGAGCGGTACGTACAGGTGAAACCCAGCTTGTTCATGATACTAGAATTGATCCTGATTACATATCAGGTCGAGTGGAAGGAGACCCTGAGACACTCTCAGAGCTTGATGTACCTGTAAAAGTCAATGATGAAGTGGTTGCGTTAATAAACCTAGAAGCAGAGAAAATTAATGCTTTCGATGACCATGATCTTAGGCTTGTTGAGACAATGGCTTTACACGTCTCTTCGGCTTTTGCGCGTCTTCGAAGAATAGATGACTTGGAGAGACTCATCGAACAGAGAACTATGGAGCTAAGGCAGGCTTACGATGACCTTCAAGAACTTGATCGGATGAAGGACCAGTTCATAAGTACGGCTACTCACGAGCTACGTACACCTCTTGTCTCAATAAAGGGTTACGTTGATTACATCCAGTCTGGGTCTGCCGGTGAGATTAACGAGAGGGTTAGAGAACTGCTGGAAATTGTTCAGAGAAATACTTGGCGCTTGGAGAAGCTTACCGATGACCTTCTTGATCAACAAAGAATAGAGTCCGGGCGACTTGAAATAAAACGGACTAAAATTATGTATGATGTTCTCTTATCAGAGGTTTTAGAGGAAATTGAACCTATGATGAATGAGAAGGAACAGACATTGGGGGTAATGGCTCCAACAAAGCTGCCGGAGGTTTTAGCTGACAAGACTCGTATTGGGCAGGTGCTACTTAATCTTCTAAATAATGCTATAAAGTTCAGTCCAAAGGGGTCAAATATCTTCTTAAAGATAGAAGAGAAAGAAGATAAAATAAAATCAAGTGTTATCGATGAAGGTATTGGGCTTAGTTCCGAGGATATTGATAAGCTGTTTAAGCCCTTCCCTACTATTGATAGACCTACTGTTGCTGGAAAATCAACGGGGCTAGGTCTTAGCATTTGCAAGGGCATTGTCGAGCTTCACGGCGGCAGGATATGGGCTGAGTCAGAGGGAAGAGGCAAGGGATCAACCTTCACTTATACCTTGCCCCTTAACTCTGAGAAGGATGCTTACAGTATTTTAATCTTGGATGATGAAGCTGATATCCGTAACTTGGGGAGAAGGATCCTTGAGGAAAAGGGATACAAGGTCTTGACTGCTGAGGATTCTAGTACTGGCCTGAGGATGGCTGAAGAAGAACTGCCTGACTTGATCTTGCTTGATGTTGTAATGCCTGGTAGGAGTGGTTTCGATACCTGTAGGGAGTTGAAGCTGAAGTCTTCTACTAGGGATATTCCTGTAATTATGTTTTCCGTTCTTAGTAGGGATGTCGATAAAAAGATGGCTGAAGAAGCCGGGGCAGATGACTATATTACTAAGCCTTTTGACACAGAGGAGCTATTATCATCAATTAAAAAGGCTCTCTCATGAAAAGATTATTACAAGGCATCATCTTGTGAAGAAACATGGATATAATTATTTTAATAGTAATATATTAAAAAAAAATAAAACATACTTAAATGTCAAATCTTTTTTTCTGTGCAGAGTTATTGAATCTCGAATCCGACAAATAAGTAAGGAAAAATAAATCTGAAATAAATATAGACATAATAACCCGCAATATGGCGATATTTTAAAGCGCCTGCGAGTGGCGTTCTTCGCTTAGAGGTAAGAATTATTTACAATCATATATTTAATAAATTGTAAAGATGCTCATTAATTATGATATCAAAATAAATTAATCCACACAAAAAATTAATTTTAGGGTCGGTTTATTCTAATAACCTCATTAGTTATATTAAGTTTTAATCAAGAAAAAGAAATTTCCGAAACAATTTTGAATGGTCAACAAAATATTATTA
>WJIV01000197.1 GCA_014730055.1 Candidatus Bathyarchaeota archaeon
CTATCCTCAAACTTATGTGCAGAAGTAAGCCCATAGTTATGAAAAAAATAACCTGAAATAGGCTCTTGAATATGTCAAAAGAGGCAAGAGTTTTTGCATTACGAATATACCTAAAGTACTCAAATATACTATTTCTTAGAAACACAACATATACTGAAATAATTACTGCTATCTGGTGGATTAACCTAAGCTCTCCCTCAAAAAGAAGATTATTGAGGTAGTTAAACAGAAAAAACAGTAATGGGGAAATAAGGAAAAAAATAATATTGTAACAGATAAAAGTTGTCCAAACAAAATCCTTAACCTCCTCTGTTTTTTGCCTTCTCTTATATATGAGGTTAGATAAACCACTCTGAAGGTTGAATCCAAATACTATCGCAAGAAATGATGATAGTATTATAAGGTTAGAGTATAACCCATATTCTTCAGCAGATAGGTTTTTTGTTAATAGTGGGAATACGATAAGGCCTCCAATAATGCTCACTATTGAGGGTGATAGATAGAAGAGAAAATTTTTTATAATTAGTTTTCTACTCATCTTGTGCATCTACTAATTATGGGCAACCAACTTACTTTTTAAATAACTTGGCATATTATCTATTCTAAATGTATGTCCATTATTAAGCTAAAAATGTTTATAAACCTGCAATGATGTAGCCAATACTAAGATGATTTTTGCTATCATATACCAAACTCTGGCATTGATGTATCTGTTTTTTATTCCAGGATTTGCAGCATCATGGATCATACATCCTCATTGGAATGACGTGGATTTTATTGAACGCTTGGCTTTGAGTTTTGGATTAAGTCTTGTACTGGTCATTCTGACTTCCATACTACTCTACTCTCTCTCTGGGGTTCTTATAAACTCCATTAATAACTTTTTCATAACCTTTCTTATAACTATATCCTGTGTTCTCATTGTAGTAATAAGGAATGAAAAACTAAATTCTATTCTAAATAATTCAGCAAACGATTAACATGGATTACAAATTATTATTAGTTATGCTCCTATTGTCTACTACTTGTATTGCACTTCAATATGAATCCTCTGTTAAACAATATTCTGTAGTCTTTGATTCTTCAACAGGAGTTTTTGTTCAAGATGAGGGCTTTAACGAATACGCTCTCTTGTTATTAGCACTTAAGGATAATGGCTTGGATGTTTCAGACACTATCATCCTTGAGGGGGATGTGGAAAAAATAGATAAAGCTGTGTTGAATAAGGCTTTATTGTACGTGATTGTGAATCCCGTCCGGGATTTCTCTGAAGGAGACAAGGAGATTCTAAGTGAATATGTGTCTGCTGGTGGAAGCCTGATACTACTATCAGATTCACCCTCTTCCATAAAACATGCGAACTCTCTCTCTGCTTCCACAATGTTCAAATTCGAATTTGAGTCAACTGAATCCAAGACCCTCACCCTAAACTACAAAGACGACCAAGTAAGAATGCATAATCCATCACACATCAAATGCCCCCACCCCGTTGAGGAGCTTGTTTCCGGAGGCCACACCATCTACTGCAAACAAAAGTACGGCTCCGGCTCCTTATACCTCATCGGCGACAAGGATTTCATGTCAGACAACCTCATACTCAAAGACGATAACCTGCGATTCACACTTCAGATATTCAGTGACGCAGTTGGAAAAGACAAAACACCACTACTAGCTGACATAAGCCCTCCACCACCAGCTGATAAAACCATTTCTCCCGGTTCCATGCTGATAACATACCCCTCAGCAAAAATGAATGAAGTCTATGGATACTGGAAAGGCATCGCTGTGTTAGCGGTTGATACAATAGGACCCACTGTCCTATACAAGGGAGACTCGAATATTATATCCCACTCCCCCAACTACCAAATAATAGAAGAGAACCAAGAATACATAGTCTTCAACGGCTCAGGAACACTAAAAACAAAATTCTTCATGCCAAAACCTATAGGACAAGGAGCATACTACATCAACCAAGAACCACCTTCAATAGACGGCATAAAGGAAACTCAAGTCTCCATACAAAAAGCCCATAAAATACTCTATAACTCTGATCCCACACACAAAGATACCTCAACATCATCTTTCAAAACAAATTCCTCAATAAAAAATCTAAAAATAGTATTTGCAACGCGCGAAGGACACAGCGTATTATCCTCCACATTGATGTCTATACTAGTCCTGCTAATATGTTCCATAATCATCTACTTAAGGAAAGAGAAAGTCAAAAGAAGACTATCTGTGCTTCTCAAAACTAAACTATCATTCAATGAAAAATTCTTCCAAATCAAACTGCATATGCCATCTGACTACTTTAATAAAAAAAATGGAAGAGAAATAAAATTAGAAATACTCCAGTCCCCAGTACTGCTTGTTTCAATCGTTATCCTCATCTACATACTCTACCTGTCTTTCATACCAGTCACTTCTGCCTCTGGGGTCTTGGGGATCCTGTTCCTACTATACTCCCTACTCTTATCAGTTGTCTTCATCCTAGCAGGACTATCCACTCTGGATTCCAAAAACACTGTTGTGGAAATATCCCTGCTCTCGGGATTATTGGTATTCTTCAAGACAATCGTCATCTGGCCCGCAGGATTGATACTGACCCTCGTGGGAATCATCCTCGTATATCTTATTGCATCCCAAATGCTTGAAATCTAAAAACCCCGTTCACCTATATAATACAGCGTAGACATTAGATTATACTGTACAAGATGGAGAAAATAGCTGTTTTCGGCCTCGGTTACGTTGGTCTGCCCCTAGCGGAATTATCTAAGTCCAAGGGGTTTTCC
Organism: Candidatus Bathyarchaeota archaeon; assembly: GCA_014730055.1. The sequence continues at coordinate 2,793 of WJIV01000197.1, forward strand.
GTCGTCGGCGTAGACATCAGCAAGGAAGCCTTGAAGAAGGCTAAAGAAGTTGGAGTCAAAACCTCCTCTGATGACGTAAAAACAGTTAAAAATGCGGATATTATACTGGTCTGCGTGCCCACGCCGATAGACGCAGGCAACATGCCCAACCTCTCAGCTGTCAAAAACGCATGTAAATCAATATCAAAAGGCTTGAAAAAAAGCCAGTTGATAATAATCGAATCAACCATCTATCCTGGGGTTACAGAGGAGGTGGTGCAGCCCATCCTAGAGAAATCCGGGCTGAAGGCGGGAGTAGACTTCTATCTAGCTCACTGCCCCGAACGCATAGACCCAGGGAACAGTAAATGGAATGTCGGCAATCTCCCAAGAGTTGTGGGGGGGATAGGGGAAAAAAGCGTGAAGAAAGCAGCTGACTTCTACAGTAAACTGGTTGACGCGGAGGTTCTGGAGCTATCGACTGTCCGAGCAGCCGAGGCCACGAAGATAATGGAGAACGCCTTCAGGGACGTGAACATAGCGTTCATGAACGAGATGGCGAAGAGCTTCGACAACATGGGCATAGACATAACAGAGGTCATAAAGGCCGCAGCGACTAAGCCATTTGCGTTCATGCCCCACTACCCTGGTTGCGGAGTCGGAGGACACTGCATACCAGTGGACCCATACTACCTCATTGAAGAAGCCAAGAAAAAAGGATTCAACCACCGATTCCTCAGCTTAGCAAGGGAGATAAACAACTCCATGCCCGAATACACGGTAAGGAAAGTTATTGAGGGATTAAATGAGGCGGGACTGAGCGTAAAGGGGGCGAAGGTGACAGTCCTAGGATACGCATACAAGAGGGATGTTGAGGACATACGCGAAAGCCCAGCCATCAAGGTAGTGGATGGACTGCAGAAGCTCGGAGCAAAAGTAGAGATATATGACCCATATATCAAAGACAAATCAACAGTGAAGAGTCTTGAAGATGCGTTGAAGAGTGACTGCATAGTCCTTGTCACAGACCACACGGAATTCAGGGGTATGGACTACGGGAAACTTAAGGCTAAGGTAGTGGTTGACGGAAGAAACTGCCTCGACAAAGACAAGATAAAGTCGAAGGGCATAGTGTACAGGGGGGTCGGGAGAAATACATAAACCAAGATGAAGATAATGGGTGTAGTGGGTGCGAGACCGAATTTCATGAAGATAGCGCCCCTCATGGAAGAATTCAAGAAACACAGTGAAGTAGATTTCATTTTAGTACATACTGGACAACACTACGACAAAAACATGAGCAAATTATTCTTTGAGGACTTAGAACTACCTGAACCTGACATATGGCTTGGAGTAGGCTCTAGCAGCCACGCCAAACAGACAGCCAAGATAATGGCGGGATTCGAGGGCGTGCTGCTGAAGGAAAAGCCAGACCTAGTCATAGTCGTCGGCGACGTGAACTCCAC
>WJIV01000198.1 GCA_014730055.1 Candidatus Bathyarchaeota archaeon
CAAATGGCTTAACTAACCATGGTAAAATAATCTGGAGAGTTTTATTTCTTGAAGTGTGGTTAAAAAATTTTTTTCATGAGCAGCATTTTAATTAACTTTGAATAATGTTATCCTGGGGTTTTCAAATACCTCCTCATAATAATCAATAAACTTGCTTCGATGCTCTCTTTTAACAATCAAGTAGTATGTTCTGTTATCTGTCTGTTGTTTCAAATAACTTTCAGGTTCATAAATCATGAGTGTTATCCTATACTTGTCTAAAACCGGGTTATCGGTTACAAACACATCTGATTCGTCGTATAACGGGGTTTCCACAACTTCTTGTGTCTCTGAGTTCCAGTATGGGGAATCACCATATAACCAAAATACTTTATGGCCGGTATAATACGTGGTCACACTAGCCCAGTGGTCATGTAGCCCAAATATGCTTGACAGGCTACCTGGTGGTGTTAGTAATATTCCATCGTGGTCCACATTTTCCTTTATATACTGGCATAATCCTCCGTAACTTTCCATGTTGACTTTCTCAGCAAGAGGGATGTAAATAGAAGCATGTGAGACATCCAGATAATATCCTACAAAATGGACATATAACATGGATAGTACTACTATGGTAACAACAAACCTATTGATTCTAGCCCTACTGATTAGTGATTTAAAAAATATTATGAAGTATATGGGTAATATCAGCTTAAGGAAATATAGTGTTCTCTCAGGGCTAAAACCATGCAATAAGTCGGTCAGCTCTACACCGATTACAATGATGTTAGATAGTAATATGCTGTACATAACCCTGTTCTTTCTGATTTCATTGATTGCAAATAACCCGAGCCAGAAAAACCCAATTTCCCAAAAAAGGTATACGTACTCGTTTTTCAAAAATGGGGGTTCTCTCAAAAACAAGTCGTATAAAATTATAATTCCAACACTAGCTCCTACAGCACGCTCCAATATTCTTTGTAGCTTTGACTCGCTAATCCTCTCTGGGATGTAAGATATTAACGGGTATACTGCTATGAATATCCATGAAAGGAGAAGGTAAAAGTAATTATTTGACAGTGCTTTACTCTGTAACATATTAATGAACTTAAAACTGCTCAATTCATTCATCAAAACAAAAATCAATATGCTGAACCCAATTATGGAAATATTTTTATTGTTATTTTTTCTGAAGATTAGGTAAACCATAACAAATATTGTTAGGAAAACAACCTCTGTTTTGTGGCTAACAAGTACTGTTAGGAAAATGAAAGCAGAAATTAAGTACCTCTCTTTATGGATAAAATATATGAAAAGAATAAACAACGGTATGCCAAGTAAAAAACCTGTTGCATATAGTGTTTCAAAACTTGCAGACATTCCATATGACCTTATAATATCCTTGATTTCAAGGTAGTTTTCTAAACTATATCTGAAATCACCAGTAGACAAGCCATGCAAACCAGAAGTGAACAAGAATAATATAATTGCGATTAATATTATCTCTGCTTTATCAGTGATCAGTTTATAAAAAAGATATAATAGTGGTACGAGGATAATCATCATTAAGCAATTATAATATCTGACAACCAGGAACGGCGGCATCTTGCTGAGGGTACTAATGTATGAAATTAAAACCTCACTACCGTATGGATACACGTATTTAACATCAATGTTACCTGGATAGATTTTGGGCATCTGTCCTGTCTCAACCATCTCAAGTGCAGTCAATGCCCTTTTAATGTTGTCCACACTTAAGCCTATGGGTCCGTTATTTGAGGATACATAATAAGTCACTGAAACAGCTGTTAGGAGGATTATGCTAAAACACACTACTGTTATATCCTTCATACCATCCACCATCCTCTTAACTCTTTAATCCCTGCTGTATCGCCCTATACAATTCTATCAGCTTTCCCGATTCTTTAGACCAATTATACCTGTTCATTACTGCCTCATAACCTCTCAACCCCATTTCCTCTAAGGAATCCATAGTCACCATTTTGTTCATCTTGGTTGACATATCAATGGGATTATTACTCCTAAAAACTAATCCACACCCTATTTCATCCACGATTCTCTTCAATGGCTTCACGTCACTAACTAACACTGGTTTCTTAAATGCCATATATTGGAATAACTTATGTGGGATTGTTGTTTGAGTGTGTTCGGACTTGTTGTATGGTACTAAGCATACGTCACTTGCCATGATGTATGATGGCACTTTATTAAATGGCACTTCTCCTGTGAATTCAACTTGTTCTCTAACACCAAGTTTTACCGCTAGTTTCTCAATTTTATGGGCTAAATTGTGTTTTTTCCCGACTAGTAATAGTCTTATGTTCCTGCTATTTGTGTTTTTTAGTGCTCTAATAGTAGTGTCTAATCCCCTCTCTGAACCAAAACCCCCTATGTATGTAAAATTAAAATAATCTTTATACCTCTCCAATACTCCAGAATCTATTTCAAATTTATTCAATTCACTCAAATCAACAGTGTTTGAAATTATGCTAATCTTGTCCTCGTTAATAATGTTTTTGAATCTGGTTAGTGCTTCTTCCACAACAACGATTATCTTATCAACGTTTCTAGCCATCTCCATCTCATATTTTCTATATCTGTTGAATGTTAATACGAGGTTGTTTAGTCTATACAGCAAGCTGTCGTTTCCAAAACACACTGTTGCAGCTGGATAATTCTCGTGCAGGTCGGCTATTATTGGGATACTGAATTCTCTAGCAGCTTTTAACCCGGTTTTTACTAGGGGCAAGTCATGGACATGCATAATCTCTATATTGTGTTCCCTAATCGCTTCCCGCACCCTTCTGAAAAGAAAGGGCCTGAAAAAGTTCACCCTAAACCAAATATCATCAGTAACTGAGGGATTTACGTCTATTATCTTCAAACCTCTGTATTCCCTCATGGTTTTTTCACCCCCCTTGGCTATCACAAAGATCTCGTGCCCTTCCCTCTGGAGAACTCTTCCCTCCTTTTCAACCCTTATGTCTGGGGGGAATCTCTTATACAACAGCATCAAAATCTTCATTTTCCGTTTATCCTCAGAAGGTATTCACTCAGAGCTCTTAGCATCCAACTCTGGCCCCACCTTAAATACGGAATTTTTGATTTTATTTCAAAGCCCATAACTCTACCAACCTTGTAGATATACCATCCCTCTGTTGTTAACATAATACTATTTACTCTCCCTATGAGTTTCTCTACAAAATCCTTGTTAAATCTATCCTTTATGTAGGAATTACATAGTATGCTCTCCGCGCAAGAGTGGATGTCTATGGGGTATTTGGATTTCGGTGTGTGTTTGATGAAACCATTTTTGGAAAAAAAATTCCTCTTATAAAATCCATAGTATCTCTCAAAACCAGATAAATACTTCTTTTCATCTGTTATCTTTGCTATTGAATAGAGGCTTCTGAGTTCAAATCCTGTGTGATAATGGTCCATGTGTTCTGGTTTGTAGTGACTATCTATGTTGCCCCAGTAATACACGGATCCGTCACTGTTCTGTTCTGATAGACTATAATCTGCGGCTTCTTTTCCATAGTCAATAAATTCATTATTTCCTAACTCCTCACCCACCTTAATCAGAAATTCTGCCACATAAAGGTTTGCATTATGGACGTGAAATTTATCTAGTGGCGTATAACTAAAACAGATTTTGTTGTTACCTATTCTGTCTATGTTCAACTCGTCAACGAAGAATCTACATATATCCTCACACACCTTCAATGAATTTTCTTCTCCAGTTACTTCATACTCCCTCCAAAATCCCCCACCAATATTTGCTGTTACAACGGCTGAGGGTGTGCCTTTGGGAATGAGAATCTTTGATTGCCAGTCAAAGGGGTATCCCCATCCTTTTCCGCTATAGCCATCTGATAAATTATCAAGCAACCATTCTTTACACTCTTTCGCTCTAGCAAGATATGTCCTTTCTTGAAAAACATCATATAAGTTGATGTATGCTGTGAACAACAGACCTACTGCCTTTGCATTTTCTTTAGGTTCTATGTTAAACAGACGCCTAGTTAGTGGGGGGAATAAATCATCTATCCAGACTAATATCGAATCCCTTATCCTACTTTTTAAAAACTTATTGTGTATCAACAGCTCTCTGAAATCATAGGGGTCATATCCACTAAATCCATTCTTCCAAATCCACCCCTCCAACTTAAAAATATCCTCTTCAAACATGGTTCTCATTAAGGATAAATATATCTTCTATTAGTTAATTTAATATTATCTCAAGGATTTCACAGAAATCTTTTGAGTCTAAGGGGCTAGAGTCCAACTCCTTTTTTAGGTTTATTATGCTGTCTTGGCCTGCAGTAGCGTGGGAAATCTCATCTCTACCAGTGTATTTCCAGAATCCTCCGTATTCCACCCTCTTTCTGTATTTGTCCAGACTATACATCAATCTGTAAAGGTTGTCTCTGTTTAGGTTGGGGATGTCTTTCTCAACAAGAATTCTCTCTATAGCGTTCTTGTATTCCTCTTTACTCTTTGGGTCTATGGTGAATCCTTTTCCCTTATAATAAGCCTGTCCAACAACAATTGTTGGTATCTCCGTATATGCGAGTTCAAGCCCTATTGTGCTAAGGTTCACTATGCCAAGCTTCATATTATCAAATAGGGAATAGCTATTTATTTTATCCCCTGGCTTTATGATTGTCACATTGTCTGGGAATTCTTTACCGTACCTACTACAGAGTTCTTCATATGTTTTTTCAATAGGATTCATCATTGTCTCGCCAGGATGTAGTCTAATTATCAATCTCTCCGTGTCTAATCCCTCATAGTAATCTATTGTGTCAATCATCCACTCGTATTGGTCCTTGTAAAATGGTATTTCCTTGAAGAATGTGGTTGAATCCCACGGGACATTGGTGTATACAACACTCAGACTTTGTTCGTCGGTATTGTACTCTACTGAGTCTTCCTTTTGATACTTTTTCCCATAGTAGCCTCCATCTCTTATGCTTTTGAATAGTTTGTCAACGTGTGTCTTCACCTCAGCGGTCAACTCAATCTTCTTGTAATCCATCGGGTAGTCAAAGCACACCGAGTTTTTAGCGAATATCAGCCGATTGAAACCCAGATTTTCGAAGGTTGTATAATCAATCCCTTTTGCCTTTGATGCATCCATTATCTCCCTGAATGTTCCCACCAC
>WJIV01000199.1 GCA_014730055.1 Candidatus Bathyarchaeota archaeon
CTATATGTCAGTAAGAAGCTTCTAGACTATGGCCTTCATGCTCCAACCACCTACTTCCCCTTAATAGTCCCCGAGGCCTTGATGATCGAGCCAACTGAGTCTGAACCAGTTGAGACCTTAGACTCCTTTGTCGATGCCTTGAAGGAGATCCATGATCAAGCATACAACAATCCAGAGGAAGTGCTCAGTGCACCTCACAATACCGCAGTAGGGAAGATCGATGAGGCTAGAGCAGCCCATCCTCAGACTATCTGTCTGAGTTGGAGAAAGTTCTGCCAACTCTTCCCTGAGGAATAGGCACTCTTTTTATATTATCATTAATCATAGTCGATGAAGAAATGACACCTTTAATTCAAGCAGCCTTGGACCTAACTGCTTTCTCTACTCCTCCTGAGGCTACCTTCGCTATAATGGGTATAGCCTTCGTGCTGGCCACCGCAACCAGTTACATAGGCGTGAGAAGCATGGACCTTGATGCTTACAGGAGGCTTACAATTGAGAGCCACAAGGTGAGAAAGGAACTCATGGATGCGACTCGAAGCGGTAATCAGAGACGAATAAGTAAGGCCCAGAGACGTCAACAGGACCTGATGCAGCAGCAGAGCAAGATAAGTATGGACCGTATGAAGTCTAGCATGTTCTTTACACTGCCGCTTATTTTGCTATGGCCTACACTCGGTCGGTTCTTTGGAGAAGTTAAAGTTGCTTATTTCCCATTTGACTTTCCTTGGATTCCGCAAGAGCTATCTTTTATCCAATGGTATCTTATATGTAGCCTAACCTTCAACATATTACTGAATAGAGTATTCGGACTCACCTTTGAGATAGAACCTGAGGACTAGGACTTGTCTACTAGGAACTTAGTTATTACTATAGCGGGACCACATGGTTCTGGAAGAAGCACTCAAGCGAGCTGCATAGCGGAGATTTTTAGCCTTAAATATTTATCAGCTGGTAGCATTTTTCGTGAGAGGGCTGAGGAGCTTGGAGTAAGCCTAACTGAGATGTCTAGGATAGCATCAGCAGATCCTGATTTTGATAATTATTTGGACCAGAGGAGTAAGGAGGAATCTAGGAAGGGCGGTGTCGTGATAGACGCAACTCTATCGGCATGGATGGCGGAGGACCCGGATCTAAGAATATACTTAAAATGTTCTCTCGAAGAGAGGGCAAGGAGAATAGCTGAAAGAGAGAGTAGACGATTTGATGAGGTACTTGAGGAAACCCGTTTCAGAGAAGAGAACGAGATGATTCGATTCAAAGAGTACTATAATATCGATCTCGATGATCTCAGCATCTATGACCTTGTGCTGAATACTGAACCTTTTGACGCTGAATCTACTGCGCGAATCCTTAAAAATGTCATAGAAGAGTATCTTTTAGGAAAGTGATAGATTGTCAGCAATGGATATTGGACGGGTATGCATAAAGATTCAAGGACGAGAAGCCGGGAAGAGATGTGTAATAGTTGACGTAATTGACAGAAACTTTGTGCTTGTGATAGGACCGGAGATAAGAAGACGTAGGTGCAATATGGAGCATCTGAGACCGCTGGATGAGAAAATTGATATCCAGAGGAATGCCACAGATGAGGAAGTAATAGGAGCTTTAAAAAGCCTATAATTTTCTAAAATCCATATATTAGAAAAAAATAATTTTTGAAAAAAAAGTTAGTTGGAGATGAAGATTTTCATCAACTCTCCAACAGCTTTACCAGGTTCATCAATGTGACCCATCTCGGCGAGAGCCATCTCCATGGCACCTAGGGTGGAAACTAAATCATTCATGGTATCATTGCCCATATGTCCTACTCTGACGGTTTTGCCACCTAATTTTCCGAGTCCACCTGCTATGATAACTTGATATTTCTCGTTCATGATACTCCTCATCTTTGCATCATCAACTCCTTCAGGTATTTTTGGGACAGTCAGTGTGTGAGCGTTATGTCCCGCAGCTGGGAACGCCTCCATTCCAAGGGCATTAACTCCGGCCATAAATGCCTCACTGAATGTCTTGTGGCGTCTCCAACGATTCTCTAATCCCTCCTCGAAGATAATTTTCATTGACTCAAGCATAGCAAGGACCATGCCAACGGCAGGGGTAGCGAAGTATCCGCGTGGATTATCCATTATAGGTTTCCAGCGCTTGAGGTTTACATAATAATCACTTGGTGGTGAGGAACGGTTCTCAACAACATCCCAGGCAATATCATTCAAGCAGAATAAGCTTATCCCCGGCGGTGCTCCTAGAGCTTTCTGACTTCCGGTAAGTGCAAAGTCAATGTTCCATTCATCCATTCTAAGAGGCATTCCTCCTATGCCACAGACGCTATCCACAATGTAAAGTGCTTCAGTGCTCTTACGGAGTTCACCAATTTCTTCCAGCGGGTTAGCTATACCAGTGCTTGTATCAACATGCTCGACTGTGAACATTTTATGCTCGTTACTGCTCAGCTTTTCCTCCACCTGCTTTACGTCTACAGGATCTCCCCAGTTGAACCGGAGTCTGTCGACGATTCCACCATGAGTCTCAACAATTTCTTCCCACTTTTCCCCGAAGTAGCCATTTTCCACACATAGTACCTTATCACCTTTCTCCAAAAGATTGGCGACTGCTGCCTCCATTCCAAGGGTCCCGCTTCCGCTTAGTAAGAAGGGAGTGCCCTCGGTCATGAAAAGTTTCTTCTGTAGATCAAGGGCTTCAGCATATCCCTCGACGAATTCACTGCTGACATGGCTCAAGACAGGTTTAACAAGCGCTCTTAATACCCTTGGAGAGACGATTGTAGGTCCAGGGATCATGAGAAGTTCTCTTTCATTCTTCATGTAATCACAGAATGAAAGAAAGAGATATGATAATTAACGCTTCCGAATATTGTGTTCCAGCTACTAATCCCAATATGTTTTTATTTTGTTACCCTGCCCTTTTCTCTGGTGCGTACGGTGTCCGGTGAATGTAAAATTCTGGTATAATAAAACAGTGGACACCATATTGGACGTTTTCAATCATTGCGGAGGACAAATATGTCATACAAGCCACTAGACAGTAAGGTAGATATACCGAAACTTGAACAAGAGATCCAGGAATTTTGGGACAAGACAGATGCATATTGGCAAAGGGTCGAGATTCAGGAGAATGAGGACAGACCACACTGGTGCTTCATTGATGGCCCCATAACAGCAAACAACCCTATGGGTGTCCACCACGCCTGGGGTCGAACATACAAGGACCTTTTCGCTCGTTACCGTTTCATGCGTGGTTACGAGGTAAGAAACCAAAACGGCTTCGATTGTCAGGGGTTGTGGGTCGAGGTAGAGGTGGAGAAAGAGCTTGGCTTCGAGTCAAAACGAGACATCGAAGACTATGGTTTGGCTGAGTTCGTTAAAAAGTGTAAGCAGCGAGTTCTAAATTACTCTGCAATACAAACCGAACAGTCCATACGTCTAGGAATGTGGACTGACTGGAATCCCCCAGACGAATTGAGGAAGCTCGCCGAGGCACTTGAAAACCCCATGGAGGAAACAACCTATGATGGTAGCCAGGGCCCCGTAACAGGTTCCGCTGAGTGGATTGTGGGCAATTTAGGAATGCCAACACTTGGTGGTAGTTACTACACTTTCAGTGATGAGAACAACTACATGATTTGGAAGGCCCTCAAGAGTTGCCATGAGAGAGGCTGGATCTATAAGGGGTCCGACGCAATGCCGTGGTGTCCCAGATGTAGCACAGGAATAAGCCAGCATGAGATAGTAACAGAGGGATATAGGGAGATTACTCACATAAGCGTCTACGTCTTATTCAGGTTAAAGGAAGAAGAAGGCGCCCTGCTGATCTGGACGACGACTCCCTGGACTCTTACTAGCAACGTGGCAGCAGCGGTTCACCCCGAATTAGACTATGTCAAGGTAAAGTACCGTGACGAGATACTTTACCTTAGTAAAGGAACACTAAAGTCAGCCATTCCCGATCAGAAAAACGTCGAGATCCTGAAGGAGTTTAAGGGGGAAGAGATGGAAGGCTGGAAATACAAGGGCCCTTATGATGAACTTCCTCTCATAAAGGAACTGGGTGTACCTGAGTCTCACAGAGTTATTATGTGGGATGAAGTAGGAGAAGAAGAAGGCACAGGGATTGTACATATCGCACCAGGTGCAGGTAAAGAGGACCTTATGCTTGGTAAGATGTATGATCTTCCCGCCCCTGCTCCCTTGGATGATTTCGGTGTGATAGTTGATGGATTTGGCTGGCTCAGCGGAACACATGTTTATAACTCAGCTGAGCCGATCTTCGAGGACCTACGGAATAAGGATCTCCTTTACCGCACTCAAAAATACACGCACAGGTATCCAGTTTGTTGGCGTTGTGGATCCGAACTAGTATTTCGTCATGTAAGTGAATGGTTCATAGACATGGGAGAGAAGCTGGATAAGGATTACGAGGATGTATCCAAGGTGGAGAAGGACCAGAACCTGCGATACCAGATTATGGATTCAGCTAGTGATGTCAGGTGGATCCCATCATTTGGGTTGAAGCGTGAGTTAGACTGGTTGAGAAACATGGATGACTGGATGATCAGCAAGAAGCGATATTATGGTCTCGCATTACCCATATGGACCTGTGAATGTGGATGGTTTGATGTAATTGGAAGTAAAGAGGAACTTCAAGATAGAGCTGTGGAGGGCTGGGAAAAGTTTGAAGGACATAGCCCTCATAGGCCGTTCATTGACGAGGTCAAGATCAGGTGTGAAAAATGTGGAGAGGTTGCAACAAGGATCCCTGATGTCGGTAACCCTTGGCTTGACGCGGGTATAGTCGCGTACAGTACGCTACAGTATAGACAGGACAGAGAATATTGGGAGAAATGGTTCCCTGCCGATTTCATAACGGAGTCATTCCCGGGCCAGTTCAGGAACTGGTTTTACGCCATGCTAGCGGAGAGCACAATAATCGAGAGAAGGACCCCCTTTAAGACCTGCCTTGGGCATGGACAGGTGCTAGCAGAGGACGGGCGAGAGATGCATAAGAGCTGGGGGAATGCTATATGGTTTGACGATGCTGCTGAGACAATGGGTGCAGATATCATGAGGTGGATATATAGTCAGAGTAAGCCAGAGAATAACGTATTATTCGGGTTCTCGAAGGCAAATGAGGTAAGACGCCTATTCGTTATGACGCTGCTAAACGTTTACAACTTCTTCTATCAGTATGCGACCCTCGATAATTGGATTCCTGAGGAAAAGCCTCAGGAACTCTCACCTCTTGACAGATGGATTCTGAGCAAACTCAATAATACATTAATTGAAGTTACCGAGTACCTGGATAACTATGACTCCTATAATGCGTGTCATGAGATAGACAGGTTCGTAGACGTCCTAAGCAAGTGGTACGTGAGAAGGAGCCGTCGAAGATTCTGGAAGACCGAGGCTGATGATGAGAAAAAAGCAGCGTATAGTACTTTGTATAAGTGTTTAAAGACGGTATATTTCATGATGGCTCCAATTATTCCCTTCTTGACTGAGGCGTTATATCAACGTATGATAAGACCAGTGGAACCAGAGGCCCCGGATAGTATACATCACTGTAATTGGCCGGAGCCAGATACCAATTTGATAGACGAGGAGCTGATGGCTGAGATGGAGCTCGCAATGAACATCAGTAGCCTAGGAAGAGCAGCAAGAAATCAGGCTAATATAAAGCTCCGTCAGCCTCTGAAAGAGGCAGTAGCAATTGTTCCTGAAGAGGACCTTGCCAGACTTGACAAGGTTTCAAGCCTAGTAAAGGAGGAGCTTAATGTAAAAAACCTTAGATTCTCCACAGATAAAAGTATTCTTCAAAAACTTACAGCGAATCCAATACCCTCAAAGCTTGGTAGAAAGCATGGAAGACTATTCCCTAAGGTTGCGGATGCAATTAATGAGTTAGATTCAACCCAAGCTAGGCAACTACAGAAGGGCAAAGTTATCACTGTTGAAATAGAAGGGGGTTTTCTTGATGTACTTCCGGAAGAGGTTGAACTCGAATACGTGTCAAGGGAAGACTATTCTGTTATCGAGGATTATAACCTTCTCGTAGGTGTAAACACCGTAATAACGGAGGAACTTGAATCTCAAGGACTGGCACGAGATATCGTTCGTCGTATCCAAGCTTTACGTAAAGAGGCTGATTTTGACATAGACGATCACATAATTACATACTATGACGGGGATGAAGATATACTTGAAGTCTTCAGGGAAGAGGGTGATTATATCAAAGAGGAGACCCTCAGTGATGAGCTAAAGGAAAGTACTCCTCCTTCATGTGCTACAGTCGAAGAATACGAGATAAACGACCAATGGATTATGATCGGCATCTTGAGGAAGTAAACTATTCACTTAATCTGATAATTATTCATCTTTTTTTTATCGAGTATTTTACAATAGCCCCATTCTGGGTTTCTTCTATCTTTTCAATCTCAGAATTAAGCCCTGTTGTATCCAAAAGAACGTACAGGAAATCCTCGAAATAGTCGTAGAATCCGCAGGTTCTGCAAAAGTGACCGGTGAACTCCAAGGTTAAACTATCCTGATCTTGCTCAAGCAGTTTACCAACGATAAGTGGATCCCTATACTTGTTGAACTCCTTTATGGCCTCGTCAATATGCTTCATCATGCTAAATCTAAGGAGCCTTGGTATTTAGTCTAACTGCCATTCATGTTCTAA
>WJIV01000200.1 GCA_014730055.1 Candidatus Bathyarchaeota archaeon
AAGTACTCAGCTCCAGGATTAGGCAGACCCATAGCGTTCAACGCTCCATACTCGTAGGGAACGAGAGTCGGATTAGGGTGACCCTCTCTCGGTTCAGGGCCTATGCTTTTTGTTATGACTGCTCCAGCTCCAGATTCGTAGACGCGTTTAAGGATGGAGGGAGTCATACCAAGCACCCCGGCTGCATTCATGCAAGGGTTCTCCATCTTAAAGCCTGCTATATCTACGTTTAATTTTACTTTGGTCATGATCTCAACCGTGTTTGTTTCTCTATGATATGCATATGGGCAGATAACATCTTCTGATAATTCCAAAGTTGTAGATTGGACGTAATATTCTCAACTTACTGCATTGAGTAGTTCTATCATTGCTACCAGAATCTGTTCGTGCTGCTCTTCCTCGGTTATCATAGCTTCGTTGTCACCATTCTGTGGCCCATAGGAACCAAATTGGGCGTGGTTTCCTCCCTCTATATTCTTGACGATTGTTTCCTCCGGCAGCAGGTCCAGCGAGTTTTCTATATCTCCCTGGCTTGTTAGACCGTCCTCTGAGCCGTATATTGTGCACACTGTGATATTCTGCCCTTTTAGATCATCACTTGAGGCAGGGTAGCTGGCCCAGAGGAAAAGCCCTTCGAAAACGCCGGGATTTCTATGGACTAGTCTAGCGGCCATAGAGCCACCCAGAGAGTGGCCGCCAACCACCCATAAGTCAACCTCTGGATATCTAGGCAGTATATCTAAAGCTGCGTCATAGTCAAATACAGCTAGATTTAGTGGCATATCAATGATCACCGTCAGATACCCCTCTCCGGCGATGCCATGCGCTAATGGAGCATATGCCCGGGGGTCTACCCTCCCTCCAGGATATATTATTACACCAACTCCTGATGATGAATCCCTTGGGATAAAGAACAGATCTTTGTCTAATTTAACCCGGACAACGTTTGTTGACTCTAATGATTTTAATGCCTTCTGCTCAGGCTTATATGGGGTCTCAGCCCATACTATAAATCCGGCTGCAACTAGCAACAAAGTTACTGTTATTCCGATTAATATCTGATTCCTATAACGCATCATCGAAATATTAACTCCCAGACTTATGAACATAATTTAAATTTGTGATATGTTTGGGATTGACAAGATTTAATTGACTCATAATATTCTACTAACCGGATCTTCAGGTATGATGTGGAGTTAATGATGAGAGCAATAATTTTCGAGACGATAATAGGGGTCTACGCCCTCAATGAGGAAGGGGAGATACTCCACAAGGCTCTGTACCCACGTGACACTAAAAGGATAGCCAAGTTGATCTTTTCACAACGCAAGGGGGAGATCACAGAACCCGTGTCCGAGATACTGGACATGCTTAAAAAGGATGAGATTGGAGAAGTATCCTCCATGAATTCCGCCCTACTTGACACTATAATTGAAGAAGGTTTCTCAGTACAGCATTTATCATCCATAGATGTCGCAGTTGACCTGCAGAGAGAAATCGCAAAGTACGCAATGGATAATGGTTTCATCGAAGACGAAAACGCGTTCTTTGAGTTCAGCCAGGAAGTTACTACGACACTGGCAAGAGAGGAGGTTCATGAGAGGTTATCAGATCGTGAGAGACTCTTAATCCCGACTGTACAGCTGCTGGAGGAGTTGGACACGACGCTTAACAACCTGTCAGGAAGGATGAGGGAATGGTATGGAGTCCATTTTCCCGAACTCGGAAGAAGAGTTGACGATCATCAAGACTATGCAAAGATTATCACAATGTTTGGAGTAAGAGATAACATAACTGTCAAGACCCTTCAGGAGATGAGTCTTCGAAAACGAACAGCAGATCAAATAGTCGAGGTTTCCAAGACAAGTATGGGTGCACCATTATACGATGACGATCGGGACATCCTGAGAAAATTCGCGGAAAAAAACCTTGATCTATATAGTTTCAGAGAAGAACTATCAGAATACATTGGATTACTTACCAAGGAGATAGCGCCAAATATTGCTCATCTCGCGGGTCCTACACTCGGAGCAAAGCTCATAGAGAAAGCAGGAGGACTCAGAAATATGGCTATGATGCCATCCAGCACCATACAGGTATTAGGGGCAGAGAAGGCTCTCTTCAGAGCCCTTAAAAGTAACGCGAAGCCCCCCAAACACGGGTTAATTTTTCAGCATCCTTATGTACACAACGCCCCTAGAGGAAAAAGGGGAAGCCATGCACGCGGCCTTGCCGCTAAGATTGCCATTGCTGCTCGGGCAGACTGGTTCTCCGGTGATTTCATAGCAGATGACCTGTTGGAACAGCTTAAATAACTCTTAACACTTTTATGTTAAATTTGCATTTAGATTTATCAATAATATAGTTATTCATGTGAAACGATATGTGATCTCGGAAAAGTAAATTTTATATCAAAATTTCTTGTTTTTTTGATTTTTTAGTTAAATAGAATTGTGATCCATGTTATCATTCTTGATGTATAACGAGGATTATATCTATATATCACCATACAATAAATAAACCGGGCGAAATTAATTGTCGACTCTGTCTGAGGCTATGCAGGAAAAATTTGGGAGAAAGGATTGCCCATACTTACAGGATTGTTCTGTACCCATCACAAAGGACTTTTTCCAGAGGATCTGCAAAACTCCGGGGTATCTCAATTGTCACCACTTTGCAAAAAGGGTTGGTGAGTTACAGACCCCTATTACATGGCTTCAGAAACTTGCGGTTGACCAAGCGAAAATAATGGCAGCGGATCTAGAAGCCACACAGACTTAAATCCATATACTTCTTTCTGATACCGATAGCCTTTGAGACTTGAAACGTTACATCCGGGAGTATACAAGCTACATCGTGATAATCAGACATTTCTAGTAACTAGAAATCTTACACCAGGTAGGACGTTTTACAATGAGCCAGTATTTGAGTATGAGGGGGGTGAGTATAGGTCTTGGAACCCTACCCGTAGTAAATTAGCTGCCGCTATAATGAAGGAGTTGGAAATTATGCCGATTAGAGAGAGCTCAAAGGTTCTCTATCTTGGGGTAGCATCTGGAACGACTTGTAGCCACGTCTCCGATATTATTGGAGAAAAAGGGCATGTATGGGCGCTGGATTTCGCTCCTAGAGCGCTTAGAGACCTTCTTGATAATCTCTCTAGGTTTAGAACGAATATATCACCAATATTGGGTGATGCTCATAAACCTGGTAACTATGCTATGCTCGTTCCTAAGGTTGACGTGATCTTCGCTGATGTAGCTCAGCCGGATCAAGCTAAGATAATGGTACAGAACTCTAAGATTTTTTTAAAGAAAGGCGGCTGGGCGATGCTTTCAATTAAATCCCGGAGCATCGATGTCAGGATGAATCCAGATAAGATATTCAGTCTTCAGGCTGAGGTTCTGGAGAAAGGAGGATTATCAGTCTGTGAGATGGTCGAACTGGACCCCTTCGAGAAAGACCACGCTATGGCGATAGCCGAGTTTGCTTAAAATCCTCTCGATATCTACTTACAGTGGACCAAGATTTTCGAATAAAATCCGGAAACTCTCTTCTTTCCTCAAAGTATCCCTCGAGAAACTTTGTCGTTTTTTTATCATGGGGATAACCTGATCCGAAATCACCATGTACCTCTTTAAGATCATTTATCCGCTTATCCCGGAGAACTTTAGCAAGTATTGAAGCTGCGCCTGTTGACATGTATGTTCCATCTGCCTTAGGCTCACAGAATATCTCAATCGGATAAGGAATCACTTGTTTCATCTGTCTAGCGCACCTCCGATGATCAACGTCGGTTGGATCAACATATGCAATATCTGCGTCTAATTTTCTCAACACCTTTGCCATGGATAGCGTCTCAAGGTAGTTTAGTCTTCGTAATGGTTTTCCCCTAAACACTACTTTATCTATCTCTCTGGGCTTAAGCTCGAAGTATTCTATCTTAAGTGCAATCTCCCTGATCTTGTGTGATAATCCTTCTCTTTTCTTGGGGCTAAGTAGCTTAGAATCCTTGACCCCCATCTCCTTTAATTTGTTAATTTCATCTATTCTAAAGACAACGCCAGCGATGACTAGGGGACCTATAACGCATCCTCTGCCCGCCTCGTCTACACCGGCGATCTTCAACATGTTCCATGATATATGGAGGGTTATGTAAAAAACCAGCTATTCCATTAGTTTCTTATATTCTTCAAGGTATCTTAAAGTATTCTTCTCAATATCATGATTCTGCAAGATTGTCTTTCTCGCCTTCTTTCCAAGCTCCGGTTTTTCAGCTGCCATTTGTATACATTCGGCCAAGTCCGGAATGTTGCCTGGTTTGAAGAGGTAGCCGTTTTCTCCATGTTTTACGAGCTCATCACATCCGTAGTGATTTACAGCAACGGGCGTGCAACCACTTGCCATGGCCTCCTGAAGTGAGGTCGACAATCCTTCGCGGATCGAGGAAAGAACAAAAACATCGCATTTACCTAAAAATTTTTCAGGATACTGAACTCTGCCATGAAAGATGGATTTTACACCGTATCTTTCAGATAGCCTCTTTAGCTTATAAAGTTCCGGGCCATCTCCAGCTATATGGATATGACAGTCTAGCTTTTTCTCGATAAGCTTCATTGCTTTTAATGTGTCCTGCACTCTTTTCTCTGGAACCAGCCTGCCTAATACACCAATGTTTATGGTTGAGCCTTGTTTTCTTTTGACCGGAGAGAATCTCTTAACATCAATTCCAATTGGTAGAACGCGTGAGTTGACTTCTAAGGATCCCAAGAGCCCTTGCAGATATCGAGATACTGTAACCACGGTTGAGGCTTGTCTTAGGATATTTCTGCAGATAGGCCTTAAGATACTTTTCTCTACAGTATAAGTAATGTCGCTTCCATGACAGGTTATAATGACCGGTCTGGATTTTTTTGCTTGAATTACCGGTACACCTAAAGGTATTGCGATGTGAAGGTGGATAAGTGTCTCTTTTGAAGCAACAATATTTGCAAAAGCCGACGTCAAGTATAGTGGGAGGGTCGACAGGATAGGATAGGGCGCCCCTTTCATAGTCTGCTCAGCTATAAACTCCATTCGCTTGTATGGCAAATACGGAAACCTCCTGACCTCGAATTTTTCCGAGTAATGCTCCAAGGTCCTGCTCCTCGGCGCCAATACAGAAAGTTCAACATACCTTGATAGTTCTCGGCACTGAGACTGGACGAATGCTCCATTGTAATCACCAAGGTATCGGGGATAACTGGGGGTTACAACTAGAACATTCATTAAATAGAGTTATTAATATTTAGAAATTATTTAATGTTATGGATTTGAGGGTTTGCTTCCTGGCTCTGGAGTACTTCGGGTGGGGTAGATTTGGTGGTATAGGTAAGGCCACCAAAGATATTGCAGAAGGGTTAGCTGAGAGAGGGTTAGATGTTTATGTTGTTACTCCCCTGAGTGAAAATCATAGAGAGAATGAGGAGGTAAATGGCGTTAAGATTTTAGGGTATCCATTATGGAAAATTTCACCCAGTAGAAAAGTATTCAAAGAGATTGATGCCGATGTTTATCACAGTCAGGACCCCAGTCCATCGACGGTCTTTGCCCTAAGATCCATGCCGGATAGAATCCACCTCGTAACATTTCAAAACCCTAAATCGATTAATGATTGGTCTAAGGTTAACAGGTACTACAGGCCAAGAAGGCTACTGTATAATAATATCATAGAACCCCTGATAAGAAAACAGATCAGGAGATGTAATAGATTATTCTGTCAAGCAAATTATACGTTGAGGAAAGCAAAGGAAATCTATTGCCTTGAATCAGAGCCATTATTTCTTCCAAACCCTATTAGTATCCCGGAGCGAGAACCCTGTAAGTCAAGGGATGCTATGATCTTGTTTTTGGGGAGGCTGGATGGGGAGAAGAATCCTGAGAGATTCATCGAACTATCAGCGAATTTTCCAGGTTTAGATTTTTTTTTAGCAGGGCAGACACATTCAGAGAAAAGGAAAAAACATTTGGGTAAATTATGGAAACCAGAAAATATGCATCAGGTAGGGTTTGTGGAAGGTGTTTTAAAGGATGGCTTGCTTGAGAGAAGCTGGGTACTTGTGAATACTAGTGTCAGTGAATGCCTGCCGGTTTCCTTCCTAGAGGCTCTATCAAACCGGTGCTCAATATTGAGTAATCATGATCCCGATGGACTGACATCTAGGTTCGGTTTTTACACGCCAATTGGTGATTTTGAGAATGGTTTGGAGTTCCTACTTGATGGTGATAGATGGAGGGATTTAGGCAATGCTGGGTTTAGATACGTCAAAGAAAACCATGAAATTGGTAAGGTATTAGATCTTCATCTGGAACATTATACAGAGCTCTCAAAGTCCTAAGGTTCATCCATTGACTTTAGCTCGGTTATCCCGAGCATCTCAAAGTCCAGGGGAAATATTGGCCTCCTGATGTTCTTGAAGCCGAATCCAGCCAGTCTGGGGCTGGTTAATCCAGGTGTGTCAAGTTCTATGATCTCCTTAGCTATGGGCTCGTGAGCTGCACGATAGTGTACGCTGCTCTTTACCACGATGAACTTCTTATCTCTCGGCTCTATGCCTAGGCTACGGTATAGCTGAAGATCAGTTGGCTGCTGGCGTTTTGATGTGACAATTATATCGTTTCCTCCAATATCTAATACAGCGGTCTTACCCATATCCGACTCTGCACCTGTACCCATGGGACCTTTGTTGATATATTTCCCATCAGATAGCAGTCTTATGTTTGCCTCAACTTTTAGTGGCTCTCCATGAAGATCGTCAGTATGCCCACCAAGACTAAGCTTGACTTTATTTCCTATTCCTTCCTTGGATGCTGCCTCAACAGCAACTGGGTCCCAGATAACTGCTAGTACTCCTCCTTCAAGCCCCTCATCAAGTATGGCTTTTAGCACGAGGGTTCCATCTTCCGGGGTTCCTCCTCCCGGGTTATCTCCGATGTCTGCTAATACAACAGGTCCTTCCGTAGCGGTTGCTACGCGTCTCAAGGCTTCTGATACAGGGGTCGGTCCTACTAGGAACTCTCTTCTCATGCTCCAGGCGAGGTCATATAGTCTTTGGGCAAGCCTATTAGCTTTTTCCTGGTCGTTATTTGTTGTTACAATGAAGCTCATACCAGCCTCTGGTATGTCACTCCAGGGAAATCCAGCCGCTACAGTTATTGTCTCAACCTCTGGGTAGGTCTCAATCTCATGAGCCTCCTCTAGCAACCTGCTCATGGGCTGCCTTCCGGTAAATTGAACCTGTAAAGCCGGTAGCATTGGGGGCTGTATGAATGCTTTAGTCGGTAATAATCTTCCTTCCAGCATCTTCTTTGTCAGGTTTACAGCCTCTACACCCCTGTCATAGCCGTCAATGTGGGGGTATGTGTCATATCCAATGAGGATGTCAGCGTTATCTACCATCTCTTGAGTGTAGTTGGCATGCAGGTCGAATGTTGCCACAAGTGGCTTATCACCTATCAGTGACCTCACCTCCTTCAAAACCTTACCCTCGATATCAGGATACTCCTCACTAACCCCAGCGCCATGGAGGTGTAAGACCGCTGCATCAACCTCCCCAGCATCCTTAATCCCTTCAAGTATATCCCCCAGCAGTTGGTCAAAGGCTTCCTTTGTGATGGTCCCGGAGGGGGTTGCAGAGGCGAATACTGTTGGTATAAGTTCATAATTATGCTGATTACAGCCCTCGATTATTCCACCCGCTGGGGTGCTAGTTCCATCAAAGTACTCAAAAAGCTCATCCCTGTATAGCAGTCTACGCTTTCTGAACTCCTCAAGATCTGTTTTTATGGTCGATAACACGTTTGTCTCATGTGAAATAGTTCCAGTGACTATTCTCATATTAATCAATTAGAAGTGTACGAAGCATGGCTTAACATTAACGGTTCGGACCAAAGCATAGGACTTAAACTGCGGGAAGTTCCCCGTTTTTATAAATAGTTGCCTTTTCCAGATTAGAGTAATACTAATTGTTTTCTTCCTTGTTTTTGCCTTTCTTTTTTCCCTTTTTTCGGTTCTTTAGGTTCTGAGAGTCTATCTCAATTTCATTTTCATCTTCATCTTCCTCATCATCTGCGTCATCATCACTATCATCCTCTTCATCTTCATCGTCAGCTTCGTTTTTCTCTATATCGTCATCGTTATTATCCACACTTTTTTCTTTATCTTCTCCGTCTTCTTTATCTGTAGCAGTGTCAACATCAGGATTTTCTTTCTGTTCCTCATTTTTATCTTTATTCGAGCCTGGATTATCATAATGTTTTTTAGGATCCTTATCCTCTTAATATTCCTCTATTAATTCCTCAGCTTCATCAATTAGGTTTTCGACTTCTTCGATTAAGTCCTCAGAATCCTCTTTTATAACTTTTTCATGCGTTTCTTGAAGGATAGTTTCTGCCTCATCAAGTAAATCAATAACCCTGTCTTTTATTTCATCATCTGTAATTTCCCCTAATCTTCCTCTTAAGTTTTTAATTTTATTTTGGTTTCTTTCTATTGCTTTTATTCTATTCAGTTTTCCATTTGGAATATCCAAGTCGTCAACATCATCCTCATTTTTCTCAAGTGTCTCTATTAGGTTATCTAGTGCAGAGTCAAGGTCATCATCATCTAAATTCCCTAGAACATCCTCAAGTTGCTCTATAGTATTGTTGAAAATCTCACTAACTTTCTCAATATCTTCTTCACTTGTTTTATTATCCAAGATGCCTTTCAGGGTTTTTTCAAGTTGCTTCAACCTTTCCTTAGTCTCTTTTACGAATTCTTTCGCCTGCTCTCTTCTTCTCTCCCGTGTGATCTCCTTGAGGGACTCAAATATTTCATCCAGTTTCTCTTCTGCTAACTCAATTTTTTCTTCTGCAGTTGTTATTTCACCATTTTCTAATGAATCCTCAGCTTCCGAGAGCAGAGTTTTAACGCCTTCTAATTCATCTTGCACCGATCCTATTTCATAGCCTTTCTCATCTAGGCGCTGTGATGTTCTGTTTAATCTATTCAAGAATTTGTAGGCTCTCTTTATCTTTACCCCGAGTTCTTGGATGTCATCCAGCCCTTTATCGTCGTCATCCCATGACTCCGACTCTTTATATGCCTCTCCATAATGGTTTAATGCCCTTATCATCATCTGACCGGCTTCTTGACAGCTTCCATTTAGCATTAATTGATAGGCTTTCTCTCTGAGTTCATCTCCTTCAGCTAGTTTCTCATCAAGCTCTTCATAGTCTTCTCCGTCTCCGAGTTCCTCTATTCTTTGTATTAGTTTTATCCTTGTTTGGGTTACTACTTTCTCCAGGTTATGGTATAGGTTACACTCTTTTTCTCTTATCTGTATGTAAGTTTTAACTTGGTCTGCCCCACTAGTTGCATGGAGGGTATAGTTTCCTATTGTTGTATTCTGGTAGAGTCCTAGATAATGTTCATAGTATCCAAGAGGGTCAGTAGTTAACGTGATGTTTAGCAGAGTTTCTGTTCCGTTTAATAATAACTTAACTTCTGTATCCTCAGGGCCAGTACCGTTTATTTCAACAGAATCTCCTGGATAATAGATCTCTCTATCTGTGTTAACAGTGAAAGTTGAGGAGTATATTATTTTTGGAGCAGCTACGCTGACTAGTAGTATGATCATAAATGTTATTGCAAATTTCTTGGATTTACCTGACTTTGACATTTTATGATTAATACTCCTTTCTTTATAAGAAGAACAGGGTGGAACAATGTGAAACGCTCGTTCAATACTAATCATCATGTTTTCCCCTGTATTTATTAGAGATCTCAACATGTGTCTCTCTTCCAATCATGCTTGTTTTTAGTATCTCAGCTTCCTCCAGACGGTTGATCATCCTCCACGCCGTGCTTCGAGGGAGATCAAATCTATCCCTTATCTCCGAGGCGAATAATCCCTCAGGAGAGTTGGCTATTAATTCAACTACTTCCCTCTCATCTTGCCTAAGCTGAGGGTTTTCATCAAAAATGTGTTCTAAATTTATCTCAGATATGACCTCTCTTTGATCAAAGTTCAAGTAGCGATAAATAAGGAAACCAATTATTGAGAGTCCTATGAGCGACACTGCGTAAAGAGATATGTTATTCCTATCTGGGGTTTTAGACAGGTTAGCTGACTCGATTGCTTCCACTGCTCGAGCGCTGGCCACTTCATAGTTTCCATGTTTATAAGCTATTCTTGCCTCATCCAAGCTTGCTTTGGCCTCTTCAAGCTGGGTGGTTCTACCTGATTCCTCTGCGAGGGAGATAAAATTATCAGCCTCGTTTATTTTTTCGCTGGCATTATTTGCTAGAGTTTGTGTATATTGTGCTTTTTCAATTGCTTGCTCAGCGTAATCCTGTGCTTGTATGTAATTTTCTTCAGAATAGGCTTGCTGCGAGCTATCTAATAGTATCTCAGCTTCTGTCACGTTGATGTGCCGTTCGTTGATTTCCTGGATTAACTGCTCCGCCTCGTTTATCTTGGCAAGCGTTGTGTCTTTAGTTCCTGATGCACCCAATGTGTAGGTAATTCTGAGATTTGATGGGGGCATTGTGAGGATTATTCCAATGCTTGTCATGGCTAATGTACTTGGAGCTGGTTCTAGTCCAAGTATTATTGCGTCTTCAGGGAGTAGTATGATGGTCTCTACAGAGGAGTTTAAGCTCAGGCTCCATGTAGAGGCTGTCTTGTTTGTTAGGTCTGGAGTGGAGTAGGTTACTACTACCTCGTATGCCCCAAGAGTGTCTATCATTAAGTTGGCCGTTTTAATAGAGTATTCTAGAGGTAGTCCATATTCATCCAAGATTATTAAGTCCCAGTAATTCTGACCGTACAGGGTGACATTTACTCTGGGTTCCTGTGGATCTACTTCTAAAGTATATTCTATTTCCACAACCCCGTCCTGATATAGCTGCACTCTCATATCAAGGGGAGTATAAGCATCTTCTCCCCAGACGTACGTTGAGTTAACTAGAGCTAGAACTATGCAAATTGATATGCAGGTTAGAATCTTTGCCCTCGCCAATTTGAATATATTTCATGTTGGCTGCTATTAAATAAAATGTAGAGTAGATGACATTTTAGCTGTTAGTTTTTTTAATAACAGCTCTCTTCTCGGATGTCAAGTGTCATGTATTCGAGCTTCTGTAGCCAAGTTAAACTTTTTTTTAGGTTTGTTGGCTCGTTTGTGACGATTCTGTACTCTCCCCGGCGAATGGATCGACTGTTGCTACGATTATGGGGTATATCGTACCAGTAGGCCTCGAAAAGTAGATCACCGTACTTGTTAAGTATCTTCAATAACTTGGACCATTTGTAACCATCGTTAAAACTGGCTTTTATTGAGAAGATTTTAGAGTCCTCTGTTGGCTCATATATCCAGTTCTTGTCATTGATATCAATAACAGGTTCAGGAAACTCCATTGAATCTCTCCCGCAAATACTTCACGTTATAACATGGAATATCAGCATCTTATTTTAAGAACACCGTGAAACTAGGTGGAATGATCGTTCCAGTATAATTGATCGAGTTATATACATCTTTCAACATATTCTGAGCGATTTCTATGGGTAGGAACAAGAAGTACGATGGATATCAGGCTTACGAGTATCTTGAACCTGGAAGAGACTATAGGGAGTTCAAGCTGAGGAAGGCGATAATTCCTGAGTGGTGGAAACCAGTCCCTCTGAGCAAGGCAGAAGAGGAGAGATTTGAGGAGAACATCGAGAAGAATATAGTAATAGATCTTCATGCTCACCCTGACATCAGTCCTGAGGATCCCGTGGATAATAGGGACTTTGACCGTGAGGGTCGGAACTTTTTGGCCTATGAGGCTCTTGCAATGTCCGGTCTCGACTGCGTGTTTGATAATATGCAGGATGGCAGTAGCTTTATACACACTAAACATGGTTGGGACTGGAACAGTACAATACATGATCTCGGTATGAGGCTATGTGATATTGGGCATCAGGATTTTCTCGTACATTGCAAGAAGGCTGAGGAGATAGAGCAGGCCTTCAAAGATGGAAAGATTGCTTGGGTCTCTGTTCTAGAATCTGCCTCGTGCATAGAGAATGAGGTAGACCGCTTGGATATACTTTATGGCTTGGGCGTGAGAAGTATCGGAGTAAATTACAGTGAGTCTAACATGCTTGGTTCTGGGTTAAAGGAGCATCTTGATGGTGGTCTTACGGATTTTGGGTATGATGCGTTGGTCCGTATGAATAAGCTTGGGCTCCTTGTAGATGTCAGCCATACCAGTGATCAGACGGCCCTTGAGGTTATCGAGTACAGCAAGGATCCGATAATTATTAGCCACGCGGGGGCACGGGCTCTGACACCTACCACTAGGATGTTTCCTGATGAGGTTATTCAAGCCTTGTCCGAGCGGGGTGGGTTGATGGCTGTTGAGGCTGCGCCGAATCTGACTGTGACCGAGAAAAACCCTCTCCATGGGATTGATAGCTATATGGAGCATATCGAGTATTGTATTGATCTTGTTGGTATAGACTATGTTGGCTGTGGACCTGATACAAACTATGGGGATCATGTAGGATTGTATCTGAGTAACCTTGAGCGGGAGGGAGAGCTTGGTCTTGGGCATTATAGTCGCCCCGGTAAGGGGGGAGAGGAGAAGTACCTTGGCATAGATATGAATGTGGATCAGCTCAAGGAGTTAAGATATGTGAGGGGAATGGAGAATCCCTCAGAATGCCTGCAGAATGTATGTCGATGGATGGTGAAAAACGGTTACAGCGATGAGGAGATATCTAAGATCCTAGGGGGTAACGGGTTAAGATTGCTGAAGGAAGTCTGGTAGAAAAACATTACCCCCTCAAGCCACCAGTAGAAGTATTAAGCCGGAAAAAAGCGGTATGACTAGGTTATCGTTCAATGGCGTAGGTAGGGCCTCTGCTATTGCCCCGGATATTGAGCATATTATTGACTCCACGGGATTAAGGAAAGGCAGACATCCTAGAAATGAGACTATTATAAAAGCTATTAATCCCTCAATGGTTTTATCGTTTGCGAGGGGTAGCTGGTGTTTACCCAGTGTTTTTCCAATGATAGATGCGGCGGGATCTCCTAAGGCCAGTACGGCGATGGATGCGGATGCTATGTGTTCTGGAAAGATGAGGAGTGAGATTGCTATACCCAGTGCGAAGTATATTGGTGCATCAACGTACTCTGTGGCTTCTATCTCCAGGGT
>WJIV01000201.1 GCA_014730055.1 Candidatus Bathyarchaeota archaeon
GATCAGAGCAGATAACAATAATTCAAGGTTTAATGACTATAAAAGAATAAAGTAGAAAATAAAAAACTTGAAAAATCCTTCTAAAGTTTCGTACCACAGTCTTTACAGAACTTGTTGCCTGATGGGTTTTCTGTTCCACAGTTGGGGCATTTAGTGATCATGGAAATTTTGGAGCCACACTGACCACAGAACTTGTTCCCCTTAGGTACGTCAGCCCCACAGCTTGGGCATTTTACAGTATTGATAGCTTGCATGTCCGTTCCGCATGTTCCACAGAACTTTTGTCCTGCAGGGTTCTGTGCACCACAGCTTGGACATACTGTGACTGGCTTAGGGCTCTGGGATTGCTGATTCATCATCTGCTGTCCAAATGAGAATCCGATACCTGCTCCCAAGCCCGCTCCTGCTGCTCCCCCTCCTCCGTCGGGTAAGACCTCAGCTGTTTCCTTGGCGTACTGCATCGTCATGGCACCCTGACCCATTGATGATGCGAATCGTCGGGCTTCCTCGGGTATGTCTATTCCCTCGAATAAAGAATCTACTACGTGCAGACCTATTCTTTCCGCGTCCTTGTTTATTACTGCAGATATTGAATCCGTGGTCTCATCTAATTTCCTCACTAGATTTACGATGTCGTATTCCCCGAAAGAGTCGATCACACGCTCAACGACGAATCCTCTGATGTATCTAGCAACGTCCTCAGAGTCGCTGGCCTCACGGTTCCCGAAAAACTCGGTGACGAAGAGCTTGGGGTCTGTGACCTTCAGGATCAGATAACCGAAGAAACCGATCTCTGCCTGATACTGGATTTGCCCACTTGGAGCAGAGTAGGCTCTACCACCGAAGTTGCTACGAATCTGGCTCTTGTTTACAAATATTACCTCACATTCGAATATATCCCCAGCTATCCCAAGACCCTGAACAATGTCAATAAGTATAGGGATATTATAGCTGGTTATAGTGTGTCTCCCAGGTCCGAAAACATCGAGAGCTTTACCGTCCCTGAAAAATACCGCCCACTGGTTCTCCATTACCGTCAACTGGCTGCCAAGGCGCAGTGACACCTCGGGAAACCTTCGGGCAAACTCGTCGGGCGCGGCGTCCCTCCACTGGACCGCTTCTATTAAAGGCATGCTATCACACTGTTTTTTCTCATATTTATTTATACTTAGATCTTGAAGCTCGTTCCACAGTACATGCACCTAAGAGTAGTCTGCCCCCGATAGATTTCCTCAGTGTAGGGAGCATTGCAGAAGGGGCATCTGACCATCTTATCTCTCTCATCATCTGGCTCGTGTTTCTGCTCTTCATCAAATTGGCCTGAATCAATCATACCAAAATATGATATTAAGTTCCCGACATCTGTGTCATTCAGATCCAGTTTTAGCTCATCCAACCCCGCACTTGGTTTGAAGGAAATGTATGCTCCAGAGCCTTTCAGAAGCCCAACCCTTCCTTTAATAATTGTATCTACAACACCTATGGGCTTTTCCAGCTTTACTTCCTTGACCTTCTTCTTCTCAGTGGCTATGAACAGTGTTCTCTTAAGTACAATCTCTTCCTCTTCCTCGAAAATTATTCTCCTGTTGCTTAAGGTCAAAACTCCATGGTCATCATTATCAAGATTATGTGCCCTTACACTGATCACAGGGTTCTCACCCTGGAGCCAGTTTATGCTCGTAGAGGCTAGATTATTAATTGTGTTCTCAGCGACAAAGACCTTATCCTGTATACTCCTCTGCTCTTCTCTAAATTCCTCAAGCTGGGCATTCACCAAGTATCTCATCTGATCCAAGTATGTCTCAAGATCCCGTGTTTCGGGTTCTAAGCTATTTATTTCACTGATATCCATTTTTGGATTCATTTGGTTTTCAATTTGACTCACCTGGGCTATCAAGGAGTTCACCTTCTGATTAGCCTCGCTCTCAATACTAACTTTGCGGTTCTCCCATTTGTTAGCTAGGTCGCTATATTCCTGTTCTAATTCTTTCAAATATACGTAATTCTGGGAGCGAATATCTGATATCCTTCCCTTGAGATCAATGATCTCATTATCCAAGCTTTGAATATACCGTGGAATACTGTTAGCTTCCGTTTTCGCCCTATGGAGTCTGGAATTTATCTGCGATAATAGGACCTTATTATCATCAGGTCCCACGCTTTTTTCTTCTTCAGTATTCTTAATCTTTCTTGATCTTACGTAATTGGATGCCCTTCTATCTTTTGCATGACTGCTTCTCCTGGGAGGAGTAGTTCTCCTCCTCTCAATGTGTTCTTCACGCCTTCTCTCGTCTCTATCTTTCTTATTTGACATAATTTATGAGCCTCCTAACTCAAGTTAATGGATGATTATGCAATTGTCCTTTCAAGCAAATAAAAAATTATAGTCTCTTCTATACAAATTAACGGAATATGCAGAATCTCTATTAACAGATTGGACTTTACTAATTTGGAGGGCGCAGTAAGACCTTAATATTGTTTAATACGGGTTTATTCTGTAAGTAATTGATTTGATTACTTTTAAAAGTGATAAACTTTGAGGAATATAAACTCGATACTGGAAGCTGGGGAGCAGGTTATCAAGAAACAGGCCTCTGTATATGATCAAGGGATAGGAAACCAGTCCGATGGCACACTATATTTAACCAACAGAAGCCTGATTTTTCACGTAAACCAGAACACTATGTATAGAGGTCTTGAGCTAATAATAGAGGGCGAGAAAAATGCCCATATCGAGTTCATAAAAATACCCCTAGAAAACATAACAAATATAGATAAAAAAAGACTCAGTATTGAAGTTTTTACAGCGGGATCGTACTTCAGGGAAATCGAGGGCAGAAAATATTTGCTTGGGCCTAAAGGATACGATAGATCCTTCGAGATAGAGCAATCAAGCTTTAAATTCACCTTAGGCATATTTGCGGACAAAGAGGAATGGGTTAATCTAATCAATCAAAATAGAAACTCCCTGGCCCCATCGGAACCGACTCCACCTAAAGAAATATCACAAAAAGAACAAGTAGAAGCCACTGCAATGAGAGAGAAAATTATAATCAAAGAGATCGTCAAGATAAAATGCCCTTATTGTGGAACACTTAACGATCAAACTTCCAGCAGGTGTCAGCACTGTGGAGCAAGAATTAATTAAGTCAGAGATCAGGATGGGTTATCTATACTCACCACCAAGGTATTTACTAAAAGGATATGATCAATTAAATGCAATTATAGTTGGAGTCCTTGGGATAATTTTCCTATTATGGCTAAGTTACTATCTATTTTCGTTCGTCACTGAAATAAGCCTTAGTTTTGAACCCGTAATGAAAGAAGCAGGATTATCTTCCGAACGATACTTAATATTCGGTCGAAGATACCAAGGAGAGATCAACGGAAAAAATATTGAAGTAAATTTTATCCCATCTACAGGTTTAAGGCCAGCTTTATTAAATATTATAGTAAAGCCAGTTGAGATCGGGACAAAATTAGCAATAGTGCAAGACAAGCCTCTATTAGATTGTAAGGATTGCAAACTTATAACAGGTTTTGAGGAGGAGTTAGACGGAATAAAAGTTTTTGCACAAGATGAAAAGATGGCAACCGAATATTTACAAGATTCTAAAATAAAAAATATAATTATCTCACTAATGCATGATCAGTCGAGTCGAAGTCTGAGAGAAATCTATTTTAAATCCTCAGAAGTTTTATTTAGAATACATCCTCGGAACTATGATGTTGATATTTTTAGAAACTTGCTTTATGGAGTTATTGATTTAACAATAGAATTTGAAAAAAATAGTTCATATAATTGAATTTATTATGATTATAATTCTGTAAAAAAGTCTCTGAAAATTATTAATGATGACTGTAGTAACCCCAAGACTAAGGGACCAAGAAAAACCCCTACCGCTCCATACACAAAAATCCCGCCAACCACACCTAAAAAAATCACAGCAGGGTGTAATTTCACTGACTTATCAATAACCAGAGGCCTAAGAAAATTATCAGTAAAACTAACCACCAGAACACCATACAACAGCAAAAAACCTCCCCATGCAAGACTACCTGAGAAAAACAGGTACACCGACGCAGGCCCCCACACACCAATAGAACCAATAACAGGAATAAAAGATAACACAATCATCACAAATGTCCAGAAGAAATAGTTAGATATACCAACAATTAACAACCCTAACCCAGCTACTAGTCCCTGAATTATAGCTACAAAGATATGCCCTCTTAGAACAGCCATCGTTATCCTCCCTGCATCCTCAATCAACCTGGATTTTACGGGTTCAGGCAATGGATAAACACTCTTCATCCACCTTAGGAGTCCCTCCCCATCCCTGACTAGATAATATTGTAGAAAAAGCACGATAGTCAACCCTATGGAAATATTACCCAATACCCCAAGACCTGAAGCAAAGTTACCGAAAAAAGCAAGAGAGAAAATGTCCTCAATTGCCTGTTCAAGATTCTGTGTTAGGTCTATTTCCTGGCCCGTGATTTCTTTAAACCTAGCCTCAATGTTTTCCAGGTCAACTACTTGGGTCTCGTTAATCTGAGATATAACTTCTTGGGCATCATCAACTATAATGGCGCTGATGAATGCTATTGGTAATAATATAACCAGTATTGTAAGTAAGACAATTAACCCTGCGGATAAATTTTCACCTAAACGAGGAATTGTCTTCTTATACAGGGGCGTTACTATGACAGCTAGAACCAATGCGCCCAATACGTATACCAGGAAGGGTCCTAAGGTTTTTATTGATAACCATCCTATGGCAGCTATTACTAGGACGAGGGCGGCTTTTCTGGTGTTCATAGTTAATCATCAGCATAATTTGATAATAGGGATCAATAAGTTAGCCCGTTTATTTGTATTCTATTCTTCTTCCTCTTTCTCTTCAGTAATATTTTCTATTGGTTTGATATTTTTGATCTTTTCGGCTATAGTGTCTACTGCTTTTTCAAGAACTTCTGGTATTCTGCTTGGTGACCTTAATGGAAGTACTTCGACTCCTTCAGATCCTTCTACATCCGTATAAATTACGATCAGGGCCAAGGGCTCTATCCCTGCTCCTCCTCCAGCACCCGTTCCCTCCCCCGTATTTACTTCGTTAGAACCTTTTCCACTTCCAGCACCTAATGCGAAACCCATTTTCATAACTGGGATGATTACTTTATCTTCTTGTACTATTGGTTCGCCTACTGCACTATCTGCTGAGAATATGTTTGATATCTTTTCCACAAGAGTCTCTAAGTTTGTTTCACTCATTTAATTCCAGTAGAAATTTACTTAATATTTTATATAGTTGAGCAGAGATCCGTTGATTAAAAAATATATGCTATTTATGAGAGAAGCCTCTGATCAACATCCTCTATTTCTTCTCCTTCACCATTAAATATTCTTACTGGTACCTTGGAGTTTGATTTGACTCTACTACTTACGCTCCCAAGTAGAAATCTACCTACATCACCAAGCCCGGTACTACCCATTACTATCAAATCATATTCTCTCTCATCTACAATATCCAATATCTTACTCGCGGGTTTTCCCTGAGATAGCAAGAGCTCAAGCTCCACATCTGGTGCTACTTCTTGAGCCTTGTCTCTTGCCTCGTTAAAGACTTCTTTTGAGTGTTCGGTTAGTTTCTCATCAAATTGCTGAGCCCAAGTAGGATACGCAAAAGGTAAAACATATCCAGCTCTACCCATCATCCATGGAACTGGATAAGCCGCATAAGGGTAAGGGGCCAGAGGGATTGGTCTTCTCTCAATCACGTGAAGGATCGTTAATTTGGCGTCATCCCTCTTACTATTTTAAGTGCTTTTTTAAGAGCCACGTCCGCTTGTTCAGAACCATCGATTGGAACAAGTATTTTTTCCACCATAAATTTATCATAATATAATACTTAGCATAATTTTTAAACCTCTTTCAATTCAGATTATGATCCCTTACAAAATCTATTTTATCTATCTTAACTATGTTCACTTTATATTAGATCTTTACAATTTACACATGATTCAAAATGTCAAAGGATCTCGAAGAAAGAATAGAAGAATGGGAAAAAGAAACCAAAGAACTAGTTTCAAAGATGAGCGAAAAAGGAAAAGAATCATCATCCGAGATGGAGGAAAAGATGGAGGACCTAAAAAGGAGAGGAGAAGACCTAAAAAGAGAACTCTCTAAAAAATCAGAAAAGACAAAGACAGAACTAGAGTTCAAAGTTAAAGATGTACAAAGTAGACTAAATGGCGTCTTGGACGACTTGTCTAAAGCATGGGAAGACCTTACAAGCTAAACACCAAATAAGACATCAATCATATTTTTTTATCAAAAATTGTAAAATTATCTTTTGTATTAAATAGCCAAAATAGTTTTAATCTTTCTTAACCCATTCTCCTTCCTTTTTCTCATAGACGTTTTTGACAGCCCCCCATGCATATTGATGTTTTCTCCCTTCATCCCATCCAGAATGTTCTTCATCTGCTGAATTATAAGCTTCCATGTAAATTTCTTGGGCTTTTTTAGGTAAATTATCCTGAACATCCTCAGGTAAATCTGATACTTTATCATAAGGCATATTTATCAGTTATTTCAATGAAACATAGTTAATATACGTTAACCAACAAATAGATATTAATATTAGTTATTAATAAAAAGGGGATTTGTTAATCGTAAGACTTTCACTATAACACAAGCGAGACAACAGCAAGTATTATGAAAATAATTACTAACCAGCGGGAAACCGCCATTGTTATTCCAGCTATACCTCTTAAACCAAATAATGCTGCTATATTGCGAGAACGAAGAAGGTTACAGCCCATCCAAGTAGTCCTGCCATCTTCCCATTTATGGTTACGCAAGATTATTTAAATAGGTTTCAAGAAAAAATCAAAATTCATGGTCCTTTTCAGCACAGGTATTTATTTAGTTATGCATTTGAATAAACGCTAGAGTCAAAAATCCCTAAAGTTGAGTACTTCCGTCATTGAGACTCCTTCCATTGGCTCTAGCATAATTATTTTTGAAGATTTTCCTTAATAAATTTTAAATTATCTGTTAAAGAGAGAAAAAAGAGCGACTACCAGAAAAGCTATTCCGGCATAATTTGGATTATTTGTAATGTACCATACAACCCCGGCTATTATCGCTGCGGGTATAAAAAATATCAGTGCTCCAACTACTGCGATTATTATCGAACCAATTATTACGAGAATAATTAATCCCCATAATAGGCTTAGAGAAGCTTGAACTTGACTTAAGATCAATTGAGCTATATCGTTATACATAGCTTAAAAAATATAAGATAATATATAAACTGAGATAATATAAGGTAAAAATAAGAATTAAGGTTTTTATAGACTGACAAGTGTATTTACTGGACGAATAAAAATTTAATCATTCAATAGTTTTGCTGTTTAATTCTTCAATCAAGTTATAAATCTTAATAATTAATTATGGTGACCTTTGTTATGCATAACTTATTCCATTTGATTCAACTTTTTAACTATCTCTGGAAACTCAAAGATAGGAACAAACTCAAAGTTCATATCTGCAAGAGTTTCTACCATTAAATTTGTCAATTGGTCTTTAGTTGCCTCTACCAACCTAAATCCTTCCAGTGTTCCGCTCATACTATAACTCTCGGACAGTTTCTCAGGATATCTTCCAGAATCATCCGGGATAATTCTCTTTAATTTTTTGATAGCTGAATCAAGTCTGTCTGGATCAATGGACCAGAACATAATATACTTCATTTTGATCATTTGTTGAAAACGATCGGTTAGTAATAAACCTGAGATATTTTACTTAATCATATTCCCATTCTCTTAGGAAATGATTATTCTTCTCATTATCCAAGATTAGACTCATCTGTGGACAATCATTTAGTTGTGCCATCTTATTAAACTCTAATATTAACTCACAGAGTCGTTTTATTTCTGGAACCTTCTCTGGAGGAATAAGGATCTTCAATATCTTACATTTTACTTATTTGATGAATATAATATTTTTTTAATAATGAATAGGAAAAAAATCTATTTACGATTTATCTGCCCCTGTTCAACTAAAAAGCTGAGAGTCGTAAACATTCTGAATTGTATCCCGGATGGTTTTAACTTCAATAATTGTTACTGCTCCCCACAACTAGCTTATCTCATAATTTCTTGTTCTTTATCACCCAAGTAGTCAATCAGGCTATCAAGTACCAATCTTGCCTCTAAGAATGAGTTAAATCGTCATTAACTAAACGGGATTATCGAATGAAGTTCACAATAGGAATCATTTGGTTAAACATCAACCAGATGTATATATCAGCCCTGAAAATAAATATTAAAAATATAACAATTAAAATTTGAATATTTCATTATATGTGTTAGTGAAAAAAGGAACCTATTTGGATATTACATTGATACCTTAGAAAATGCTATATATGTGAATTATTTTTCAGCATTATTATCTTTTAGATTGATAGACATTCTCAGCACATCTCTAATATAAATTAAAGTAATAAAATAATTAAATATCCTCGATACAATTTTTCTAAAACTAAAATTGTTAATGATCTTATCCAGTTAGCATATTCAAAGTCTTTTGATGTTGTTTTTGGATTATTTCTTTGTCATATTTATCTCTGATTTTTTCCTTGCTCTGGCGTAATAGTATATCAGCTTGTCTAATTAGAGTAGTCTTCTGCTCACCGGTTCTGATATGAGGTGCAATTAATTCTATACCTTCTAAGAGTCTCACAGTTACGGATACACTGTCAGCCCCATTTCTTCTAATTTGATTAAAAGATTTCTCAATTATATCAGTGAAAGTTAGGGGTTTTGTAATAAGTCTGAGCTTCTCATTTGAGTTATAATTGTATCCTGTAGGAATACTTCTTTCCATCAATTGGGAAAGGGCCGCTGAGATCTGATCTACGCAGCTCATCGCAGTAAGTGGATCATTAATACCCGTAGATAGAGCACGAAGAGCTATCTCAATAAGCTGATTCAGATGATATTCAACATCTTGAATTCGTAGCCGTTGATCTCCCAAGATGAAAGATCCTTCCATTCTTTTCTTGAGTTCCTGAGGAATCTCCTTACTAGGCCATATAGTTAAGAGAGTGTTCTCCTCAGCTGTGAATTCTCCTGGTCTTAGCTCAGTACGCATTAATAATTCGTTTTCCTCAGCAATTACTACCAATGTATCAACATCTAGGGCTTGAAGGTAACCGCTACTTGAGGATTTGATCTTCTGGCCCCCTTCATCAGATAAGTATTCAGGTAGATCTTCCTCTCTCAAGAGCTTTTGTTGTAAGGACCTATACCTCATCTTTTCTGGAAACAAGTGCTCAATAGCCCGGGTAAGCTCTTCTCCTATCTGTGCTATAACGTAATCTGCCTGAAGTGAGGTTGAGATATGATGGAAGAAGTAAACTAAGGCTGCCAAGCTAAAGATTGTTAAAACTATGCTAATTGTAATACTCAGATTCGGGACGAAAACCTCTCCTGGAGTAGAATTGATACTTTTAAGGACAAATAAACAGAAAGTATATGTCGCTGTCAAGGTTCCCAAGACCAATTGATTTCCTCGATCTCTGAGAAAGTTGTTCAGAACACGAGGACCAAGCTGAGATGATGCCGATACCAACGAGGCTATTGTTATGCTGAAGGTAATTCCAGTTGTACTTATCATCGACCCGGCTACAACACTAAGGAAGGCCCTGCCACCATCCGGATCTTCTACAGCTATCCATCCGAGCCGCGCCAATAGACCGGGGGGGCCTGTTCTATCTAAATGTACGGTTATGAAGGATAATAGTATTGAACTCGTTACCATTAAGGCGGGTATGAGCCAGTATGTGCCCTTCATCCTCTCAAACCATGTGGCTATCTTTACACTCAATTTAAATTGCTCTTGAATTGATTCATTTGAACGGGTAAATAAAAAAATGTCTTGTTTTTTTAGGAAAATGGTTTATTGCTTAGGTTGATTATACTTAAAAATACTCATTATCAAATTATTTTGTATATTTACTCCTTATGGGATAATTTTCTTTGATAGAGTATGTTTGATAGTTAAACTATAAAGATAATTAATTATTTTTTTAAATGGTAATCAAGATTCCAAAAATAATCAGGATAAAAATACCGTAAAAAGTATATGGGATAAAATTATGAGTAAAGTTCACTGACTAGGAATTAAAGAACATTTCCAATATTTTGTTTAAATGAATTTTGTTAAGTGTTGTGTTAACTTTTCTATTTGGAAGCTTAGCTCGAGGATTAATAACTGATATCTTTTCTATTAATGGGTTGAATAACTTTTTTTACGTGGCTTAGTATAGCATGGTTAATTGGTGACGTTTGAACATAGTTTTAACCGATTTTATTGCTTATAGATAATATTCTCAAATAGGTGCTAATAAAACAATACCAACATGAGTTTAACCCTCAAATTCAGTAGGAATTTTTAAATTTTAAATAGAAAATCAATCATTTACTCGATAAACTTACATGAAGGAAAATCTATTCATTATACATGACATTTAGTTTTGTAGCTACAGGAGATAGCTTAATTACATTAAGACAGTCAGTTCACGATGAACCAGAGTTCTTA
>WJIV01000202.1 GCA_014730055.1 Candidatus Bathyarchaeota archaeon
GTCGAGATGCTAGGACCGGATTTTACTAAACAGTTTTAAGGATGCTTCATGAAATAGGTTTGGTATGGGCCGGTCGTCCAGCCTGGTTAGGATGCCGCCTTTACGAGGCGGAGGTCGCCGGTTCAAGTCCGGCCCGGCCCATTTCTGCATTATACGATAATTATCGATATTATTAGTACTGGTATTTGGTATAATTTATTTGATCAAAGCCATTGTAAAGTACCATGAATTATAAAGAAAAGGCTGCTCTGGCCATTGAATCTTTCAGGTCAGATATTGTTAGTCTAAGCAAGACAATTCATGAAAACCCTGAACTGGGTCATCGGGAGTATAAAGCTTCAAAATTGCTCATAAAAAAACTTAGAGATATTGGTTATGATGTAGAAGAAAAGGTAGCCGGTATGGAAACAGCTTTCGTAGCTAGAAAAGGAGAGGGAGAACCTGTAATTGGAATACTTGCTGAATATGATGCTTTACCTGCCATCGGGCATGCCTGTGGGCATAACCTAATTGCGGCAGCAGCATTTGGAGCTGCTGTTGGACTTGCGGATATCATCGATGATGTAGAAGGATCGGTGGCTGTTTATGGGACACCCGCAGAGGAGGGAGTTGTTGAGAATGCTGGGGGAAAGGTGCTGATGCTGGACCAGATTAAAAAGGCTGATGCTGCGCTAATGATCCATCCAGGTCCCGGCTGGGGTAGTTTTGGCTCAACTAACGCTAGGGAGAGCTTCCTAGTTGAGTTCTTCGGTAAGAGTAGTCATGCAGGTGCTGCTCCTGAAAAAGCTATCAACGCCCTAGAAGGGGTTTTGCTTACTTTCCAAGGGATCAATGCACTTAGACAGCATATAAGTGGAGAGGTTCGTGTTCACGGGATCATAAAGAATGGTGGAGATAGCCCGAACACAATACCAGACTACTCATCTGCACACCTATATGTGAGGGCACCAAGTATGCCTCTCCTTGAAGAGACCTATACTAAGGTGAAGAACATAGTAAAGGGGGCAGAATTGGCCACGGGTGCGAGGAGTAATGTATCGAAAGTAGCGAATACCTATGCCAACAAGATACCAAATAAGATATTGAGTGATCTATTTAGAGAGAACATCGCCTTAGAGGGAGTCGTCTATCCTGAAGAAATAGAGGTAAGAAAGAGCGGAGCTAGTACAGATTTTGGTAACGTCAGCCAGGAGGTACCTTCTCTTAGCGCTTACATCAACATTGGTGACGTTACTCTCCACAGCCCCGAGGGCGCAGAAATGACTGGGACTCCAGAAGCATACGACGCCATGATTAAAGGAGCTAAAGCTCTTGCATACACAGCAATAGACCTACTTATAGACTTAGACAACCTTGAAAAAGCCAAAAAAGAGCAAAAAGAAAGGATGAAAAAGCAGGATAGATGAACTAATCCTTTATCCTGCAGAATTCCTCATCTTTAACTACAAGTACAGGGACAGTACAACTATCAACTACGTATCTACTAACACTGCCAAGCATCCAAGTTATTATACCGCTCTGGCCACGATTCCCGACTATGATAAGGTCAACCTCTCTGGCTTGGGCTGACTCAACAATTATCTTGCCGGGGCTTCCCATCCTAACAATCGTAACGATCTCTAGGTCTGGAAATCTTTCATTCAGCCTCTTCTCGTGTTCATTTAGTAAATCAATATAACTTTCCTCTAACTCTTCTTGATATTGGGGTATATATTCAGGTGTGAACCCTTCAACTGCCATTGGTGGAAGATTTGGGACCACACTAAGGATGGTTAATTCTGCCTTTTCGGAATCTGCAAACTCTGCAGCATAATCCAGAGCATTAAGGGAAGGTTCTGAGCCATCGACTGCAACTAGTATCTTGCTAATCATTTGAAGAGCAAGATCACACGGTAGTATATAAGAGAGAATCCGAAATCCAAAAAAAATACCTATTCGGGGAATCTGACAATTAGAGATCCGCCTATCTTTTCAACATTTACGTCAATATCCAGAGTAGTTTTAAACATGGATTTAATGTAACCTTCCAGGTAACTGCTCCATTTTTCTCCAAGCATGTGGGTAAGGTAGACATAATTCTGATCCATATAAGATGTGTATTTGAACCAACCATTATGCTCAGAAAGCACTACGCTAAGCATATATTCCATTGACTCGAAGTCTGGGACCATACCGCGGATCAATAATGCTGATTTTGGTTTACGTTCCCCGGCCTTGGAACCAGCAGAGTACATCTGTTCTTCATTTAGCTCATCGAGGATCTCACCAAAACTCGTGTAACTCAGAGATAAAATTGGATCATCTTGAGCAAATCTCATGAATTCTACGTATCTTCTAATTAACTCACTTACTATATGATTAATTGAGCTGTTCTCTTCCTCTGCCTGCTTCTTCAGGATCTCGTCGAAGTACTCCGGAAAACGAAATGTTCTGGTTATCATATTCTCGGTGTCTTCTTTTTCAGCCATAATTCCCCCAAGAAAGAAGAAAATCAGACTTAAGAATATATCTTAAAGCAGATAAGCACGTATTCAAATCTGACTTCAATCAATTATTTTATAGCTGAGATAATTAGGAAAGAATAGTCTCATGTTTTTTAATCCCCTATTTTTTATAGTAAAAACACATCATCTGCATGGATTATAATGAGTAGAAGCTATCTTGACTTGAGCAAAGACGAGAAGGAACATGCTCTTGCACTACATAAAGAGAGCATAGTTATCGACAGCAGCGTAGTAAGTGTGATTGACTATGTTGCCGAGAATATGTGGCTTGATGACGTTATCAAGGGCGGGGTAACCGCGACAAACCTCACAGTTGGCATGCAGAGGAGATTTACCGAAGCCCTTCAAGAGATAATTGAACATAATCACTGGGCCAAGAAGAACAGTGACAGGGTCCTGGTTGTTAAAAAAGCCTCAGACATTGAGAGAGCTAAAAAAGAGGGAAAACATGGGCTAATCTACGGTCCACAAGATAGTATGTTCATCGAACGAGATCTGGACCTACTTGGGATTGCTCACGATCACGGGTTAAGAGCCATGCAGTTAACCTACAACTGGCAGAACGAAGTCGGCTCAGGTTGCCGGGAAAATAAGGATGCGGGTCTGAGTATCTTTGGGGAGCGTGTTGTTGAGAAGATGAATGAATTAGGGATTCTTATCGATCTAAGCCATACCGGAGACAAGACATGCTGGGATGCAATAGAGCTATCTAAAGATCCCGTGAGTTTTACACATATTATTCCCCGAAGATCAGTCCCAGAGGAACCAGGGGGCTATGCAGAGTGGGCTAATCGTTCGACCAGTTTATGGGGTAGCTTTGTGGAGTATAGCAAACAACGAGGTAAACCTGATGATATGATGAAGGCTTGTGCTGAGAAAGGGGGGGTTATAGGTGTAACACCATTCTTCGCAAAGAAGAAGGGAAAATCAAATCTAACCGATGACTTAATGGATCAGGTTGATGAGACAGTAGATATCGTCGGGGTGGATCACACTGGATTTGGAAGTGACCTTGAGTTTCCCAACAGTATCACCAGAGGGTGCTTTATCTGGAAAAACCCCGATAGGATAGATGTTGACTACTTTACACCTATGGATAAGGAGTGGGGGTATGGTTGGCTGGAACATATGCCAAACTTCACAATGGGTCTAGTTGCTAGAGGTTACAGTGACCAGGAGATCAAGAAAATACTGGGAATAAACTTTGTAAAGCTCTTCAGACGAGTCTGGGGGTAATTTCAGCTCTCAGATGAATATCTCAGGTTCCTTTCTTTTACTGTATTCCTCATGCAGCCATTTCGCTATCTTCGTAATGTTAGAGATAGGTATTCTCGCCCCAGTAGGGCATTCCTTTATGCAAGCACAGCATCGAATACACGCAGATTGGCTCGTTGAGATCCCTTTCTCTAAGGTAATAGCGGAAGTGGGACATAAATCCGCACAAAGGCCACATAAAATACACATTTCATCATTAGTATCGGGTGAGACGTTCTCCTCCCTCCTTCTCCTAACTCGGTAAGGCATATCGCCTGGGACTTTAAGGTCAACTGTATCAATTGGACGTGAGATTTTTTCACGTACCCTTATGCCGAAACTTATGGCAGTTTGAATATCATCTTCATCAGGTCTACCCATAGCAATTGGTAGATTCTCGCTATGAAAGCTGTGTTCCCCAATGAATGCGGCAGCTCCTATTGGGATAAAGTTTTGGGCCTGTACAATATTTTTGAGTTCTAGCAAAGCGTCCTCGTAGGCCCTATTTCCATACACAACTATGACTACAGCCGGTGTTCTTGCTCCCCTAATCCGATGAAATCTATCAACAGCGGTCTCTGGGATCCTTCCGCTGTAAACAGGGGCAGCAAAAATCACAAGATCTTCATCGGAAAAATTAATAATCTCTTTTTTGGTGAATGTCAGATCTACATGGCTTACGGAGAGCCCGGTGCCTTTAGCGACAGCTGATGAGACCAGGCGTGATGTCTTAGTCGGTGAGAAATAGACAAGTGTGACCTTTGAAATATTCATACACTAAATGTGAGAAGCATGAATAAAAAATGTTGATCTAACGCGAAAATTTATTTCCTGGCCTCAAATATTAGTGTATGGACGATCAGCTTTTTCCCCCGTATAATAACCCTGGCTCTGATAGCTATAAAGACAAGATTCTACCCCTCAGAAAGAGGATGGAGATCTATAATGGCTGGCTAAAGAAGCGGTTGGAGAATCTTCTACCTAAGCTCATGGACGAGTGTGGTATTGAAATGTGGGTAATAATTGCTAGAGAGTATAATGAAGACCCAGTAATTATGAGTTTATTACCAGAACCCAATCTTTTTGCCCGTAGGAGGACCATCCTTGTGCTCCACAGAAAGTCGGATGGTATAGAAAGACTAGCGGTCTACCGTTATGGCTTCGGTGACTTCTACGAGGGTATATGGGACCCGGAGGAAGAGGAGCAATACGAGTGCCTCGTAAGGATCATAAAGGAAAGGGATCCAAAAAAAATCGGGATTAACGTGGGGGATGATTACGCCTTCGGTGATGGCCTCACACATGGTGAATACACAAAATTAGTTAATTCCCTAGGGGATATGAGTGAGAGATTAGTTTCAGCTGAGAAGCTCTGTGTCAGGTGGCTTGAGACACGTATCATGGAAGAAATGGAATCATATCCAATGCTTGTTGAACTAACCCATGCGATAATTCAGGAGGCTTTCAGCAGCAAGATTATCACTCCCGGAGTCACAACGACGGAGGATGTGCAATGGTGGATGAGACAGAAGATGCTTGATCTTGGACTCCAGATGTGGTTCCCTGCTACAGTAGACCTTCAAGGACCAGGAGATACCTATGATGCGGAGGATAAGCGCACTCTAATAAAAAGAGGAGATCTGATTCACTGCGACATCGGCTTCTATTATCTAGGACTAGCAACAGATGTACAGCAGAACGCCTATGTCTTAAAGCACGGAGAGACTGACGCTCCTCAAGGATTAAAAGAAGCTCTAGTTGATGCTAATAGACTGCAGGACTTCCACGCTGAGGCAATGAAGACGGAAAGGACAGGAAACGAGATACTGAAAATTGCTCTAGAGAATGCAAAAAAGGCGGGTATAAACCCCAGCATCTATACGCACCCAATAGGTGTTCATGGACATGCAGCTGGACCAACTATAGGACTGTGGGACCAACAGAAAGGAGTACCAGGTCGTGGCGATCATAAATTATACGAGAATACCTGCTATGCCATTGAACTAAATGCCAAGAGGAAAATACCAGAGTGGGATAACCAGGAGGTAAGAATGGCATTAGAACAGGATGCCTGGTGGACCGGCGAAGAACTGATATTCCTGGCTGGACGTCAGAAAAAACTACATTTGGTGAGTTAGTTGAACCACGGAGAGATTGGTAGAAAAGCGCTCGAATATGATAAATATAGCGGTTGCAGCCAATCGGTTCTCCTTGCACTCCAGGAAGCCTATGACATGTTTGACATGGAAGCTTTCAAAGCGGCTACTGTG
The DNA here is from genome assembly GCA_014730055.1 of Candidatus Bathyarchaeota archaeon. Next base: position 6,029 of record WJIV01000202.1, read on the forward strand.
TTAAGTGGTGGAATAGCGAGAAGAGGGGAGACCTGTGGTGCATTAGTAGGAGGTCTTCTAGCGCTCGGACAGGCAGCTGGCAGAGAGGACATTGAGGACACCCAAGCGTACCGAGATGCTATGAAGCCAGCTAACGAAATCTGCGAAAGGTTCAAACTTAGGGTTCAGGATGCCTTCAAATCGGAGAAGAGCTTAGAATCAACTCTCTGCAGGGATATCCAGAGAATTATATATGGAAGAGCTTTTGATCTCAACGATAAGGAAGATTATAAGGCATTCCTAGAGGCAGGTGGACATAGTGATAAAGGATGTCCCCTGGTATGCTATATAGCAGCCGAGGTAACATCTGAAAAATTGGTGGAGATAGTAAAATAATCTACTTCTTCATGCGGAACAAGCCAGTTATCACACTTAGAGGTGAGCCGCCTTTTGTTCCTTTTGATTCTAGGCATTTATTGCAGAGTTTTTTATGAGATTTTCCGCATGAAACACAAAACTCCTTTCCACATTCTTTACACTCGTAAGTTTTTACCCTATCGGCATCACAGAATTCACAACTTGGCATTTTTTTCTCTCCTATATCGTGTTTACCAGTTTATTCTGGCATCTCCCCTTTGAGGTGATACACCCTTAAAAACTATTTCATTTTATTTTTATACTTATTTTTTGGTTTAAAACCTGATTTTATTGTTGCTTTTTATGAGATTTTATTTAAAAATTGCTGATAATGCTTTTATATAAAAATTAACCTGAAATAAGGTCTTTTTATCTTAAATGGTGTTAAAAAATAGATATTTATAGATATTATAGGTAAATACAGTATATTCATTTTGTTAGGTATGGTGGAAAAGGCCCGCCTTCCTTAAACATAACCCGATTGTAAAGAGGGGTTAACTTCTCCTCCTCAATATTGTATCTCATGACTGAACCAAATTCAGGATCTCGATTTACTAGGTAGAATCCCATATGTTCATAAAACTCCTCAAGTCTCCTGCCCTTATCATCTGACTGCTCTGTGTATAGAGCAACATGATCGTAACTAACCTCGACGCAGTAAATCAAGGACAACACAATCAGGATTTTACCAATTCCTTTACCTTCAATTCTAGTTGCAATCTCATCCAAGAAAAAACCAGATGGGTCACCGGGTTCTTGATAACCATATAGAAATGCGATAGGTTGCTCGTCAGTGTAAATCATGAAGGCAATAAACCCCTTCTGTCTCGTTTTCTCCTCTAGCTCCTGATGGGTAACCCAGAGCTCTTCTCGAAATTTTTCATGATCAATAGCCTCAAGCTGATTGAGCAGTTGTTCGTTAGGATTAACATAAATGGAGATAGTGCATTCTCTCTCCAGTTTCTCATGCAGTCTATTTTTGGCTGCATTTAATGCATCATCAAGTAATGGTAGAGATGTTATCATAGAATCACATTGTGGCATAGCGCTCTAGAGCAGCTTCTACCACCTTCTGGATCATGTCATTGAAATCCATTCCTGCTGCATACCACATCATGGGATAGAAGCTCAACTCATCATGCTCGACATTATAATCTATACCGGGTAGCGTGTTGACCTCTAAGAAAAACAGTTCATTAGCCTTATTCATACGATAGTCTATCCTAGCCCAGTCCTTGCAATTCAATACTCTGAAAGCTCTTTTTGCCTCTTTCTCTATGCGAGCTCTAAGTTCTTCACTAATTGGAGCGGGGCAGAGATAATTCTTGGAGGAGTCGAATATCGTTTTAGCTTTCTGACCTAGGACATTACCTAATTCCTTGGGGAATTTGGAGAAGTCAACCTCGAGTATCGGTAAGATTGATGGCTCTCGGCCTGAGGAAAAGTTACCGTAGAGTCCAACACTAAATTCTCGTCCATCGATGAACTCCTCGCATAATATTGGCTGATCATAGGTCTCTAGCATCTCTCTGAGCTTAACTCGGAGTTTTTCTTCATCGTGAACAACATTATCCCAGTTTATGCCTATACTACTACCCTCGTGACTGGGTTTGAGTATCAGTGGAAACTTCAGACCAGGTCTAATTGGATCAGAGATAGAGTAGAACACTTGGAAAGGTGAGGTTTTCAGCCCATGGTACTCTAATATCATCTTGGTGGTCGGTTTATCCAGTCCGATGGCGTTTGCCATAACACCGCTACCAACATATGGGACTCCTAACATCTCACAGAAGGCAGGTATATGACTCTCTCTGCTTTCACCCCCTAATCCTTCGGCCCGATTCAGGACCAGATCAGGCCTTGTCTTCTTCAAATTGTCGTAGAAACAATAATCTGCCTCTAATTGGACATATTTGTGACCCATCTTCTCTATGGCATATTTGACCTTGTCGATAGTATCCTGTGGCTCGAACTCCACGTTGAACTCGTCATCTGACATCCTTGTATTGCATGCGAAGGCTATTGTTAATACTCTAGATATCGTTTAGAACCTCCTTGTAAATGCTTATCACATTATTTTTTATGCCATTAGGCATGGTGATTGATTCATGGATATCGAAAAAAGTCTTGTAGAACTCGTCCTCCCTGCCTTTTGCCTCGTCTAAGAACCTCTTCTCAAACTCCTCTACGAGAGGACTCTTATCACCGTTCCTCCATGCCAGGTAGAAGGCAAAAAGCTGCTCATCTCTACCTCTGCCAGTGAGAGCATAAGTATTAACGCTGCTGCCACCGAAGAGACTGAAGTAATCACGCATCTCTTCCCCCAGCATGTTTCTATTAAGCCCTACCTCCCTCGGATCAAAGCCACTTGCCTTGATTAGGAGGTACATCTTGCTGCAGACACTGCAATCCATGCACCAACGGTTGTTCCTTCCAGCTTCAGTCTCTACGAAGCAACTCATATGATACTTTGCTACTTCTGGATACCGCTTGTAAAGGCTATAGACGACAGCAATGTCATTTAATGGTTCGATGACACTAATAGTACGAACATTTCCACCAGTGAGTTGTCTTGTCATAGAGTCGATCTGTGTTGTCCAAATGTGGCACTGATCGTAAGCAGGATAACATATGAATCCCTCTTTGTCATAATAGAACTCACCGCAGCTCTGCTCGTTCCCGAAGAGAATGTAACGACTGTTCCACTTGTGTGCTATGGGAAGCAGCATAAGAGAGTATTGCGTTGACTGGAGACCCCAACCAAGTTCAGTCTTTCCCACACCCAATATGAAGCCGTCCCTTAGCTGACCAGCAGTGTGCTCAATTTTTTGAAGCTCTACACCAAACTCCTCCTGGAACCTCTTGGCCAAGCGATCTTTATGCTTCTCCTCGTAAAGTAACACTGGCTCCACTATGTAGGCAGCCTGTGGGTTAAGGCCAAGCTCTCGACATACTGCCCATGTCAAAAGACTGTCCTTTCCGAAGCTTAAGCTAACAATACTACTATCGTCTCTAGAAGGCTCGTTATATGCCGGGAATTTGATCTCGTTATCCTTGAACTTGGTCTTGAGATTCATGAATTCCTTGAGTAGCTCAGAAGTATATGTTCCGTCAACGTCCGCGCAACTAGGGAGATCCATCACAAAGTTCTGGAAGAACTGGGTCTGGAAATAGGGTGGACTCGTGTTATATTTTATCTCCCCTTTTTTATGGGTAAGCGGGAGGTGCACAGTCTCACTATAAACCAGGTTATCAAACAAAACATTCCTCGCCTCTATAGGGTAATTCTGCCATATTTCGTCAGGATAATTCACCACATATCTGGAGCCCCTGAAAAAGATCTCAAAGCCCGAGGCTGTCTGTTTTGCATTTATAGATAGTCCATTCACTTATTTCTACCTATTTTCTACTTTCGATGGGTTTAATACTAGGAAAAAAACCTTTCCAGTCAGAAATCAAACGGTAAGCTATGTATGTTTACAGAAGAATTTAAAAAATATGGAATAGGGAGTACAGTTTTTACACGTTCGATAAACATAGAAAAATTGCTTGGAATTAATAAACTCTACCTCAAGTTTGAGGCAGGCAACCCCACCGGTAGCATGAAAGATAGAGCGGCTTACGCAACACTGAACAACGCAAGTGAGAAGGGATTTGATACTTTAGTCGTTGCATCATGTGGAAACTTCGGCGCGAGTATAGTTCATCTGAGCAAGACCTTCAGCCTTACTCCTCATGTATATATCCCTGAAAAGTATCAGACCCCAAGAATATCAGAGATAGAAAGACAGGGGGGAATAATCCATCGTGCTCCTGGTACATACGAGGAACTAGTAGAGATTAGTTCTAATGAAGCTGAGGATAATGGATGGTATAATGGAAATCCGGGGACACCAGATAATACTGAGATTAGTTTACTTGCATATGAGACGATAGCTTACGAGATCTTCGATGATCTGAAATATGCGCCAGACGCCCTAAGTGTTGCAGTAAGCAACGGAACATGTTTCAGTGGAATATATCAGGGTTGGAAAAAGCTACATAATAGAGGTCGCACAGACAAAATCCCAGCAATGGTCTGTGCTAGTACCTCAGGAGGGAACCCTATTGTGACAAGCTATAATAAGGGAAAAAAGAAAATAGTGGAGTTGGATCCTGAAGCAATTGATGAGACACCTTCAAATGAGCCAATTGTGAACTGGAAGAGCTTGGATGGTCAGATAGCTTTAGATGCCCTATGGGATTCAGGTGGATACGCTGTGGGTATTGAGGACTCCATGCTTGAGATCTTTAGCGAGATCCTGGAAAGACAAGAGGGATTCTCTGTTTTACCGGCCTCTGCATCCGCTCTTGCTGCTATGATTGAGTATTCCAAGGAGAAAGCCACCCCAAAAGAAGACGACTTTGTAGTCGTGCTCACTAGCCGTAAATACTGATCTTATCATAATAGAATAAATTTCGCTAATACAGAGATATGTCTATGGTCTCCAATGTGTTCTGTAATCTAAATCCCAAGATAATCGAGGGTTTAGATATACTGGGGATCAAAGAACCAACTCTTCCACAGGAGAAAATTTTCGATCGAGTTAATGAAGGAAAAAACGTTCTTCTAGTTGCCCCTACAGCAAGCGGAAAGACTGAGGCAGCATTGTTACCGGTTTTCAATGCCTACCTTGATTCTGAGCCTTGTGAGGGTATTAAAATAATATACATAACACCGCTAAGGGCACTCAACAGGGATATAATGCGTCGTATGATATTCTGGGCTAACCAGCTTGGAATGGATATTCAGGTGCGGCACGGGGATACTTCTCAGAAACAGAGAAGAAGACAGACAAAAAGCCCTCCCTCAATGTTAATTACCACCCCTGAGACCCTGCAGGCAATTCTCCCAACCAAGAGTATGAGGAACCATCTTGAAACCGTTAGATGGCTTATAGTCGATGAGATACACGACCTAGCTGAGAGTAAGAGAGGAGCACAGTTAACCATTGGAATGGAAAGACTTGAGGAGGTATCCCCAAGTTTCCAGAGAATAGGTCTTAGTGCCACTGTGGGTAACCCCCAAGAGATAGCTCGTTTCCTAGGAGGAATAAGGCCAGTTGAGATAATTGAGGTTGAGGTGGACAAGACGTACAAATACAGGGTTGAGTTCCCCTATCCGGGTGACACTGACTATGACCTAGCAGATGACCTTAGAACCTCACCCAAAGCGGCTTCCAGGTTAAACAGAATACTGGATCTTGTCAGGAATAACAAGAAGACATTGATATTCGTTCAGGGACGAGGTCAGGCTGAGAATATAGGGCATAAGTTGAAGCAACTCGATCCCAGAATTGATGTCCATCATGGCTCTCTGAGCAGGGAGCAGCGCCATAGGGTAGAGGACGGATTCAAGTCAGGGGGTATCAAGGCAATAGTTTGTACAAGCACACTGCAGCTTGGGATCGATGTGGGTGATGTGGATCTGTGTATCCAGTACCTTAGCCCAAGACAGGTCTCTGGCTTAATCCAGAAAGTTGGTCGGGCCGGGCATACACTCAGCCAACTAAGTGAGGGGGTAACTATACCAGCTTATGGTGAGGACACACTCGAAAGCATTACAACCTCGAAGATGGCAAGAGAGAAAATAATTGAGCCAACTAAAGTGCATATTCAACCACTCGATGTATTATGTCATCAGATATGCGGGCTTACAATTGGTAATTCTGACGGTATTCAATTGAATGAGATTCACAGGATCATATCGAAGGCTTATCCCTACTGGGATTTTAGTCTAAAGGAGCTTGACGAGTTCACAACTTTCTTACACCATATTGCACTAATTGGAAGGGATGGAGAAAAGGTTAAGAAGAGACGAAAAACAAGGAGATATTACTACGAGAACCTTGGAATGATAAACGACGAGCGCCGATATCCTTTCATTAACGCTATTACTGACGAGGTAATTGGGACAGTTGGAGACGAATTCTGGAGCTTGAGGGCTAGACTAGGGCTAAATGTCATTCTCAAGGGAAAGGTCTGGCGGATAATACAGATCGATGAACAACAGGGTATGCTGTACGCTCTACCAAGTGAGGACCCCCTCGGTGCGCTTCCTGGCTGGGACGGGGAACTCATTCCAGTAACAAAAGAGGTAGCAGAAGGGGCATCAAAGTTAAGAAAGAGAATTAAAAAGGCGGATGAAGCTCAGTCAATAGATAAATTATCCAAAGAACTGGAATCAAACGAGAACTGCTTTAAGGAGGTGCTGCAGGAAGCGGAAGCCCATTTAAGACTAGGTGTCCCACTACCCGACCCTTATAAGCTTATTTTTGAAGCATATGAGAAATATCTGATAATTCATAGCCCCCATGGGGAGAACTTCAACAGAACCCTCGGAGCAGTATTGGATGCGTGCTTAAGCGGAAAAGAGCTGATTTACGGTTGGTGGAATGACCCTTATAGGATACTGATTGAGTCCCCGCATAAAATAAGTGAATACGACCTTGAAGAGATCTTGGATAGTTTCAAAAAAATCACACCTGAAGATTCGGATAGACTTCTAATGGAGTTCATGGAAGCCCGATTTCCTTTCGGTTACAAGATGAAGTTCATCGCGGAGAGATTTGGCGTTATACCTCGTGGGAAGATAATGGGACCGGATAGGATAGATAACCTGTATATCAGGTTTAAGGATACGCCTATCTATAGGGAGACCCTGAGGGAAGCTTATCATGATAAATTAGATCGTGAGGGTCTCATAGAATTCCTACAATTATTACAGAAAGAAGAGATCCATATTTCATCATACAGGTTGAAGGAGCCTACTATACTCGCTAGGCACATACTCGAAAAGTACGCGGATATCGAGGAATTGATGCTATCAGATGCAACGATAGCAGACCAACTTGAGGAAATGAGAAGAAATCTCCAATCAAGAAGAGTTCATCTTGTTTGTGTGAACTGTACAGACTGGGATAAAAAAGTCAGGATCAGAGAAACTGGGCAACACCCAAAATGTGAAAAATGCGGTTCAGGGCTGCTTGCAATGATGAGATATCGACAGGATCCATCAGAGTTTCTTTACATGTTAAAAAAATGGAAAAATGGCGAAGACCTATACGGTGATGATATAGATATCTTAATTCAGGGGAGAAAAACCGCCGACATGGTACTGAGCTACGGTAGGAAAGCCCTTGAAGCACTTATGGTCTATGGGGTAGGTCCCGTTACTTCTTATCAGATCTTATCAAGGATGCATAGAAACGAAGAAGAGTTTTACAAAGACCTGCTAGAAGCCAAGATAAAATATATGAAGAATCGGAGATACTGGGATGACCAATAGGGCTATGAAGAAATAATTATTCTACATCTAGGGCAATATTTCTATGTGCAACACAAGCTCCAGCGTTTAATGCCATTGCTATCTGGATAACTTCAGCGATCTCTTCCTTATTTGCACCGGCTTTAAGCGCAATTTTTGTGTGGCCCTCGATACAATACGGGCACCTCGTCATGTAAGTACATGCCACTGCAACAAGTTCTTTAGTCTTCTTGTCTAGCACCCCAGGCTCCATAACTTTTTCGTTCCAGTGTTGGAATGCCTCCATAACTTCTTTGTTGAAAAATTTGGTTACTTCAGGGTCTCGTTTCTTGGGATAATGATAATCCATGCAAGACTAATTGATAATGTAGTATTTTACTGTTCAGCGTTTTAAGTAGGATGCGATTATTTCGAAGATGTGATCAAGGCCTGATCCAAGATCTTCTTTTGAGTTCATCTGTTCCAAGTTATCAAGATAATAGCTGCTTCTCTGCATCTTTTTTATATTACCTAAAAGGAAGTCTCTACTGATATTCCTCTGATGCACGGCTTCAGCTACACCTAACTCCATTGCTCGCCTCGCGTTACCATATTGTTCAGGGTGCTTAGGCACAGGGATAATTATTGAGGGCTTTTTGTAGCATATTGTCTGCATTATCGTCTCATGCCCCCCTCTGCTTATCACTAGGTCGCATGCCTTCATATAGTCAAAACGGTTTTCTATCCAAGGTATTTTCGTTAGAGCCATATCATGTTCTGGTTCATTACCACCATTCGGTAATCCGAGAGACATCACTACCTTGTATGGCTCTGGAAATTTTCTGAAAATAGGTTCAAGCAAATTGATTATAGGCATTCTCTCTGCTCTAGGTCCGCTCATAGTGGCATATATTAAGTACTCTTCTTCCTCCACACCCAGTTGCTGCCTAATCAATTTTGAGTCTCCTATCTCATCTGGTTTTTGAGCTAGAATCGAGCCGACGAGTTGAACCTTGACTCCATACCTTCTAGGTATGCGAAGGCTATCAAGGCTGATTGTATAAGGAGGTGGAAAGTCGGGTATAATCAGTAAGTCGCTTAAGGCCCAACTCCTCCCCAATAATGTCAGGACAGCACCATCAAGTAACTTGAAAAAGGTTGTATCTCTCTCACGAGGTATTCTGGGTAGAAACTGGTTTAAGAGAAGTATACAGGGAATTTTAAGCAACCTCGCGGCGTATATAGTACTTAGTCGCGAATCACTGAATATCAAGTCAGGCTCAAAATACTGCATAGCTTGTAACTCAAACCTAACCTGTTCATACAGGGTCGGGAATGCAATAAAGCTCTGGCCCAAAGTGGAAGCCTTCAGATCTATGCTCCCGGTCGGATCATTTTCTAACTCAATAGATGGTGCATTCATTACGGGCATATCATATTTCTGCACGTAGTCTACCGCCTCATGGTAGGTGCTGAACAGAACGTCACCACCTCTTTCTAAAAACTCCTGAGCGAGTGGAACGCTTCGACTAACATGCCCTAAACCTATCCCGCATGGGCTGAAATATATCCTTGAACCGTCGAAGCTTTCCATTTTACCTTCTCTATTTGGGTTTATGCCTCTTAACTTCTCCTCGTGGTGACTCCTCGGAGAATATTATCGCCCGGAAACTATAGACATCTGTTTCCTTCCTGAGCCAGGAGTCTGGGGAGAGTCCAGCTTTGAAACAGGTCTGACTCAGGAATTCCTCAGAGTCCCATCCCCAATCTGCTGGTACCTGGGGAAGAAGCAATCCACGCCTATAACCTCGACTAATAATTAATCCATCTCTACCTACCTCAACCCTTCCTGGATACTCCTCCGGGGAATCTACGACTATTTTTTCAGGGGGGGTTAGAACACTAACCTCCACTTTTATCTCATCTAATTCATCTTTCTTGACAGGGGGGAATCTCGGGTCATCAAAAGCGGCATTGTGTGATGTTTCTATTAGGGCTTCAAGAAGCGGTTTAACTGGATAGGGTATTCCTATGCAGCCTCGCAGGGGGTTTCCTGGATAGTTATGCCTCTTGAGAGTGTCAAAGACCCCAGCATCCCTAAAGGCGATCTCTGGAGCATCACGTGTATCGGGTTTCCCTCGGATCTCTAGTTCCGACTCTATTACATGTCTAGCTAGTCTGACGAGATACTCTCCCTCTTCATCGGTAAGGTTGAAGGCCCCCATATTTTCTTCAAAGAGTTGGACCTATAGAAATTTATAAAGGCTCTGAAGAACCTTCAGAGTTAGCACTATTCAGTGTATTTTTTAACTTCTTCCAGTGGCTCCCTTTCCAATAAATGGTGCCACATTCCTTGCACTCCCAGAAATCGTCAAAGGCTTTGTAGCTATCCTCAGGAACTCTCTGGCTTACCCGCGCCTTTTCAACCTCTCTAAGTACTCCATTACACCTTGGGCAGCGGGAGATTTGGGGAGAGTAGCTAAGATCTAGTTTTTTGCGCAGATCAACGAGCTTCTCAACACTTGTGGTACCACTAATAAAGTACGCCTCTACACCCATTTTTCTCGCTCTCTCCACAAGCTCTCTGTCCCGTGTTAAGAGTATCCTATTATCCTCAATGGATTCCTTAATCAGATCGGCATCCTTGGCATCCCTCTGATACATGGCATCA
>WJIV01000203.1 GCA_014730055.1 Candidatus Bathyarchaeota archaeon
AGTTAGCATTAATCAGAGATTCTGCTAACCGTATGGCAGGATTATTAGGTGCTCCTACAATGCCCATTCCTCAACAATACCAGCAACCTTTCACTCAGACAAAAACTTTGGAAAAAGCTAAACCAAATAAACTCTTTAAAGATGAAACCGGTATACCAAAACCTGAATACCCTGGGGAGATTGTAGAAGTAAAACTTGGAGCAACCGCCTCCGATGGAGGAACAAGAGCTATATCATATACTCTTGGAGGTGAAAAATGTCCGGCCTTTTATAATTTCATAGAACCTCCACCGAATAAACCCATTATAGCTCTCGATGTTTTCGATTGGCCTAAGATCAGTTTAGCAAGAGCTGTTCGCAATCATTTTGACGAATATAAAGACGATGTTGCCGAATGGGCTCGTGTATGCGTTGAAAAATATGGAGCAGAAATGGTAAATGTTCACCTACTTACTATTGATCCTCTTATTGAGGATGCACCACCAGAAAACGCAGTAAAAACAGTCGAAAAGGTAGTTGAGGCAGTAGATGTACCAATAAGCATAGGTGGATGCGGTGATCCACAAAAAGATTTTGATGTATTTAAAGCAATTTCAGAGAATATCCAGGGGGAAAATCTTCTCTTCAACTCTGTAACACTTGATATGAAAATTGAGGAAACGGCTAAACTGATTAGCGAGTATAACAATACTGTTATTGCCTTCACGAGCATGGATGTAAATAAGGCGAGAGAATTAAATCGTAAACTATACGATTTCCTTGAAAAAGAACAAATTTTAATGGACACAACAACAGCGGCGCTTGGATATGGATTAGATTATGCTTTTACAGTTATGGAGAGATGTAGGTTGGCAGCATTAAAAGGGGATCCAGAACTAAATCATCCTTTATCCTCAGGTTCAACAAACGCATGGGCCGCGAGAGAAGCTTGGATGAAAATGGGACCTGAATTTGCTCCACGTGAACTTAGAGGTCCAATCTGGGAAACGGTGACTGCACAAACACTGCTTCTAGCAGGAGTTGACTACTTCATGATGATGCATCCTGCAGCAGTGGACAGTATTAGCAACACAATCGATAATCTAATGAAAGGAGAGAGAGCCACCAATCCTACGGATTGGGTGAGAATTAAAGTATAGGTGAAAAATATGCCTGCAAAAGAATTAAGTCCAATAGAAATCTATCAGAAATTGCCGAGAACAAATTGTAAGGAATGTGGAGAAGCTAACTGTATGGCTTTTGCAGCCAAGTTAGTTAATAGAGAAGCTTTACTAGAAGAATGCAGTCCATTACTTTCACCAAAGCATAAGGAAAAATTCGATGAACTTTGGAATCTATTAAAACCCGCAGTTAAAGCGATTGAAGTTGGTATTGGAGAAAATAAAATCACACTTGGTGGAGAATATGTACTTTACAGACATGAATTTACATACTTCCATGAACCTGCAATAGCAGTACATGTTAGCGACGGGATGAATGAAGAAGAGTTTGAGTTAAGAGTCAATATACTAAATGACTTTAGTTATGAATACATAGGAATGGAGTTAACCCTTGATATGTTAGCAATCACTTGCACAAGCGATGATCCCGATAAATTTGTCCAGTCAGTAAAAAAGGCAAGTGAATTGACCACAAAACCTTTGATATTATGTAATCATGACCCTTCGGCTATGAGAAAAGCTCTAGAGGAAGTAGCAGATAGGCGACCCTTGATACACGGTGCTACCACTACAAATTGGAAAGATATGGCAGATCTGTCACTTGAATTTGACTGTCCAATAGTAGCTTATGCCCCTCAAGATAGGGATTCACTTAAGAGTATTATCCATACCTTAGAAGAATATGGAATAAATGATCTTGTTATGGACATTGGTACGGAGCCAAATGCTTACCAATCAGCAAACGTAGAGAATTTTACAGTTCTAAGATGGCAATCAATCAATGAAGAAGAAGAACACCTTGGATATCCTTTATTAAGTGCGCCAATGGCGGCTTGGGCCACTGAAGCTGAAGATCCGTTAATTAATGAATGGAATGAAGCAGCACTTGCCGCATTATGTATAACAAGATTCGCGGACGCATTAATTGTTCATGGAATAAGCGGATGGTCTCTTTTACCTCAAGTAATTCTCAGATCAAATATTTACACGGATCCTAGAAAGCCTGTATCAGTAGAACCTGGGTTGGAGACACTAGGAAACCCCGATGAAATATCACCAGTTCTTCTAACAACAAACTTTGCATTAACCTATTATACTGTTGCATCTGACATTGAATCAGCAAAACTGGACTGTTATCTATTAGTAGTTGATAGCGAAGGGATGTCCGTTGAGAGTGCTGTGGCAGGGCGAAAAATGACCGCAGATACAGTGGCGGAAGCAATTGCAAATTATAAAGTTGGTGATAAGGTTACCCATAGACATATCGTTATACCTGGTAGGGCAGCACGTTTAAGTGGCGAAATCAGAGAATTGACTGGGTGGAGTGTATCTGTGGGGCCCATGGACTCGTCGGGAATATCAAAATACATTGTCGAGAAATGGGTACCTAATCCTGAGGAATAAACCACTTAACATAACTATTTTTTGTACCTGCAGCACCTAAGACCACTCGATGATAATTATTTTTTCCCTCTACCTTTTCTAATACTCCTTTAAATTGGACTAAATCATCAACATTGAAGAGGCCACTGTAAAGACTTTCAAAAGATACAATCTCTGAGATTTTTACTTCTTTTTCTGTTGAAGAATTTCTAATCTTATAAATCGCTGGATTATACAAAGATTCTTTCACATCAGAGATAACACCCTTTCCAGAGACCTCACCTAATTTTGTATAAAGATTATTACCATATACCTCTTTGATCTCATCATCATCTCTAGTGGCATGTAACGAAAAATAGATATCTTCGAAGTATCCAAAGTTCCACCTTCTTTTTGCAATTCTCCTTAGTTCAGAAACCGATAATGGAAATTTTTCGCTCCTCTCTTTACACCATGTGCTTAGTTCATTTTCAGATAAAAACCTGATAAAACCTTCAGATTTTAAGTCTAATATTGCCTTCTTTACTTTCATCACATTCTCCCAGCCATTAACTGTGAAATCAAGATCAGAAAAATTAGGATTATGTAAGCTCGTAAGAACAGAGCCTGTAATTCCGATATTATTCTCAATATTTACCTTTTTTTGGATTTCTTTCACAATTTTGGACGCTTTTTCTTCAAGTACATCAAGCGGGTTCTCCAAAATCTCAAGTAATCTAATCTTAGGTATATAGTATCTTTTTATACTGTTTTTAGGCACTGCGGAGATTTTTATATCTCTAATTGGATCTAGAAAAATGTATTCGGGGTATTTTTTTTCAAGGTAGCTATAGGTGCTTTCAATCTGTGAGACATGATAATATTTGATCATTCTTTTGTAGGTAACCTCTCCCTTTTGCCAAATTCCATCTATTGAAGGGATGTATTTTAAGTAGGATGTAATTCTATCTGATGGATGCAAGTAACCGACTACACAAAATATTAACCCCTCTTTAGTCTCGATAAAGTCCCTGTCCTTCGGTTTCATTATTATTTCAACTTTGAGCTTATATAATTGATAATATGTTCTGAGATGTTTTTACTAGTTACATTTTGTAATCCTTCCCAACCGGGTGTGCTGTTTACCTCTATTGTGTATAGATCGCCCTTTTCGGATGGAAGAAGATCAACTCCGGTATAATCTAAACCTAGAATTTCAGCTGCTTTAATACTGTACTCTTTTTCCTCATTAGAAGGTGTATAAGGCATTGGTTCTCCGCCAGAGGAAATGTTGGTTTTCCAATTCTTTCCAACTCTCTTCATAGCTGAGACTACTTCTCCGCCTATCACGAAGATTCTAATGTCGGTATTATCATGGGGGATATATTCTTGTAGATAAAATACGCTGTTGATCGCCTCTAAGGATCTAAAAACTCTATATGCGATTTCAGGGTCAGTAATCCTAGTTATACCCGAGCCAAGTGAGCCAAATATTGGCTTTAGAATCACATCTTCCCCTAGTTCCCTGAAACCTCTAATTGCTTCTCTAAAATTCTCAGCAACTATAGTCCTCGGTGAATTTAGGCCATATTTATGAAGGAGTGCCGATGTATAGTATTTGTTAACAGATTTTTCAATACTTTCCGGAGAGTTGAAGACAACTACCCCATATTCCTCCAGCATATGAAGGGTGTCCATTCTATAGAAGATCTGCTCAACGGATCCTCCAGGTACTCTTCTTACAATAATTGCGTCATAACTATCAACAGGGTACCCTTTGATGCTCATTTTAGGATCTAGCCCTATTCTGGATACAAGATCAGAGATTGGAAAAACGTAGATTTCATGTTTTCTCTTTTTTAATTCCTCTCTGAGTCTGAGTACATGCCATTCTCTTCTGTCAGATGAGAGTATCCCGATTTTCAAGTGGTTATCCCTTAGTTATTAGTATCTCAGAATTTCCTCCTACCGCCAGATCGCCCCTATATCGTTCGAAGGTAACGTCTTTATATTTAGTGGCTTTAGAAATTCCTAGTTTTTCTGAAAGTTCTTTCATGTATAATCTAATCATGATGGGACTGTATGTTGTATCATATCGATATGTTGGTAGGAGTTCATCTATTCCACCAAGACAAGCAATAAATCCTCCGTTTCCTTTAGCTTGGGCACCTGCTCTTATACCTGTTTTCCCGAATACGAAGATCTCTCCGCCGTTCATGTGTACACCAGTGAATGCTCCTGTACTACCATCTATTACTATAATTCCTCTTCTCATGAAGCTACCCGCTTCGGAACCAGTATTACCTCCAACCACTATCGCACCTCCAGTCATCCCTTCACTACTTCCTCTATAAGCTGAACCTAATTGATGTCCTGAGTTGCCCTCAATCATCAATACGCCCCCACTCATCTCTGCCCCAGCCCAGTCAGATACATTACCCTCCACAGTAATTTTTCCACCTTTCATCAGTGATCCTGTGTGCATTCCTGAGCTTCCCTTTATCCAAATCTCTCCAGCCTTCATTTCAGTTCCAATATATTTGACATGAGAGGCATCTCCGTCTATTACTATCCTAGTTTCATCTTCGTTGTCAGATTTTTCTCCCTCAACTGTAAAAAATTCTGAGAGCTTATGAGTCTTATTTCCTTGAAATACTGATAATTCTTTAATTTCTTCAATCTTCTTTCGAGCTAGATATTGGGGGGATAGTACCTCAGCTTCTATTGGAATCTTAGTACTAGTTAATGGTTTAATAATTATAGTTTTCATTAAGGTATTCCTCCTAAACTTTCTTTTAATGACATTTGGTATTTACCAAGTTTACCATCGAAGTTTACAGCGGTTATCCATTTAATTCCCTCAATGCTGGTAGCTGCTTTGATGCCTTCTCCCATAGCTTTTAACACTGATGGTTCATCAAATCCGTTTATTACAACTTCTATTACAGAATTGACTCCTTCTGGTATATTGCTTTCAGAGTAACTGTTTTTAATTGAGGGACAGAATGGTGTATTTGTTGAGGCCCTTAAGAAACTGTATCTTGAGCCAACTTTACTTCCACTTCTACACAATCCACCTGGGAAGGGGGTTATTATATATGGAACTTTTTGAATAGCTTCAATTGCTTTTTCTGAAGCCTCTAATGTAGCTGACTCTGAATCTCCCATAATAAGGAAATTGCCTCCAGCAACTGCCTTTTTTGCTCCGAATTTATCCTCTATCAAAAACTCTCCCTCCATTACGGGAATTCTCCAAAACCTTTGGCGCATACTATATCCATCACCTAGTCTCATCTTTACCTGGAAGCTATCTCCGAAAAAGCGAGCACTCTTTCCAACGTCCAGCATCTCATCTGATTCTTCTTCTGGTAATCCGTTGTATATCGCGGTTGTTGGGCATGTAAGTACACATTGTCCTATACGATTTAGCATAGGTTCTGATAGTTTGTTTCTACTAAAACCAAATACCATTACTGCAGTCCCTGGTCTGCCATCTGGTGTTTGATCGGAGGGGATCTCTCGTTCTATTCCCGCTTCGCAGTCACAAGCGATTACACTGGTTGCGAAACCTGTCATATTTGTCGCAGCTGTGTTTGCCCATTTTCTGTTTACAGCGGTTATTATTATTCTGCTTCCCCACATGCTGAATCCTTCAGCAAAAGTATCCTCAATATTTACTCCGTTGTACTGGAAGCTCATATTAATTACCTCCCTTAGATTGAATTGGCACCTGTGTAGGTAAATAGGCTTCTTCAACTGGATAGTTTCTAAAGCTTATTGTGTAGAATTTCTTGAATTCTTCTTCAAGCTCCTTCTCTAGTTCGTCATTTAGCTCTATCGGGGTCTTGGCATCCGCCCAGAAAGTAGAGCCCTGTGGAGTTGATTGAACTTCGCCATCTTTTACAACAATTTCTCCATTTTTTATCGTAAATGCTGAGCTACTGAAAGCTTTCTCGATTTCTTTGAATTGGCTTGGTCTCCACTCGGATGCATCGATGTTGTAGATACTTACATCTCCATCAGCCCCTATTCCAAGATGACCCTTATCTTTCAGACCTAGTGCTTGGGCAGTTGCCGCCCTGGTTACAATTGCTATATCGTTAAATGTGTACTCTCTGTAGATGTTATCCAGAGTAGTTTTCCTCATGCATGATTTATTAGACTCGAGCATTGTTTCCGTTCTAGATTTGCGACTCATAAGCCATGATATAACCTTTGGATAATAGTAGAAAGGACCCCCATTGGGGTGATCCGTAGTCATGTAAACCTTCCAAGGGTCCTTAACTAGGAGAGCTAATTCTAGGCCTATTGCCCACTGAATAGCATTTGCTGGGTTATTTTTCTTAAATGAGTAGGGCACTACTCCCGCCCCAGCTTCCATCTCTACATCGCTATTCACCCACTTGTTGCCTGTGAGTTCCCAGAGCCTAAATTGCCATGGACCGTCACCTGTCATGGTGGTTGTATCTGTAAATATTACCTGGCCAAGGTCCAGTGTTACATGATCTCTATCATTTACGTACTTCGCGATTTTCGATGCTCCTGATCTTAACTTCATCCAGTTCTCTCCATCTAGAGCATTAAACTGGCAGTGAACAATATGAACAGATGATTTTCTGCCCTCCTTGGGTTTCACTCCCTTTATGGTTTCCATTGTCTCTAATGTTGTCTCATAGTTTCCCGGCACCCCGAGATTATTGCAGTGTAGGTGTATAGTATGTGGTAGGCCAAGTTCCTCATTTACCTCAGCCAACCTTGTAACAACTTCTCTTGGCGTTACCTCATAGTTCTCAATAGGTGTATCCAAACCTTCTACGTTTCTTCCCCACTTCCAGTGCTCAACGCCACCCGGATTTACTATTTTTATGGCGTATCCCCGAGTTGCTCTCAATAACCATGACACGAAAGCTTTCAGCTTTTCTTTATCACCCTCTTTGATGTATTTTAATACAAAGTAGTTATTTCCGAAGAGGGTGAAAGCTGCTTTATCTATTATAGGGGTATCATTCAACTCCTCGTGCACATGTCTTGCACCAAGAGGCGGCATGGCAGCCTCCATAACCGTGGTGTAACCCATCTGGGCATACCTATAGCCAGTCACAAAAGTAGATGGACAGCTATAGCCAACACCAGATCTGGTTTTTAAACTTCTACACACGGGATCTTTACGATGATCTTCTGGTCTCATCAATCTTCCAATATTTATCTTACTTCCAGCAATATGGCTGTGGAGATCAACACCCCCAGGCATGACAGTTAAACCCTTAGCATCTATCACTCGAGCTTTTTTCTCGGAGAACTCTTCAGATATTTTGCCATTACGAATGAAGATATCAGTAACCTCCCCATTAATGCCATTTAGTGGATCGAAAACCTGACCACCTTTTATTACAAGTTCTGAGGTCATCTCTTTCCCTCCATTCTTTCAATAATCATATCGAGAATAACTGCATCTGACTTTACTTCATTTTCAGGCTCCAATAATTTGCTAAGCCTTAATGGCACTCCATCCATTCTGTACGCTGTTCCTTCCGCTTCTATACCCGCGGTTGCCACTGGAATGGCAACTTTACTTAGCATAGTAGTCGGAGTAATTTTTTGATCCAATGTGATAATGGGTATCTTGGCTAATTCGCGGACAACGTTAGCAGGAAAGGTAGCAGCGGGATCAGATGCAATAATAAGTGCGGCGTCTGCCTCGCCCCTGGCGAGCATGTCAATCGATGTATATTCCCCAGGGTTATATCTTGGATACCCCCTGCTGAAATCTACTGCATAGGGGTACCCAGTTTGCCACGTGGTAACTGTGTTAGCTCCAGCTACATTATAATGCCCCCTCATAGGTGTCAAAAGGAATTTTGTGTGATGATTTAACTCGGCAACTAATAGAGCGGCCGCATCAATATTCATATGCCTACCCATACTCTGGGTTAATCCAAGTCCGAAGAAAATAATTCCAAATTTTGACTTCTTCATCAACTCGGCTATCTCAGTAATCTCTTCTTTACTTACACCGGCTACATCAGGGACTTCGTTTCCCCTAACTGAAGCAGACAAAGCTTGGAGCAACTCAAAATCTCTATTAGGCTTAATCTTTACGAACTTGTCAGCCATCTTAGTTGTAGCTGTCTCACGGATATCTACAGCTACTATAAACCTATTTTTCCTACCCTCTGGAGTGAATAAGCCTTTGGGAATACCAGAATACCTTAATAGATGCCTTAGATGTGCTTGGGTCGGGTTACACCCCCAGAATATCACAAGATCACATCTATTCTTAACCTCTCCTAGGGTAGTTTTAGATTCTCCTACCTGTTGTAGGGCTAATATTGTGGGCCCGTGGCATACTGATGAAGTGTTGTCGATTACTCCTCCTGTTCTTTCCGCGATTTCTATAGCTTTTCCAATCGCTTCACACTCTGTTGAACTTAGACCATATACCAATGGACGCCTAGATGTCGTTAAGACGTCTATTACAGCATCTAATGCTTGATCAAGTGACACAACCTGTCCGTCTATTGTTGGGGAAGTGAGTCGATTTTTATTATGATTCAGAAACTTTGATCTAGAAATTGCACATGCATTTTTTATCTTCGATATATGGTTTTCTTCTATTGACACCTCGAGATCATCACATAAGCATCCACAGAAAGGACATACAACATCGTTAATTACTTCCATTATTTTTCACTACCTAGATTTTTTACTATTTCATTCAATGTCAACATCTTTTCAGTTGTCTCCTGTATCACCGCAGGTATTCCCTTAAACAAAGGCATTCCAGTGCCTTCAGTATTATGACCGAACAACTGGTTTGACCAGGGTCCATAAGGAATGAAGGCTATACCCTGATCAAGTCCATCTGTGCCCTTCCATTCAAGAACAACTGAACCATTGTCATTAGATATTTTGACCAAATCTTCTTTCTTAAGATTTATTTTATCTGCGTCAGAGGGGTTTAACTCGATATATCCAACACTTTTTGCGTAAGCTTCGGATGTTTTTCCTTCCTCAAGTCCAACTCCCTGTTGTGTTGTTCTCCCAGAGATTAGTGTTACCTCTATATTGTTCACGGATTTCCCTCCGTTACTCTCTGGCCGAATTTTTAATTATCTCTGAGTTTATTTCCCCACAAGTGAATGTTTTTCCTGTTCTAGCACAGGTTATTGATATTGCAGCAGGCGCAAATAGGGCTGGATCAATTTTCGTGAAATCGAAATCTACCGCTTTGTATATTTCGTAACTGGTCTTACCGTAATCCCCACAGTTAGTAGAAGGTGCTTTTTCAGCAATTTCCTCAAGTACGTCTTCTGACTCGTCTATGATATAGCTGGTGACCCCGCCATAGGTTAACGCGTCCTCAGCCCGCCCCATAGCCTTACCAGAATCAGTGTGTACGGGCATAATTGGTGCATGGCCTGCCCCATACTTTACTTTCTTTAGATCGAGTCCAAGAATATCCAATCTGAATAAACCTGTCTCGACTATTCGACCAGATATCTGAACCATACCTGCCAGAGATGTTGTATTTGTGAGTACCATGTATACATTCTTAGGATCAACTCCACATCTATCTGCTATGTAAATGGCTGCTTCGTCTGGAGGTTTTTCCTCTGTCTCTAAGAGAATAACTGCAACATCTGCGTCGTCTTTGTATTGTATTTTCTCATATACTTCTTTTGGCTTTAATGCAAGCGCCCTAGCGGGCCCTGACCCATCTGCCCGATAATCACCTGCCTTTATTCTCCATCCGGCTAATTGGGCCCCAAATAGAGAGATCGCTGGATAGTCCGTTGATATAACAATATTTGGTAGATCCATTTTATCATATTCTCTGTAGCTTAAAGTTGCAGTTCCGGCTCCTCCCATTGCAATTCTCGTCGTCATTAAACCTGCCTCGAATCCACCGTGAGCTTCTAGTCCTGTATCTATGATCGTGGCTCCCGAAGGAAGGGTTTCCACCTCGATCCTATAGTAATCTGGTTTTTCGAGTAACTTTTCTACTATTCCGAAAGAGAGCTTATTTATACTTATCATAACCTAACACGGATACAATTCGGTAAATAGACTATTTAAAATATTTATCTCAAAATATTTTAACCTTCAATATAATCTACTACATCTCCCTCTTCGGTTACCTTATAGTGCTCAACCTCATTGAAAAAATATTTATCCAAGCAATAACCATCTTCAAGTATCTTAATGTGCCAGCTCAGTGTTTTTGGATTCATTTCTAGTTGTTTTTCTAATTTCTTTATTGTATTTGATCCTTCTCTGATTGAACGTATTATTTTTCTCCTTATAGGATTGCTCATTGCTCTAAGATATCTTTTGTGTCTCTCTTTTGTTTCCTCTAAGGAGTTTGATACGGTTCTGCTTATTTTATCTGACATATAATCCCTTAGTCATATTTCCTTAGGGCTATAATCTCTTTAACTAACATTCTTTTTTTTGGGTCTGTGATCATTTCTTCATCTGGATGATTCGTCGTGACAAGTAGGGCTGTATCAAGACCTTGGCCTCCTCCGGCAACTGTAATAAATTGCTTATCTTTTAGACCATTTATCACTGCTATTCTTGCTACTTCTAGTGCTGCCTTAACCCCAGATCCAAACATTAAAAGGGTCTCCCGCATTGCTCTGTCATCCTGAATAGGTAGATTTACCTTTTCTAGTGGAGTGATCTTTTTCTTTTTCATATCTTTTTTGAGATCATCACTGTAAGTGAATTCTGTTATACTTATTACATGGGCATTATCCCCTACGATTTCCACCAAATCAATTGCAGATCTTCCCTTATTACTCCCTACAACAACGGTTTTCAGATTATATTCCTTTACAGTTTCTAGAATTAAGTCAT
The DNA here is from genome assembly GCA_014730055.1 of Candidatus Bathyarchaeota archaeon. The sequence continues at coordinate 11,382 of WJIV01000203.1, forward strand.
CAAATTTTTGATCTTTACCTTTTACGTAAAGTATCTTTTTCTCAAAACTCATAATATACTCACAATAAACTATTACTTTCATTTATAATAGATTTTGTAAAAATAATCATAATTCCATTATTTCTAGTAACTTAAAACTTAAAATACCCACGTATATACTCTATATATTGATCAGTATGGTTAACAGGGTACTTGATCCAGAGTTCTGCCAGCTCCCATGCAGGGTACTTATGGATAAGACTGTTCCAACCGTTGATATATACCAAAATCTGGTTGAGGTAGTCAACGCGGTTCGTGAAAACTACCATGGGGACATTATAGCCTTAGAAAATGGAAACCCCATCGGCTCTTTCAATATGTTTGATGTATTGAAATGGTTGGCAGAGTCAGACCTTCCTCGAGAGGAGATTAAAGTGGAAAATATGATTTGTACTCCAGTGATTACGGTTAAAACTGATAACACAATTGAGGAAGCTTTTGATATCATGGCCAAATTTAACATAAATAGTCTAGCGGTTACAGAAGGGGGAAAGTTAAAGGGATATATTACAGAGAAAGGTGTTAAGGATTGGATGAGCATGTATCCACATTATCTGAGATATGTCCAAGCTTCTAAACAGAGCAAGTGCAGTGAATTGATAGAAGAACTCTTCGGCTCAGGGTCTCCATCCATCTAGTAATAGTACAAATATTGAAGCTGATATGATATCAGCTGTTGTTCCTGGGTTCATTTCTCCTTTACGTTCCCATAGTTCTCTGTCCATCTCTAATAGATTTTTATTGAATTCTTCTTTATTTGATATTTCTAACAATTCTTTTGCCCTCAGAGAGACTTTCTCTGCAACCTTTCTTCCACTTTTCCTTAAAATTAGTGAATCTGGGTGTTCTGATAGAATATACAAGAATGTCCTTATTGTAGCTTCATTGATTCTTTTTCCTTCACTTAGGAGTTTTTTTAGAAAAGGGTAACACTGATTGAATGTTATCTCGAAATTAGTAGTCCATTCTTTACAAATACTATCTCTATCAGAGCATAATTTGAATACATCAAGGGGGGTCTTTTCCTCTTCTTTAATCCTCTTTATTGATAGACTGTCAGAGATATCCATTTCTTCTACCTTTCCAAGTAACCTTTTGGGCATCGTATATTCTATTGCTTCGAATATCTTAATGGTGTCATCAGGCTTTGTTTTTTCAATAATTGCACCCGTTTTAGTTCTGAGAAGCTCGTAGTCAACTTTTGTCCCATTATAGACAGCTCCAGCTGCAGCCGCTAAAGGTGTATGTAATAGTATGATTCCTAATTGGACATTTCCTCCATGCTGCCATTTCATCATCTCTTTTACTGCATCAAAGATAGACTTACCTAGAGCAAGGTCATCATATTTACCATCTTCAACTAAAAATGCCCTAGAAGCGAGACTCCTTATTACAGGAGCAGTTGCTACGCTTCCAGAAAGAAAGTGCTCATAAATAGTATCATCTGAGTCTCTTGTTCTATGAATGTTACCAGGTTTAGGGTAAGCTGATACCTCGAGTAGAGACGCTAATGTGTGACACCTACTTACATAATCCCCGGCTTCATTAGCACGCATGGTATATGATATCCTTCTTTTATTATCACCTTTTTGATAAATGTCTTATAGCGGAATTGGGTCCATCTTTAGTAGTTTGATTGGTTCACATAGATTTCTTGAGGGCGATTACATCGAGACTTATGAAGGGCTGTTTTTTGCTGTTAAGGGTAACTTCCATCCGAGAAATATTGTAATATCAATTCTTAGGTATATCCCTGACGAATCTGGTAATAGGATAAAAAGAGGTATTAGATACAAGCGAGTTTACGACTTGGAAAAAACTTCAGAATACCTTAAAAAAAATTATCCTAAATACTTAAACTACATCGAAGAATTAGACTTAAATCTCCAATCTGTACCAATCAAAAATATTAAAAAATTGTATTGCCCTAGGGAAAAAATTAAAGATATAATCGATTTAAAAGATGAGCCAGCTAGAACTTTAAGTAAATTTGTCAATGCAATAATCAAAGAAAGTCAGGTTCCACTTTTGTCCTTTGGTGTCTCAGGCTCGCTTTTAATCGATTTGCATAAACCTGAATCAGATATAGACCTTAATGTGTATGGGAAAGATGAAGGATTTAGAGTGTACAACGCTCTACGGAAACTTAGAGATAAGGATAGTTGGATTAGCTCTTATGATGTAAATACTGTTCGAGAAGTAAACAAGTCTAGATGGGGCGATACGGGTATAGACCTGGACACATTTTTAGATATAGAGATTAAGAAGGTATTGCATGGAATTATTGATGATAGGGATTATTTTGTGCGGTTATTAAACCTAGAACCTATCGACCATATGAGCAAACCAATCGGTACAATTACCATACGTAGAACTATCAAAGATGATAGAGAGTCCATATTTACTCCATGCAGGTATTCTCTAGAAAGCTCAGATAAATTAGAGGTTAGAGATCTACTTAGTTATAGGGGAAAATTCACTGAGCATGTCAAAAAGGGAGATTTTGTTGAGGCCCGTGGGACATTAGAGAAGGTATTGAAAAATAATAAGATAGAATATAGATTAGTCCTTGGAAGGAAAGGAGATTATTTGATCCCATTAAATCAATTAAGATGAAATTAAAACTGTAGGCATTATTAAATAAATATTTTATAAACTATGAATAATTGTTTATAAATCAGTTAACTGATGCCCTTGAAGATTCAACTTACCGAGAAGATAATTAAACTAGGATTCAGGAAGAATTGCATAGTGGAAACTATACTTGTAACAAAAAATGAGGACGGAGCATATAATCCAGCACCTATGGGAGTGACATGGGTTGGAGGCATAATGATGGTGATAAATCCCTACAAATCGACGAAAACCTGTCAGAACCTTCAAAGAGATTGTATATCCGTTATCAATATTGATAGTAATCCGTTACTTTTTCTAGCAACCGCTTTTAAGGATGAAATTGATTTGAATTATACTATAGATAATTATAGATTTGAGAGTTCCGAGGCTACCATTTATCTACTTAAGAATAAATGCTCAAAGTTGTCTGAAGACCGTCTCTCTTTTTTGAACGAAGTAAATGATATAAAGATACATAATAATTATCCTAGAGTATTAAGCAGAGGAACCTCTGAGGCTATTAACGCTATTATACATGCAACTAGAGTTAATTATTATCTTAAACAAGGCGCATGGGATGAAGTTGAAATATTTGAGAAAAAAATTTGGGATAGTATTGAACTGATTAGAAGAATATCTGGTAAAGATTCTCCTGAAATAAAAGTTTCCAATATTATTGAGGGTATGCTCGATAAATGGAGAGAGGAATTTTGAAAGTAACAATAACAACACCTTCTAGACTACACTTCGGAATAATCGATCTAAGAGGAGATCTAGGCAGAATCCACGGTAGCGCAGGAGTAGCAATAGATACTCCAAATATTGTCCTTGAAGCTGAGAGGTCAAATGAATTACTTGCTCACGGTGAACGTGCAGAGAGGGTTATCCGCTTCGCATCGGAGATCTTTGATCAAACTGGGCTCAAGGGCGGGGTAGAGTTTACATTAAATTCTGATATACCTGAGCATCGTGGATTTGGCTCAGGTACTCAGTTAGCTCTAGCAGTAATATTAGCGATTAAGAAGCTTTATGGCCTGAATATTGATCTATTTGCTGGGGCAAAAATTCTAGAGAGAAGTAGGCGTTCAGGGGTAGGTGCTCATCTTTTTCTTCATGGTGGATTCATCCTTGATGGTGGTAGAAAGATAAACGAGGTGGATGTTATTCCCCCGATGCTCTTCAGGGGTGATATTCCTAAAGATTGGCGCTTTGTACTTGGAGTTCCTGAGATAAACCTGAGAGTAGCTGGTAAGGAGGAAGATAACGCATTTAAGAAATTAGAGCCACCTCCAGAGGAATTAATTTGGAGAATTTCCCACACCGTATTATTGGAGATGCTTCCAGGTATAATTGAGGAAGACATTCAGGTATTTGGAAGATCAATGTCAAAAATGGATTCCATTTTTGGGGATTACTGGATTAAAGTACAAGGAGGCCGTTATGGACATCCTTTCATATACAAAGGAGTTAATTTCCTACTAGACAACGGAGCCTATGGTGCTGGCCAAAGCTCTTGGGGGCCCGCTTTCTATGGTTTAGCTCAAGATCAAAAACATGCAGAACAATTATCCAATGGCTTACGAGACTTTTTTGAGGATGAACATATTGCTGGAAATTCTTTCATCTCCAAACCACAGAATACTGGTGCTATAGTAGTTACTGAGGAATAGCTATGAAGGTACTAGCAATTACAGGAAGGATCGCAGAGTTAGAAGTAAAAAAGATGGTATCAAACCTAGATCTTGATGTTGATGTCTTTGTTATGCCCGTTACTGTAGCGGCTTTTCTCACACCTGAAATTATTGCTGAAAACCTAAGAGAGGTTAGGCTTCCAGATTACGATATGATACTTATACCGGGCACAGTTAAAGGTGATTTATCTGAAATCGAGGATGTAATTGGGATTCCATGTTTTAAGGGACCAGTCCATGCTTCAGATATCCCTCTAGCACTCGAACCTGATATAAATCTAAGTAAAGTGCATGCTGCCAATGTTTTATTAAAAGAACAGCTGAGAGATAAGGCACTCTCTGAGTTAGAATATGTTGAAGAAAACTGGGACGTTATTCTCGCTGAATTTGGGGGGGTTCTCATTGGCCAGGGAGAAGCTAAGGTCCCTGTTGGTGATGGTTTCCCAATGAGAGTCTTGGCTGAGATAGTCAATGCTCCTTTGCTGGATATGGATTCAATCGAACGGAAAGTCATATATTATGAGAATCAAGGTGCCCACATTATAGATGTAGGAATGCTCGCAGGTGATCCAAGACCCTCATCTATCGCCGCTATCTTCGAGACAATTAGAGGCGTTACAAATCTTCCTATAAGTATCGATTCCTTAGACTCTGGAGAGATCAAATCTGCAATTGACTCTGATGTAGATCTTATCCTTAGCTTGGATTCAGGTAACATCCATGATGTAGCACCAGTAGTAGATGACATCCCTTCAGTTATCCTACCAACTAATATGAGTGAGGGTAATCTCCCAGGTAATCCAATTGATAGGGTTAGGCATATGGAGAAGAACGTCAATCTCGCGAAAGAATATGGTATGGAAAATATTATTGCTGATCTCGTTGTTGAGCCCCTAATAAACCCCGGATTGATGAACGCCCTTAAATCTTATAGCGTTTTCAAAGCTCAAAATCCTGGGGTCCCAATTTTATTTGGAATAGGTAATGTTACTGAGCTCATAGATGCTGATAGTGTGGGCGTGAACGCCGCAATATCTGCAATTGCCTGTGAAACAGGTGCGAACATGCTTCATATTCCTGAATACAGCGATAAAACATATGGTAGTGTTAAAGAGGCCGTTATCGCTTCCAAGATGATGTGGCTAGCTAAGAAAAAGGGAACTCTTCCTAAAGATCTAGGGGTTGATCTATTAATTCTAAAAGAAAAGAGAAGAATAGAAGAGGTTTATAATTCTTCAATTGAGAGTAACTACGATATTATCAGGGGATATCCTGAGGATGGTTTCAACATGGACCCAGAGGGTTGGTTTAAGATTCTTTTAGATAGGGAGACCAATAATATAGTTGCACTTCATTATCCCTTAGGAGAGGAAGAACCAGATATATTAATCAAAGGTTCTAATTCAAAGGAGATTTACCAGACTATAATCCGAGAGAACCTAATCAGCAAATTTGACCATGCTGCTTATCTAGGTAAAGAGCTTGAGAAGGCCTTCATCGCATTGAAAATTGGAAGAAGCTACGTTCAGGATGATCCTCTATTCAACTGAATATTCTGATTAATGTGATTGGTTGATGTGATACAGATTCGAGCATTTCGTAGGTAATCTCGGTAAGACTTGTTTCCATTTTTTCTGCCATGCTCCATACAGTTCTCCCAGCCCCGCCCCCTGATAATTTATGGAATAGGTGAGCTAACCAAAGTAATCGATCCGGGTTTGCATTCTCTCCGACTATGACTATAGGTGTCTGCCTTTCTCTTAAATGAAATACTCTCCCTATTATGAAAGTTAACACACCACCGAAATGTATTAGCCCGGGCACCGGTACTTTTCTCGGGGCGAGGTGAAGGTTACGCCAGCTATAAGTCGTATCTCCATCACCTATCATTACAGATACTCTCTTGTTACAAGCCCTGAATATCTCGTCCTTGATTTTTTCTGCTATGTACTTAGGATCTTTTAGTGGTAAACTGACATAAGAGTAGGGTAGGTTGCTTGCATCAATACCCCCTTCAGAATAATGTCTTAGGCTCTGCATAAACCCCGCGTGTCTTAAGGCTACCTGTTTGTGGCATGCCCCCTCTTTATCCGGATAGTTTTTCAAGTTATCTATGGTCTGTGCTTTCAATCCACAAATTTTTCCAAGTATTTTTACCCATATCTTCTTAGTCCATATTTTAGTAAGAAATACAGCCACTTTTCCCGGTTTTATTTTATCCTCGTCTACCAAATTTCCAGCAGCAGTGGATATTGCTTTCTCTGAGACTGCAATTATATCTCCATCCTCAACATGTTTTCTTACTGCGTTTGTTACCTGTGTAAGGTAGTCTGTACCAGGTCTCCAATATCTTGTTCTGAATGTGATAGTCTTGATTCTCATCTGAGATCTACGGATTAAATCTCTCAATCAGAGTATCCATTAAGTTTCTCACTGATCTTATCGCAGGGGTATCTGGATCATAATCAACTGCAGGAATTCCTAACATATCTGCTTCTCCCACTTTCTCGTCGTAGGGTATCATTGCGACTATTGGTATCCCAAATTTTTTCATGTGTTCTCTGATAAACTTCTCCTCTCTCTCATTCGATATTTTATTGCCGATAGCCATGATCTCCTTTATCTCGATTTCTTCAGCAAGTCTCAGTATTCGTCTTATGGTGTCCATGGACTTCATCCTTGGCTCAACAACGACTAGCATGGCATCCATTCTTCTAGCTGTTCCTCGTCCTAGATGCTCCAGTCCCGCTACCATGTCCATAATTAGGATTTCTCCCCTCTGGATTAGCATATGTTGAATAAGGACCCTTAGCAGCGCGTTTGCACCACACATACAACCAGTTCCCCCGCCTTTCACAGTTCCCATAACCAGAAGTTTCACCCCTTCTGGTGCATCTACTCCAAATCTATCAACAATATCACTCACGGTAGGTGTCATATTGAAAACAGGGGAGTATGCTTCCTCAGCTGATACCCCGGTTTTCTCTCTGATTAGTTCATTGTTTTCGGTCAGTGGTCTTATCCTATCTGCTTTCTCCCTGTCTATTCCAAGAGCATAAGCGAGGTTAAAGTTCGGATCAGCATCCACTGCAAGGACGCTGTATCCTTCCTTTGCTAGTAGTCTAGATAGAGTAGCTGATGTGAATGTCTTGCCTACCCCTCCCTTTCCGGCTATTGCTAGTTTCATTACAGCACCTACAGGTATCCTGCCTTCTCTACAATTGTAACTACTGATTTGTATGTTGGGTTTGACTCTGGGAGTTCCAGTAATGGTTTTCCCTCTAGATTATAATTCATCACTGTTTCATTATCAAGGATTCTCCCAAGGAACTTGTATGGCTGTTTTTCGGCTTCCTCTACAAGGGCCTTGGGGAATCTGTATCCTCCAATGAGGTAGTAGTTCTCGAACTCGATGTCAACTTCCTTCATGAGTTTATGTGTCCTTGCTGCATTATCGAAGCTCTTCTTTGAGGGATCTAGTATGTTGAAGACATCCTTCACTTTCTTGGTTATCCTGCGATTTAGGTGCTCTACCCCAGCAGGGCTATCGACTATCAGGTATGCATAGTTCTCGCTCCACCTTTCCATTATCTGACTTAAGGCCCTATCAGGTAAACAGTAGCATCCTTCTATCCACTTCACACCTACCTTTAGGAAGTCGAAGTAGCTTCTTCCCTCCCATAGAGTCTCTTGGAAGAGAAATGGCTCGATCTTGTCAGTTGGTGACATGCCCACCATCTGAGCCATTTTTCTTTCCTCTAGTATCTCACCAAGAACTTCTGCTATGGATTTCTTTCCTTCTTCTCTTAGGTCAACTCCCATCATATCCGCTAAGCTCTCATCAGGGTCAGAATCAACTAGAAGCAGTGGTGTTACTCCACTCTCACCGAGAACTCTCGAAAATAAAGAGGTGAATGTGCTCTTCCCTGTCCCTCCTCTACCTGTAACTACTATAGTCTCTCCCATTTCCATCCATTACCTTCGTCATCTAGTATATCTAATCAATATCTTGTTTGAGAGGTTTAAAATTAACCTTGGCTAAGGGTTGGGAAGTACTCTTTGTCACCTGGGAGGTATAATGCCTTGCTGTACTCATCAATAAACTCGATGTCCACCAATAAGTCTATGTAAACCATCCTATTAGCTATCTTTAATGCCTCTCTTCTCTTCTCAGTTGACATAAGGGTAGCATACGCTCCCGATAGGGAGCCATTTCCTATAGGTGTAATCTCACCATGGGGGAATTCTGGGAATATTCCCAAGCGCTTTGCGTTCTCTAGGTCGGTGAAGGTACCGAAGGCACCAGCCAAGAAAATATTTTCTACATCATTTATTCCGATCTTCAGCTTCTTCATGAGTACAGTAATGGCTCCACATGCGGCCGCCTTAGAGTCTATAACATAATCAAGATCATGCTGTGTGAGAACAATGTCCTTGCCAATAGAGGTTTCTTCCTCAGGGATTACAACGTATTCTAGTCCCCATTTTCCCTCACGAATGTTAGGTTTGCCTTGGACAAGCTTTCCAGCGAAATCAAGTAACCCTACCCTAAATAGCTCGGCAACTAGGTCGATCAGACCGGATCCACATATTCCTTTTGCTTTCGCGTCACCAATTATTGAGACCTCTGCATTTTTTGTCTCATCATCAATTTTTATGTGATCAATTCCTCCAATTGAGGCCCTGATTCCATGTCTGACCCCTTCCCCCTCAAAAGCTGGTCCAGAGGCACATGAGGCTGAGAACAGCCATTCCTCATTGCCAAATATAACCTCGCCATTTGTACCTAGGTCGACCATTAAACTCATCTCCTTTCTATTATGCATATCTCCTGCAAGTACATCGCCTATAGCGTCTCCTCCAAGGAACCTGCTGACGTTTGGAAGGCAATAGATGTAGGTTTCAGGGTTAATCCCCATATTGACGTCTTTAGCCTTAACGATGATAGGATCACGGGGGACATCAATATTAGCTAACTCAAGATAGGTCGACTCAAGACCTGCAAATAAGTGGTTCATTACGGTGTTTCCACCAACCGATACGTCAATTATTTGATTTGAGCGGATACCAGTCTTTTCCTGGATCCCCTCTATAATCTCGTTTATCGTCTCAACAACAGCACCCTGAAGTTTCTTGAGTCCGCTCTCCTTTCTCGTATAAGCTATCCGTGTGACAAGATCTTCACCATAAGTAATCTGCTTATTCATCGCTGAGCCATTCTCCAAAATATCACCATTCCTCAGGTCAACGAGAATTGCGACCACAGTTGTTGTGCCTATATCTATAGCCAGTCCGTACGCCTCATCTCTCTTATCCCCTCTCTCAACTAGTATTATCTCTGGAAAGCCCTTCGTACGACTAACGGTGGCTGTATAGATTTCCCCCTCCAACATTTCATTTATCTCCCTATTGATTTCCTCTGAAATCCTAGGGCTTGGCCCATTGTACCCTTGAAGTTTAATCCCCCTGCTCTGAAGTAGGAGGCTTGTGCTCGACTTACGTATGGGCTCTATCAGAAACTTAGCAACAGCTGATTTTAACTCGGGTAGTTCCATTTTGCTACTGAGAAGAATCTTGGGGTTCTCAATTCTGCTCTCAGCTGGTATCGTGAACTCACAGTCATCAATAAGCTCTACCATACATGCAAGATAATATCCTTGCTCTAGTTCCTCCGAGGATAGAAATTTATCAGGAGTAGTGGATTTTTTCCTAACACTACCTCTATCGAGGATTACTTTGCATTTTCCGCACTGCCCTTTTCCACCGCACAGTGCCTCTATCCTTATGTCCTCTTCTCGCATACGCTCAAGTAAATTGTCGCCCTTCTTGGCAGTGATCTCCCTGTTTATTGGGTTGAACAGTATTTTTATTGACAACTTATCGGTGACAATTTGTCAATGGGCTCATAAAACATTAGCGAAAAATTCCAATTAAGGTTGTAAAATGTTATCCGTCCGTGGGTCAAATAATTGTGATTATCATGGAAAAGTTGATTATAACTGCTGCAGTTACGGGCGGTGAGTATGTCTCTAGGTCCGACACACCTCATGTGCCCAGTACTGTAGATGAGATTGTGGATGAGATAGTTGCCTGTGTTAAGGAGGGAGCGAGCATTGTCCATCTTCATGCAAAGGATCCTGTAACTGGTCAACCTTTGACCGGTGATCCTAACCCAGTTCTGAGGAAGTATATTGAGGCTATTCGTGACGAGATTGATGTGGTGATCAATGTTACCACTGGGGGAGGTCGCGTTGGGAATCCACCTGAGGTCTGGGATAAGCTTGTGAAAGAGCGCTGTAAGATTGGGGCTGAGATGATGAGTCTTAATATGGGCACCATGAACCGATGGGCAGAGCACCCTACCGGTGAGATTTTTCTTAATACTGTCAAGATGATAGAGAGCTGGAGTGGTTATATGGTGGAGAATGGTATCAAGCCAGAGCATGAGATATATGATACCGGCATGATCAATGTCTGCAAAATGCTATCTGCTAAAGGTATAGTGCCTGAACCCTTGCATGTTCAATTCGTAATGGTTGGAGGGACGGGCTTTCTACCCAACCCAAGAATGTTACAGTACTGTGTTGATCAGATCCCAGATAATTGGAGTTGGAGTGTATGCGCTTTAGGTCGTAATGAGATCCCAATGGCAGCTGTAGGTATGGTAATGGGTGGGCATGTCAGGGTAGGCTTCGAGGATAACATTTACCTGAGAAGAGGTGAGTTAGCAGAGAGTAATTCGCAGTTAGTCAGGAAAGTAGCGAATATAGCACGCGAAATCGAGAGACCTATTGCATCTCCTGATGAGGCTAGAACGATTCTCGGACTCTAAGTATAGAACGTTACAATATCCTCATCAATAGGTTGATGGGTTAAGCTAACCTTCTGCCCCCCATACTTTACGCTTTTTCCCCAGACACGCGTGAATCTTATCTCATTTTTCAGTTCTCTATGTATTCTATCACTGATGTTCTCGATTGTTGATCCTTTTTTTATAATCAGAGGCTCCTCAAAATCTGGGTCCTGACCTTTCGGTTTCATATAGATTCTAATTAGATCAAGTTTATTGAAGATCTCTAGTTTAAGGAGATCGAGGTTGATATCCCCCTCAGCGCTAATTGGGATGAAACCAAATTCTACATTATCTCTAAATTTTTCAAGCTCTTCATGATCTACGAGATCAATTTTGTTTACAGCCGTTATAGTTGGTACATAAGACCTATTACTAAGTAGAACATCAACAAGTTGTTCGTAGGAGGCATCCTCTCTCACTACGACGCGTGCATTGTGATACTTGTACTCTTTAAGAATATCTTTGATCCCATCCTCATCCATTCTAGACATCCCGATCATGTCTGTGACATGGATTCCCCCGCTGCCTCTTTTCTCGATAGTTATGTTAGGTTTTTTTTCGTCTGGGCGTATCCCTACTGCTCTCAGTTCATCCAGTAGCATTTCTCTGATC
>WJIV01000204.1 GCA_014730055.1 Candidatus Bathyarchaeota archaeon
GATGCACCCAAGAAAGTACTCGATGAAACAGGACTGCAACTGGTATGCACCCACATGGGCTGTAAACCAAAGTGGAACCCTGCCGAGGAGAGCTGGGACTGCCCATGCCATGGCTCTAGGTTCTCAAAGGACGGAAAGATATCAGAGGACCCGCTATAAAGGATCTTCCAGAGAAAAGCTAATATGAGTAATGGGTGCAATTGATGCATAATAATATTTTTATTTAAAACACTTTCCTTGTTACAAATGAATAAAAACATCAGTATCCTGCTAGCCTCAACATCTCCGAGGAGGGTGAGCCTCCTTGATCAGATAGGTATGAATTATACTCAAGTTGGGCCTAGTTATGAGGAAGATAGCTCACACCCAAATCCTAGGAAGAGGGTTATGGAGAACTCTTTGAAGAAGGCTCTTAGTGTTAAGGGGGAGAGCGGCTTGATTATCTCCGCTGATACTCTAGTTTTCGTTAGTGGTGAGGTCCTGGGAAAGCCGGAGGATAAGAAAGAGGCAAAGGTGATGTTGAGAAAGCTCTCAGGTAATGTCCATGCAGTATTCACAGGAGTAACATTACTGGACCAGGGTACAGGTAAGATGATGACGAGATCGGAGAAGACACTTGTTCACATTAAAAACCTAAGTGAAGAGGAAGTAGAGTCATATGTTATTAACGGGGAGCCAATGGGAAAAGCAGGCGCATACGCTATACAGGGCCTGGGAGCAGCCCTTGTGGACAGGGTGGTAGGCTGCTTCCATAACGTAATGGGGCTGCCCCTAAGTCTGTTATGGGACATGCTTAAAGAATTCGGGATCGACCCCTTTGATCTAATTGAATAATAAAAAGTGAAGAACTTAGTCTTCAACGGTTAATGCTTGATTTGGACACGCGTTGACACAGGCCATGCACATTATACAGTCCTCTTCTCTGGTGGGCTCCGCCTTCTCGTCTACCATGTCGTAAACATTCATTGGGCAGATGTCTATGCATACTCCGTCTCCGTCACAAGCTTCCTTATCTACTATCACTGTGGGCATTTTTAACCACTCCAATAGACCCCATCCGGCGTTTTTTAAATCTTTTCAGACCTCCCAATGAACTAACCCTTAAATCCCGTCCTTCATTTCCAGATCATGTTCTAAAATATTGGAGTAAATGTTATGAAATGTGAAGGATTATACGACGATACGGTCTCCATCATCGTAGGCGGGGAGGCTGGGCAGGGAGTCAACCGTGCAGGGGAGCTTCTAGGTAAGGCCCTCATGAGAGCGGGTTTTTACTGCTACGGCAATATAGAGTATCCATCCCTCATCAGAGGTGGGCACAATTATTACCAGCTGAGAACATCCAGCAGAAAAGTTCACAGCCAAACATGGCAGACAGACATGCTTGTCGCTCTAAACAAGGACACGGTTCTGAAACACCTTGATGAGATGAACAGTGGAGGAGGTATAATACACGACAAAGGGATCAAATTCGAGAAGGGCGAGATCACCCGTGATGATCTCGAGTTCTACCCAATCCCAATGAAGGAGATAGTCAAGGAGCTCGAGGGCCCAGACATCATGATAAACACCGTCGCCCTAGGAGGCACGGCTGCTCTTATTGGATTGGACACAGATTACCTGAAGGAAGTCATCGCTGAAGCCTTCGAAGGAAAAGAAGAGATCATTGAGATGAACAAGAGGGCAGTCCAGAGAGGATACGATCATTGCTCTGACAATAAATACAGCTTCAGCTGCACCATGGAATCTGGTGGGGAAGTCCACAAGATTTGGCTCACTGGGAACCAAGCAGTTGCACTAGGAGCAATAACGGCAGGGTGCAAGTTCTACTCAGCATACCCGATGACACCGGCGAGCCCCATCCTGCACTACATGATAGACAAGCAAATGGATACGGACATGGTGGTAATACAGCCGGAGAGTGAGATAGCCGCGATGCTCATGACCATAGGAGCAGGATATGGGGGCGTCAGATCCATGACAGCCACAAGCGGAGGGGGATTCTGCCTGATGTCTGAGGGGCTTAGCCTAGCTGCACTCTCCGAGACTCCCATCGTTGTGGTTCTTGCCCAGCGACCGGGTCCTAGCACGGGTATGGCTACTTATAGCGCTCAAGGAGACCTCTTGTTTGCTGTGTTTGGTGCTCATGGTGAGTTCCAGAGAGTGGTTCTCTCGCCGAGCGATGTAGATGAGTGTTACTATTTGTCGGCGGAAGCATTCAATTTGGCTGAGCGTTTCCAGGTTCCGGTAATCATAATTGCGGAGAAGACGCTTCTGGAGAGCCATTATACTACTGATCCCTTTGATTATTCTAAGGTAAAGGTTGACCGTGGAAAACTTATTGAGGAATGGGATAAGGATGATGAGTATAAGAGGTACCTTATAACCGAGGATGGTGTATCCCCGAGAGCCTTCCCGGGGACGGAAAACGCCCTAGTCTTCGCCAATAGCAACGAGCACAAGGAGAGGGGCTGGACGACAGCGGACACAGAGCCTGTCGTGGAAATGGTCGATAAAAGATTCAGTAAGGAACCTCACATTAGAGATGCAGTTATGGAGCTGGATCCAATTAGGGTTCACGGGCACGAGGAACCTGACATCACTCTGATTGGGTGGGGAGGGGTCAAAGGACCATGCCTCGAGGCCATTAAGCTACTAGAGGACGAGGATGTCAAGGCAAGGTACGTTACGCTGACAGTGATGGAGCCCTTCCCTGAGGGCCTGGATGAATACCTCAAGGGAAAGACGATGCTACTTGAGACTAATAAGAGCAGCGTCCTTGGCACTTTGATAAAGCTAAACACAGGGTATGTCTTCGAGAACACTTTCAACAAATATGATGGCCGCCCCTTCAATCCAGATGAGGTTGCCAAGAAGGTAAAGGAGGCACTGTAATGGTAACAGTAAAAGAACTCGACACCCCTGCTACTAACACATGGTGTCCCGGATGCGGGAACTTTGGACTCATGCTATCATTCAAGCAGGCGGTTAGCCAGCTCGAACTGAGGCCAGAAGAAGTGGTAGCTGTTAGCGGAATAGGCTGCCATGGTAAGATCACCGATTATCTGAACATTAACGCATTACATGTCATTCACGGCAGGGTCCTACCCGCAGCCACCGCTCTCAAGCTAAGCAATCACGACCTGACAGTTGTGGGTTTCGCAGGGGATGGTGACGCCTACAATATTGGGATGGGGCACTTCCCACACGCCACAAGAAAGAATATAGATTTAACTTACATTACACATAACAACCTGATCTATGGCCTTACCACAGGCCAAGCCAGCCCAACAAGCAAAGAGGGTATGGTGACCAAGACCAGCCCCCGGGGACTCTTTGAGGTAGCTATTAACCCCCTTGAGCAGGCCCTGGCAGGCGGTGCAACCTTTGTTAGCAGGGTATTCGCGGGTGACGCCAAGCACAGCACAGATATAATGAAACAGGCCATAGAGCACAAGGGCTTCGCTCTAGTTGACGTCCTTCAGCCTTGTGTTGCGTGGAACAAGGTGAACACCTATGAATTCTACCGTGAGCGGGTATACAAGCTCGGGGAGGAGGAATACGACGTAAATGATTTCGATGCAGCATGTGATAAGGCGCTTGAGTGGGGGGATAAGATTCCCATTGGAGTTCTCTACAGAGAGGAACGGGATGATTATGCTAAGGCATTCCCTATGCTTGAAAAGGGACCACTGTTCAAGCAGAAACTTCAGAGTGCAGACATGGAGAAACTATTAGGGGACCACAAGTAAATACATATTTTTTGGTATTTTTTCTTATACTTATTTAGTTTCTCCGAATAGCCTTGGAGGTTTCCTGTGGAAAGTTGTCTGTTCATAAGCATAAGAGATCTTGATAAGTGTAGGCTCTGAGAAAAGATCTCCCACCACTTGGAGACCCGCAGGAAGGTAATCATCAGTGAACCCCATCGGTATACTAAACCCGGGGAACCCGGTGTGTGGAGGGATCTTCTGGCTATTGTCCCCATGTGGACTCTCAAGGTCTCCTATCAATCGAGGCGGGTTACTCCAAGTGGGGTAAATGAAAGCGTCCAATTGGTCCTTTTTTAATATTCGCTGTATTGTCTCTCTCAACTTGATGTTCTTGGGCTCAGAGTAAACATCTCCACAGCTGGGTTTAGGGGTCTCAGCCATTCTCCTCAGCCTGTCCTCAATATAGTCGCTGTAAAGCCCACTATCGATAATCTCCCTCAGGTTGCTAAAAGGAGGATACTTGAGGGAATCAAGATAACTCTGAATGTCAACCTTGAAGGTATCGCACCAAATATCCTCTGTCAGCTTCTCAAATTCTGGTATCTGAAAAGGGTCAATTATCTCAGAGCCATTACTGTCAAGAACGTCGATGGCGTTCTCAAAGAGTTTTACAACCTCTTTATCAGCTGTAGGTTCATCGGTGAAGTATCTGAATACCCCGATCCTCTTATCCCCCAGCCCTTCCTCTTTCATGGACTTAGTATAAGAGTCAGGGATCTTTCCTCTGCAATGGATAGTTACTGGATCAGCCGGATCATAACCCGCAATTACTTCAAGGACCCTGACAGCATCCTCCACTGTCCTGCACATTGGCCCGCCGACATCGTTCCTAAGGTATAGGGGAATTATACCATCCCTGCTGGTTAGGCCCATGGTGCTCCTGATTCCAACTAGAGAGCAGTGGCTACTGGGGCCGCGTATACTGTTGCCCGTATCGGTGCCCAGACCAACCGCTGCTAGGTTCGCCGCCACAGCTGCTGCAGTACCTCCGCTGGAGCCAGCTGGTACCCTTTCAAGGTCGTAGGGATTGCGAGTTGTTCCCAGTATGCTGCTCACTGTCTGGTAGGGACTGAAGGCCCACTCCGCCATATTGGATTTACCCAGTACTATGGCACCTGCCTCTCTTAGCCGACTAACTTGATGAGCGTCATCCGGGGGGATGGAGCCCCTCATGGCTCGGCTGCCAGCAGATGTTTGGAGATCATGGGTATCGTAATTATCCTTGACTACAATGGGAATTCCATGAAGTGGTAGCAGCTTTCCTTCTTTCCTGAATTTTTCATCGAGTTCCTCTGCTCTCCTCAGAGCCTTCGGATTTAGTACAACGATTGAATTTAATTTATTATCATATAGCCGGATCCTCTTCAGGTAACTCTGTAAAACCTCAACGGATGAAATTCTACCTTCCAAGTAGAGATTATGAAAATCACCAATCGGTTTCTCAGCTAAGTCATTACCCATATCATTTCATTGGTTCGTGATATTATATGCATATAGGGTAATACTCAAAAGTGGTCAGTCCTTAATGTGAGGATCTAGGCTAATAATTGGTGATAATTTGACGGACGAAAAAAATGCTGGCATAATGAGCTATGGACTATTTGCTATGGTTGTCACACACGCCCTTGTACACGCGGCTGGGGCTATGAGGAATAGTATCTTACCATTGGTGAAAGACGAGTTCTTTCTAACTAACACTCAGGTAGGACTAATAGCCGCTGTACCACCTTTAGCACAGGCGCTTCTATCAATACCAGCAGGTTACTGGTCTGATAGGTATGGAGCCAAAAAACTTGTTGCACTTAGCATCGGCATGGCGGTAGTAGGTGCTATACTCGGTGGTGTCACATGGAGTCCCTGGATATTTATTGTAGCAACCACACTCTTGACATTAAATTCAACATTTTATCATCCACCCAGCCACAGCTACGTTGCGCGCTTGGTGAGAAGAGTGGACCGCTCCAAGGCACTTGGATTCCTGAATGCCGGAGGAACCTTTGGGATTGCTGTTGGCCCTCTCTCCATAACGCTGGTAATTGAGTGGCTCGGATTCTCTTGGAGGGAGTTATACCTGTTCTGGGTTATACCCATAAGCTTAGGATTTGTAATACTGTATTTCGTACGGGAGATAAGAAGAGAGGACTCCGTCTCCGGGAAGGAGATAGAGGGCGATGCAACAACCCTCTGGACAAGAGGTTTCATGGTTTACCTCACATCTAGAGGCATACGTATGTTCGCTATGGGTATGATGAGCGCATTCATCGCCATTTACTTAACAGAGGTGAGAGGATGGAGCATAGGTCAGGTGGGAATCATGTATGGAGCAAGCAGCCTCCTCGGCATCTTCGCGTCCCCAGTCGGTGGAGAGATAGCAAGTCATGTTGGTAACAAGAAATGGGCTGTGATATCACTCGGAGTAGGCTACGCTTTTCTCCTCGGCGCCTTCTTCACAAGAGGGATCTATCCATTTATGGCAATGTACCTATCATACAGGTTCTTCGGTATACTCGCCATGCCGGCAATGGCGTCAATAACTGCAGCTCTAACACCCCCAAAACAAATGGGAATGGGTTATGCACTAAGTTTCATGCCTGCAAGCATAGCCGGTGTAGTTGCTGCACCTATAGCCGGATATATAGCAGACTTTTACGGCTATTTACCCATTTTCATGGTATCAGTAGTTATACTGTACCTTGGACTGGCTGTACTACAAGTTGGAGTAAAACTCAAGCCCATGGGCCAATCTTAACTCTGGATCAAATTCCATCTAAGACGGTTACCCTTTACCTCAACCCCTATTTCCCGCTTCTCCTTCAGATATCCAAGGTAAGCCATTAATGTCATCTGAATCAGATAAAACTGTTGCACACTTGGTAGCTCAAGATCGTATCGATTACAGAGAGCCATATTTACCTCCTCCGTTGATAGAGGATCAACAAGCAAAACTCTGATATCATCTATAATTTGCTCCACAACACCTCTATTTACACTTATTAGCCGGGATAGATCATTAGTTGGCTTTGTATGACTTGGTACATAGAAACTGTGGGTCATATGTTCCAGCTTGTTTAGTGTCTTTAGCTGGCTACCTGTATCATGAAGAACAGGTATCCTATACTTGTTTATGACCCGCTCACTGAAAAGGGAGTCAGCACAAAACAGGACATCTTGAAAAAGTACACCCATCTGGTTGAAGCTGTGACCAGGGAGAGGGATTATGTCTATCTTGATACCATTTATCTCAAGTTTACCGGGATGAATAACATAGTCGACTGGTGAGGGCTTAGCAAGTACGAACTTGTTCCTGAGATTGTTGATGGGATTTGCTCCGTTAAATAGATAGACGGGCTCGAGTATGGGGTACTGGATTATCCCTGATTCGATCTCAGGAGCATAGATCTTGGCCCCTAGGTTTCTCACAAAATAGTCGTTTCCACCGAAGTGGTCTGCGTGGCTGTGAGTATTTATTATCGCTGCAATACTCAACCCTTCTTCCTCTACTGTCTTCCTAATGTCTCGTGCTGTGTCCTTGTCGAGACCACTATCGACAAGAATAGCTTCGCTACCATTCTTAATTACCCCAATATTAACAGCATCCTGAATAAATCCAATATCTTCCTTTACGTATTCAATCTCCATAATAGCCACCGAATGATAAAGGAAAACAAATTATATGATTAAACAATTCCGGATTAGTGAGTTATTTAAGAAGCGAAGAGTATTCTAAACTCATTATGACCTGCTATCTCAGATACAAGAAAATGAAAGAGCTCCTCGATAGAGCTGGAATTGAGGTCACCGAGGAAAACAAGAAGGAGCTTGATAAGCATATACACGAGGTAGTTGGAATAGATTACAAGAACTGTTCCGACACTTGGAAAGAGATCAAAAAGAGAATGGAAGTTGACGAGGAGGACTTTCTCAGATCGCTCAGAACATTCATGTAATAATATCTTGTTCAAAAGCTGAATCGGAGAGTAGCCCGGGAGAGATTCGAACTCTCGTCCAAGGCTCCAGAGGCCCTTATCCTTGACCGCTAGACGACCGGGCTTTGTAACAACCATACAAACCAGCCTAAATAAAAGTCTAACCCAGAAATACTTTTACTAACCATTACTTAAATAGTAGATAAGGTAGAAACCATAAGAACTATAGAATACATTTTGCGCAGGTGTCCCATTAAAATATTACCGTATTTTCATTCATCGATCATGGATATATTGTCCTAAACAAATAGTCATGGAAAAACGCTTTCACTCCACACATTAACAAGAATATGCGAAAAGCTTAAATATTCTTTTACTCCGGTCTCAATTGCCCGTGTGACCAGTTCTCTGAATCTCACTGGAGAATTAGATTCTGCGAAGGGAAAACCTCAACCTGAGTGCTTGAAATGAAAGAGAAAGGCAGCATCCTTCATCATGAGGACGTATGCCCAGAGTGCAAGAGCACAAACATAATCCAAGACCCCGAGACAGGAGAATTGATCTGCGGAGTCTGCGGACTAGTCATGAAAGACTTTATGATAAATGAAGGCCCCGAGTGGAGAGCCTTTACACCTGGTGAGAAGGAAGACAGAAGCAGAGTTGGCGTACCGATGAGCTTCGCGGTACATGACAAAGGGCTTACCACTATGATAGGACGAGTGAGCAGGGATTCTTACGGGAGAAAAGTATCGCTGGACACGAAGCTCCAGATGCTAAGACTCAGGAAGTGGCAGATAAGAAGCAGGATACACAGCAGCATGGATAGAAACCTAGCACAAGCCATGGCTGAACTCGATAGACTATCGGATAAACTTCATATAACCTCAAGCATAAGGGAAAAGGCTGCGGTGATCTACCGTCGAGCACTGGAAAGTGGCCTGGTTAGAGGCAGGAGTATCAGTGCAATAATGGCAGCAAGTCTTTACGCCGCGTGCCGGATGACTCAAACACCAAGGACCCTCCAAGAGATCTGTAAGGAGACTCCTATAGATAAAAAGGACATAGCCAGGTGCTATCGGCTCATCCTTAGGGAACTAGGCATGGATATGCCGAATCCTGATGCAAAGTTGAGGGTTCCGAAAATTGCCGCAATAGTTGGAGTGGGAGAAAAAACCCAACAGAAGGCAATTGACATCTTAAGGAGGGCAAAAAAGGCCAAGAAAACCGCTGGTAAAGATCCCATGGGATTGGCTGCAGCTGCATTATATATAGCCTGTCAAATGTGTGACGAAAAAAGAACCCAGAAAAAAATCGCTGACGCCGCGGGAGTAACTGAGGTAACAATAAGAAATAGGTATAAAGGGCTAAAAGAGGCTCTTGACTTAAAAGTCTAAAACTTTCCCCCCTTTTTGTCAGTAGAGCCTATATATTTATTCATCGCAAAATAAGATTATAGGTCGAGCATATGGCAAGGCAAGATCGGACACTTATCATCTGCATAGACGGTGATAACGACGTAGGGGTAAAGGCAAAAGTAGAGACCCCTATTATGGGCCGAGAGGGTACAATTAATGCAGCCACAGCACTTGCAATAGCGGATCCTGAAGAAGCTGACGCAAATGCCATGTTTGGCGCTGTCAAATTATATGAACAGTTAAAAAAGGAATACCCTGAAGAGGCCTTCGAGGTTGCAACAATTACTGGTGACAGCCGGGGGGGTATTGCTGCCGATAGGAAGATGATAAAGGAGCTCACAAAGATTGTTTCCGAGTTCGAAGCCACTGGTGTAATTCTTGTAACTGATGGCTACTCAGACGAGGAACTCGTTCCGATAATCCAGAGCCGTATCCCAATAAACAGTATTCACCACGTAGTAGTAAAACATAGTGAGAGAATAGAAGAGACCTGGGCTGTAATATTCAGGTACTTCAAGATGCTCATGGAAGATCCCCAGTACGCTAGAATAAGCCTAGGAGTTCCAGGAATAATACTCGTAATTCTAGGATTCCTGATGGCTTCCGGACAAGTAGAAAACGCCGGAATGATGGTGACATTCGTACTAGGAACAGTTCTTTTCCTGAAGGGTTTTGGCTTAGATGAAAAATTATCTGAGCTTAGACCCAGACTCCCTCCCGCGGAGACCTGGCTGAACCTCATAAGCTCGGGACTGGGATTTATTCTTGCAATTCTGGGAACCTATCAAGGTGTCACGAACGCATGGAAGTTTGTCCCAAAACCAAGTCAACCCTTAACAAACCTATCATTCTGGGCTACTAACCTTCCAGTGCTCATTGGAGCATTCCTTGAACGTGGAACAGACCTTATAGCCCTGGGTATTGCAGCAGCTATTATTGGTGACGCGGCGAGTCACTATATACGGAGGCAGAGTGAGAGGATATGGGAGAATGTTATTGGCATTGTGTTCCTGTTCTGGATGAGACTAATTGTCCTAGAGTCGGCAAAGATATTGAGGGACCCCGAGATCACATTAACGCTATTTTCGCCATTGATATACTACACTGTTGCTGGAGTCACGACGACAATAATAATCATAGTGCTAGTCTACAGGCAGTATGGTAGAGAATATTTCACTAATCGCCTCGGTCAGGATAGATAAATATCAAAGTTTTAAAGAACCGACTACAGCAGTATGGATACAATATGATTACTGAGCTGCTCTCATATCTTGGAGTATACAGAATATACCAGAGATGGTTAAGAGAGCAGATAGAACAAAACCCCAAGCCAAGACACATAGGAATAATTATGGACGGGAACCGCCGATGGGCAAAATCTCACAGTTTGATTCCTTGGCAAGGACACCAGGAAGGAGCTAATAAGGTCGAGGAATTCCTCCAATGGTGTATCGACCTTGACATAAGAACAGTCACACTCTATAGCTTTAGCACTGAGAACTTCAAGCGCGATGAACAAGAAGTAAAGGAACTTATGAAGCTCTTTGAGAGAACTCTTGAAGACGTAAAGACATCGGACCGTATTCATAAATATAGAGTGAGCATAAGAGCAATAGGAAGAATCGAGGAACTACCTCCACGACTCAACGAGTTAATAAAAGAAGTGGAAGAGGCAACGGAGGAATATAGCGACTATTACCTAAATATTGCAATAGCATATGGGGGAAGGGCAGAGATCGTTGACGCGACTAGAGATATTGCGCGACTCGTCAAGGAAGAAAAACTAGAACCTGGTGAGATAGATGAGGAAACGATCGAGAAGCACCTCTACACAGCTCATCTTCCCCAGCAGGATCCAGACTTAATAATCAGAACCTCAGGTGAATTCAGGATGAGTAATTTTCTAGTCTGGCAGGCAGCTTATAGCGAGATATTCATAGTCGATGTCTACTGGCCAGCTTTCCGTAAACTAGATTTTATGAGAGCTATTAGAGGATATCAACAGAGATCTAGGAGATATGGGAAATAGAACTTTAATATTGGGAAGTTTAAAAAACTAGTTTATTATCTAATACTCTAACAGAATGAGAGTAACTCAAGACAATTATCCAAAAATAAACCATAATAACCTGGTAATACCCAGTAATATGGCTTGGGGAGGATTCAGATTAAGGGTAAGTCTTGAATTCTTTCAATGTATATGTTAAAACAATCGGGTAGCCCGCCTAGATTAAACTAAAAAGGATGAAAAATGGAGGAAGCTGAGTGGTACATATAAGCCGCGTTTTTATCAGGAATTTCAAGTCATTTGGGGGTGAGCCAATTAAGCTCAACTTTCAACCAGGGTTTAATATAATCACAGGGCCCAATGGAAGCGGAAAGAGCAATATTCTTGATGCCCTTCAATTTGCTCTAGGTGAACTGGGGAGTAAAAGAATGAGGGCCCCCGATTTATCCGGTTTAATCTATGATGGAGCAGGTGAGAGCCACTCAGGTAGAGCTCAGATAGCGGAGGTAAGACTAAACTTCGATAACAATGACAGGGTGTTACCCTTTGATAGAAACACGGTAAGTATCGGAAGGAAGATGGACCGCGATGGAAAGAGCGACTATTACCTGAATGGTAAAAAGACCAGCAGAAGAAACGTAATAGATATGCTTGAGTTGGCGGGTATTACACCCGGTGGATATAACATTGTTCTACAGGGCACAGCCACTAGGCTAAGTGACTTAACGCCCTCAGAGAGGATGAACACTCTAGAGGACCTCGTGGGAATCTCCGAGTATGATGAGAAAAAAGCTGAAGCAAAGGAGCGCCTGGGGGAAGCGGAGAGAAAGTTAGAGGTTGCTCAGGCAAGAATTTTAGAGATTAAGAAACAGGTCAATGAGCTAGAGAAGCAAAGAAACAACGCCTTGTTATTTAACCAGTTGAACCAAGAAGAGAGGCGCCTATCAGCCCTGAAGCTGAGTAACAAACTCAATAACCTTGAAGGAAAACTAGATGAAGTCACATCGAGAGTCAAGGAAAAAGAAGAGGAAATAATTAGGCTTGAAGAGGATCATGCAAAACTAGTCAAGGAACGGAATTCAGCTCAACATAGATTAGATGAGTTCAACAGAGAAGCATCAGAAAAAGGAAACACTCAGCTGCCGTTGTTAAAATCAGAACTTGTGGGTAAAAACACACTCCAGGAGTCTCTAGAAAAAAGACTCCGTGAGATAGAGCAAAGGAAGCTTGTATTAAACAAAACAATTATTGAGAAGCAGAACGAGGTGAAATCCTCAAAGGAAGAGAAAACTTCGAGGAACGTCCAGCTTCAGGATCTGAAAAAGAAAGAAGAAGAATTACTGGATGATCTTGAAACTAAAAGAAGTGAACTAGCCGAATACAACAGAGAGATACAGAGTGCTAGAGCAATTGCAGAACAAAATCAGAAGAAGATTGAGGAGCTTACAGAGTTGCTTGTTCCGATGCAGGAAAGCCTCTCTGGAATCGATACAGAGATTAATAAACATGATATTGCCGCGGAGTCCATAACTGAAAAAATAGGTGAATATGAGGAGAGAAAAGAAGCTTATATTGAACGTCGTGGACACCTTGAGGAGTCCATTAAGGAGTATGAGAGGCTAAAGCAGGAGGAAGCTATCAAGCTTGAGGACATGATTAAGACGGTGGAAGATCAGGTCCAGCGGCAGAGAAATATTCGTAGTACAATAGAGAATGCAAATCAACTAGCTAAGGACGCTGAGACCACCATTACGGAGTTTTCCGCCAAGAAGGAACTCTGGGATCGTTTAGGTACGGAGGAAAGGGCACTGGAGAGAATTAAGGAGATAGGAGAGGCCGGTGCAATGGATGGGTATCATGGTCCTTTAAGGAGCCTGATTAAAGTTGATCTTCCCTATCAGAGGGCAGTTAGGAGTTCAGCTGATGGCTGGATTAACGCTGTAATAGTGGATGATCTTGAGACAGCAAAAGAATGTATCCGAAGGCTCAAAAAGACGAAGCTGGGTATGACCAGGCTCATACCCATAGAAAACCTAAGGGAGCCCGTTCCTTTACCTGAGCTTAATTCTGAGGGAATTATTGGAGCTATTCCAGAGATAATCAGATATGATGAGTACTATGCACCTGCAGTATACCTCTTATGGGGGGATACGTACCTAGTTGAGAACGAGGCAGCAGCCGATATAATAAATGCAAGTGGATTCAGGGCAGTAACAAAAACAGGGGATGTTTTTGAGACCACTGGAGGAATTATAGGCGGTTACTATCGTAGACCACCTAACTACAAGAAAATAATACCATCTGAACAATCCATAGAGAATCTCTCAACCACTATCAAGAGCTTGAGATCAAGGCTTTCTAGCAGGATGAAGGAGCTAAGATCCAGCGGATTCGATCTCAGAAAGTTCACCCAGTATATGGAGGATAGCCAGGAAAGGGTGAAGCGCATAGAGGAGGAAATGCAGTCCACGAGAGAGAGTATAGAGAGGCTGGATAGAAACCTCAACACTCTTATGGAGACCATTGAGAAGGCTCATAGGGATCTCGATAACCAGAAACAGCTAAAACTGACTCTAGAAGAACGAAGGGAAAACACCCTGGAACAGATAGAGAAGACAAAAGAACAAATAGCTCATTTGAAGGAAGTGAAGCTTAGCGATGTCGCTGGACTTGAGCTTGAGAGAAATACGGTAAACCAAGAGATCAGTATGCTCGAAAAGGCATTGAATGAGGTTGAGAACGATCGTACTATTCAATCAAGCCTTGTCGATAGAGTCCTTAATCTCAAGATACTAGAGGCAGAAGAGGATATAGCGCGAAGCGAAAAAGAGATAGCCGATCTTGAGAGAGAAAAAGAGGTAATCGGTGACCAATTAGTTGAGATCAAGCAGGATATACAGGAGCTCGATGGTGTACTGAACAAGGTCACCCAAGAGGTTGAGGCAACAACTAAGATATTCGACCAGCACCAGAAAACCCTACGCCAGATAAACACACAGATAGACCAGTTAGCACATCGGAGAAATGAGACCGAAAGAAGAATGGGTCAGATGGAACTGGATAAGGAGAGGATAAGACTACAAGCAGAGCAGGTTCTTGACGAACTCTCACGTCTCGGCTTCAGCGATAAAATCGAGGTGGACGACCTTGAGTTTGAACAGGTGGAAAGAAGGCTGAGCCAGATAAGGCAGGAGAAACGCAGTCTCGGTGCCATTAATCAACTGGCCATTGATCACTACGATATTACAATGAGGGAATACAAGCAGCGCAGCACCAGGATAAATGGTATGGAAGAGGAAAAACAGGGTATTCTAAACTTTATTGAGGAGATAGAACAGGAAAAGCAGGACCACTTCATGAATGCCTACAACGAGATCTGTGAAAACTTTAACAATATATTCTCTAAACTGACAGGAGGAGGAGACGGCCAACTCGAACTCCAGAAGCCAGAAGACCCATTCAGCGGCGGGGTGGATATGTATGTACAGTTCCCTGGTAAACCTATGAGACTGGTTGGTGGTGCCTCTGGCGGTGAACGCAGTGTTGCTGCTATAGCCTACTTACTCGCAATACAGAGATTCTTGAAAGCCCCTTTTTATCTCTTCGATGAGATAGATGCACACTTGGACGACCTCAATACCAGCAGGCTAGCAGAGGTCCTAAAAGAGAACGCAGCGGAAAGCCAGTTCCTAATGATTAGCCTGAAAGACGTCATGGTACACAACGCGGACAGGATCTATGGTGTCTTCGCACAGAGCGGTAGAAGTAGAGTTTTGGCACTACCAATGAAGGAAGCGAGGGTTGCAGCTTGAGCAAAGAGAAGCCCTACTACCTCAGACAGCCATGGGATGTATTATTTAAGGAAAATAAACTCGAAAAAGTATCACCATGGAGCATAAACCTAGTACTGCTACTACAGACCTTACTTGAGGAAATGGAAAAAGCCGGGATCGATTTCAGGATAGCAGGCACGGCAATTCATAGTAGTGTACTGATATACTTGAAGAAAGCAGAGATGCTTCTGAATATGGAGGAGATGCCAAAGCCGGAAGAAGAGGAGACAGAAGAGGTTTACCTACCACCAGCTCTCCCACTGCCCTTTAGATTCGAGCACACTACCACGACAGTAGAGGACCTTGTTGAAGCGCTTGAAAAAGCTCTGACTGAGACTAGTAGCTCAAGTAAACCCAAGCTACCAATACTTCCTATGCCTATACCTGACTTCCTGGAGGCTGAGGACTATCTTCTCGAGATAGAGAGCAGGGCTGATGACCTCTTAGAGGAGTTAAGATGGAGATATCAAAAATCTGGCGTTGTTAAATTATCAAATCTTGTAGTAAATCTAGACTGGATTGAGACCGTTAGAGTCTTCATGATGCTACTTTTCCTAGCTCAGCGACTAGAGATCAACCTGGAACAGGATGAAGATTATGAGATACTGATAAAGATAGAGGAGAGCCCGGAGAATGAGCAAGAAGACCTCTAGAATCGATAAACGACTATGTAACTTAGAGGCTGCACTTTACTCAGCGGGTAGACCCCTCAGTCTAGAAGATCTTAAAAAAATTGCAAACACGAGATCGGACAATGTTATTCGAAGGCTGATCCGCAGATTGATTAAAAGGTATGAGAGTAGGAAGGGGGCTTTGGAGGTTAAGAGAGTTGATAGAACTAGGGTCGCGTTGCAGCTTAAACCTGAGTATGATGAGATGGTAAAGCAGTTCAACCGGAAACCCCTTCTCACGATTGGGCCTCTAAAGACCTTGAGTTATATTGCCTTCCATCAGCCCGTAGATCAGAGAGAGGTCATAGAAGTAAGAGGAAGCCACGTGTATAGTCAGTTAAAGACAATGGAGAACATGGGTCTTATACACAGAGAAAGAGCCGATAACCGTAGTTATGTCATCACGACTACGCCATTTTTCTCTGACTATTTTGGCTTCAGCCATGATCCGGCATATACAAAGATTCAGTTAAAGCAGATATTCAAGCAGCTTAAGATAACCAAGCTCGAGAACGGTGAAGTGGATATAGAGGAACTGGAAGATGAAGATTTGGAGAAAATCCTAGCAAACTCTAGGAATGGGCTCCCCGAGGGGCTTACGCAGTATCCTGGTGCCGCCAACGAGAGTGCTTAGCAGTACCATTCCTGGGTGATCTTCTCTAACCTCACCAACGATTGCTGCATCCCTACCATATTTTGTTGATTTTACAGCCTCCAAGGTTTTCTCAGCATCCTCACCTCTAACTATGATTACTGCTTTACCCTCACATGTTACCTCAAAGGGATCTAATCCGAGCATCTCGGATGCTGCCCTAACACTCGGCTTGACAGGTATAGAATTCTGCTGTAGCCACATACTAATATTCGATTTATCTGCGATCTCATTTAAAGCCATAGCCATACCTCCTCTCGTTATGTCCTTCATGCAGTGAACTTCACCAGCCCCTAGTGCAGCGGCTACTGTCTCGTTAATTGGGGATACATCCGATACCAGAGATGTCTCGAACTCTAGACCTTCCCGTTTAGAGAGAAGAGCTATTCCATGATCACCAACTGTCCCAGTGAGAATGATCTTGTCACCGGGCTCAGCCTGACTATCAAGAATTCGACCCCCTTTAAGCACACCGACACCTGTCGTCGATATCACCATCCCATCGAGGCTTCCCCTAGGCATTACCTTGAAGTCCCCGGCAATGATTGCGGCTCCGGCCTCTACTGCAGCCTCATTCATGGACTCCACGATTTTACGCAGGTCGCTCATGGAAAACCCCTCCTCTACGATCATGGCATCCAGTATAGCAACTGGTTCAGCCCCCATTACCGCAGTATCGTTTACAGCCCCACAGACAGCAAGTCGCCCAAGGTCTCCCCCAGGGAAGAAGAGGGGGTCAACTGTGTGTCCATCCGTGCTAAGGATGACCTCACTGTCCCCTATTCTAATGGATGCCCCATCATCTAACGCATCAAGAGATATTCCGTTACGGGCCTGGCGGTTCTCAAATACTTTGAGAAATAGTTGGTGTATTAATGTATCCTCAGTGGCGCCACCTGCCCCATGGCTCAGTTTAACTGTCTCTTCTGTCATGGAATCTCCTCAACAAATAGCGATAATATATGATATACTTTCCTTAAGTAATAATGATATTTCAGTTCTAAGGAAGAGGATTAATCCTTCTCGATCTTTACGGCTGTCCCTGTTGCTGAAAGCAATGTGATATATGATTCTCCTAGATCAGAAGTCTCAATATCCAAACCGATAATAGCATTGGCACCAAGTTTTCTCGCGTTATTAATCGCCCTAGATATGGCGTCCACACGGGCTTTCTCAATCTCAGAAGTGAAGGCACTGACCTCCCCACCACGTATTGACTGGAGTGCTCCCTGTAAAACACCTCCAACTCCTCGGGTTCTGGGAGATAATCCGCTTACCACTCCCAGTACCTCATTTATCATGTATCCTACTACTGTTGGGGTCGTTACTACAACAAAATCTCTATTATTAATCTCGTAAGTCAAGGATTTTCACTGAAGGATAATCTTACTATTACAATATATAACTAATCTTCAGAAAAAACACTCTAAATAATGTTTTACCTCTACCTTTTTATATGCCCTCTTTGTCATAAGCGTAGAGTAAATAAGAGGAATATCGCTTGGTATGGCATGACGACCTGAAAAAGAGAAAGAAGACCGGCGGGAAAAAGAGGGCATACAGAACCAGAAGAGCCTACGATAAAGGAAGATTCCCCGTAGAGACAGTTCTAGGCGAGGCGAAAAGGAAGACCGTTTCTGGTAGAGCGAGAATCTCCAAAAACAAGATAGTAAGAACCGACCAAGTCAACTTGTCTAACCCTGAGACTGGGTTGACTGAGAGAGCTAACATATTAGACGTAGTGAGAAACCCAGCAAACCCCGATTACAACCGCAGGGGAGTCATAACAAAAGGAACAATTATCAGGACTGAAAAAGGTCTAGCCAAGATCGTGTCAAGACCAGGACAGCATGGAAGCCTCAGCGCTATTCTAATAGAAGAATAAAACCTTTTGTTCACTATCCTGTGATGAATCATGAGGGGAAGAGGAAAATATCGGATCTGGCCTGCCTATTTTAATGCCAGATACAGTAGAAGTGAGGGAAGAAGGGTACCTAAGGAAAAAGCCGTCCGTGATCCCTCTGCCCAGGATATCGAGAAAGCGGCTACATTACTAAATCTTAGACCTATACTTGAGCCAGGAGCTGCCTACCCAAAGCGCCCATGGGTGAAGACAGGTCTAATCCTTGTTGATAAAAAAGAATCAAAGGAAGAGATCATAGACAAGATAGCGGAAGAGCTGAGAAAAAATCAATGAGTTCAAAAAAAAAGATAGGGAAAACGCTTCACCAGAGTAATAGCAGTAAGAAGGTTATAATTAAACTGGAAGAACAGGCCAGTATCGGGGATTATGTTTATGATGACAAGGGAGAGAAATTCGGTGAGATATTTGACATCATAGGTCCAGTAGACTCACCATTAGCATCTTTAAAACTTGATGAGGAAGACTCACCGCCTAAATCGGGCTCCTCAGTATTTATCCGCCCAAGAACAAAAAGAAGGGGAAAGCGAAGAGGAAGACGCCGTAGATAGTCATCTACTTAGAAAGTTCAAAACGTCTACGATTTTTCCATCTTTCATATAGACTCTAGGAACTCTAAGGGATATTCCACATGTTATTTCATGTGTGATGGTTCCGAGAATATTTGCCAAATCCTCTGCAGTTGGTGCATCATCAGTACCATCCCCAATTAATGTGATAGTTTCTCCGACATCGACGTCGGATAA
This sequence comes from Candidatus Bathyarchaeota archaeon, assembly GCA_014730055.1. The sequence goes on from WJIV01000204.1 coordinate 18,946, forward strand.
ACCTGTGACATCTACCATGAACTGATCCATGCAAACACGACCTACGATAGGCACCTTCATACCATGTAAAAGCACCTTACCACGGTTGCTAAGTGTCCTGCTATACCCATCAGCATATCCCGCTGGCACTGTTGCGATTTTACTCTCCCTAATTGTCTCAAATGTTAATCCGTAGCTCAAACCAGTGCCAGCTGGAACGTTCTTCACATGACTTATCTGGGCCTTTAATCTCATTACAGGTTTCAACTCTACCCTATCATGGTCCACATGTACAGAGGGGTAGAAACCGTAGAGCATAATCCCCGGTCGGACCATATCAAGGTTATATTCAGGGTAATCGATAATAGCGGCACTGTTTGATACATGCTTTAACGGGAATTTAATCCCTTTATCTTCCAAACCATCGACCATTTCCATGAAAAAGGCAAACTGTTTTCGGGTATAGCCCTCCTTGGGCTCATCGGCGACAGCGAAATGAGTGAAAATGCCCTCCAGAGATAATCCTGACAAATCTGCTATCTTTTCAAGTTCCTCTAAGGATTTATCTAAAGCCTGGAAACCTAAGCGGCCCATACCTGTATCAATCTTGACATGTATTTTCGCCATCCCATTCAGATCTGAGGCTGCTTTACTCAGATCTAGAGCTTTCTCAAGACTATAGATGGTCACACCAACATCGTGATCAAGTGCTCTCGGAAAGAGATAACTAGGCACATAACCAAGACACAATATGGGCGCAGTTATACCTTTCCTCCTTAGATGGATAGCCTCACCAAGGGTAGCTGTGGCTAACCTATCAGCCCCATTTTCAAGAAACGTTTTTGCACAGCTGACTGCCCCATGACCGTATGCATCTGCTTTTACAGCAGCCATAATCAATGATTCGCTGGAGGTTACCCTACGGACCTCTCTTATATTATGTGAAAGGTTATTCAGGTCGATCTCAGCCCAGACGGGCCTGATCTTGAGCTTTTCTACATCCATGAGTTATAATACGGTAAACGATATAATTAGATGGCGCGGTCGGCAGGATTCGAACCCGCGACCACGGGTTCCGAAGACCCGTACTCTATCCACTGAGCTACGACCGCCCACAGTTGAAACAATGCTAGGATAAAAAAGGGTTACTAAATCATATAATTTCTATAAACAGCATATATACATTCATTTCACTTTTCTGTATGCCAAATGACTTCCTTTGGAAGAGTGTTCCCGGAGTCTTTAAGAAGCATGCATTAAACTTGATTCAAGGAAACCATTAAGCGCCCCGTAACGGTTAGGGGAAACAAATCTCCTGAACCTCACGAGACGCAGAAGCTATCGGTGAATAATAATGAGTGAAAAAAGGCCAGTAAGATACGTTGAACTCACTACACTAGCCCATGCTACAGAGGACAAAGATAAGGTTCTAAGGGCTATACTTAACATGTTTCCTAAGGATTCTGATCTGCCAGGGTTTAATGAGACAAAGCTCACGGGTTTTTTCGGTGATCCCTTAATTTCGTTTAGACTTGAGATAAACAAGAGGAGACAGGGAACAGAATTTCTTGAGCATTTGATTAAGAGCTTGAATTCTTTGGATTACTCTGATCTAATTGAGAACCTCCCTAAGAGAATGGATGAATCCAAAAACCTGTATATGAGATTTGACAAGCAGAAGGCCCTTCAGGGAAATATATCACTTGAGATGCACGATGCAATAAGAATAAAATTCAGGTTACATGTTCCATGGGGATCTGATCCCGTGGAGTTTCTTACAGAGTATATTGAAAACGTCTCAACGGGAGTAGAATGAAGGATTACACTGATCTTGGTGCTAACCTAGAGGATCCTAAATTATTAGATTATGTATCTGAACTGGGTTTCACAAGGATAGCGTCAGAAAAGATAAGTGAACATCCAAAAATAGACGTAGTCTCCAAGCTGAATATTACACCAAAGAACCCCAATTTTCTTCTCCAATCACTCAAAAAATACCGATGGAAGTACGAGGTAATATCTGTTACCTGCTTTACTAAAAGTGTGGCTAGACAGGCGGGTAGAGACCACCGAGTAGATACAATGAAATTCCCCCTAAAAGGAAACAACTTTGACTATCATCAGGCTAATCTCATGAAAAACACAGGTTCATCCCTTGAGATAGAGATACGTCACCTCCTTGAAGATGACCCCCAACAATTGGAGAGAAATATCAAGCATCTCGGAAAACAGGTTAGGATAGCCAGAAGACATGAAATACCAATAATACTGACGAGTGGGGCTTATAGCAAATATCAGTTGAGAACTCCTAGGGCAATTATCGCCCTCTCCTCCCTCTTAGAGATCGAGGAACACGATGCTGAAAGAATGATCACAGAGACACCTAACTGCATAATTGATAGAAATCGAGAGCGCCTATCCGAGAAATTCGTAATGCCGGGGGTCTGGTTAGTCTAGTACCTCTATGGAAACGGGTCTTCCCTGTTCAAATGTTATCGAAAGTCGGCGGAAGTTTACCTCGAAGATGCGTATCTTACCGTACCTCTTCTCTTTAAGAAGCTCCATCTTCTTGAGCTTCATCAAATGACGCTCCACGCTTGTATAATTTAGCCCAGTCCGGCGGCTGACCTCACTTATGTTGAGTTCACCGCTCTCGCTTAGTACCTTGAGTACCCTTATGCGTCCTTTACTTCCCAGGATCTCCTCAGCGCTTCTCTCAGGTTTAACCTTGCTCAACGGCTAGTTTCACCTCCCTCTCAAGGTCCCCGGCAGGCACCTTCTCGAGGCTTATGAGTTGTGTGCGCCCCTCACCGGAGGTCTGAAGTTTCATGTTCACAAAGTCCAATCCCTTAAGAGTCTTGAGGTACTTCCAGAACTGGGTGTGTCCCCTCGGTGTCTCTTTGTACTCCTCGCATATTAAGTGGTACAAGTCCTCTATCTCGCCGGTCATAGCTTCGGTGGCCTCATGGGATATGAAGAAACGTGCCACGGAGAGCAGTGTCAGTTGCTCGTGAAGACTGAGCTGGCGGATAGTCTGTTTATTTAGCACAGGGAAGAGACCCATGGCAGCGTTCCTAACGTGATCTGGTTTGATCTGATAAGAGTTCTCGGTGTCAGCGTACTTTCCTGCTCTTCGCAGTATATCTATTGCGTACCGGGCATCCCCATGCTCCCTAGCTGCGACATCAGAAATAAAGTCCACTATCTCAAGTGGCACAGCATCCTTCCTGAAAGCCTGTTCTATACGTTGAAGTAGTATATCTGAGAGCTGTCCCTGATCATACTCAAGCATCCTTATGACGTTCTGTTGGAGGCTGCTCAATGTACTTCTATCAAGCTTCCTGAAAACTTCCGGGTCCTTACTTATGCAAAGCAGGTTGAGGAGCCTGGGAGCATCAGGGTCCGTCTCATGAAACCTGCTTAGGTAGTAGAGAGCTTCCCCACCTTCATTTTCTATTAGGACGTCTACTTCGTCAAGGCAGAGTAAAATTTGAAGCTCCTCTTCTTTTAGCACCTCTTTCAGAATGTCAAGCAACTCATTTGCTGAGTACCCTCGCTCAGGGAACTCAGGCTTTAGACGTTTGACAACCCTGCTAAGTATCATGAAAAGGCTACCCCGGAGTTCCCTGCAGTTTACGTGAATATACTCTATCGGGATTCGGCGCTTCTGGGCCTTACCTCTCAGGGCCCTTCCGTAGTACTGGGCCAAGAGGGTCTTTCCGCTTCCAACCCCCCCGAGGATGATTGCTTTCTGACTCATCTCATATGGTGCGGTTACCATATTATCGAATAGGGACTCTAACATGCGCAGTTCGTTTTCCCTATGAAGGATAGCTCGAGGTACATAGCTTATATCCAGTACTGCCTCGTCTATGAAGACACTTTGATGAGCCAATCTATTCCCTGTTGAGGGAAATGAGACTGAGCATTTATGCATTTCGTAGGTTCAAGCATACAGTATGTGGAGGGGTGAGTGAAAGTGGATCAGTCTATCTCGTCCAGTACACGAAACAACTCATCTTGTTCAACGCTTATAGCAGGTATCTCAATTCCTTCAGAAGTAACTATAACAGATTTCTCTTCAGTTATCTCTCCTATTACAGATGCTCTTACCCCTTCCTGGAGGATAGCATCCAGAATTTTATCTACGGATTCGCGACGAACCACAATTAAGAGACTGCCTGAACTGAGAAGCTTAAGAGGATCGACTCTCAATGCATCGCAGATAATACGGGTCTCATCTGCAAGAAGAAAATTCTTCTCATATACCCTGAAGCCTTTTCCAGAAGCTTCGGCTATCTCGATCAGACCATTGAGCACTCCACCCTCTGTTGGGGTATGAATAGAAGTCACGCCACCTATCTTTGAGGCTGTGATCGATTCCTTCAAAGTGCTGATATTGTTGAGAAACAATTTTGCTCTAATTAAGACATCAGGATCCATTCTATCAATCAGTTTATGCTCCAAGTCGTTTGCTAGTATTCCTGTTCCCTCTATGCCGAGACCCTTAGTCAAGATTATTTTATCGCCTGGTTCAGCTCCACTTGTTGTGATAAATCTATCCTTAGGCACCTCACCTAGCATAAAACCCGCTATTATTGGTCTCTGAAGGTCTGGCGCTACCTCTGTGTGACCCCCGACTACGCAAACACCTATTTCAGTGCAGGCCTCATGCTGGTCTTTCATTATAGATTCCAAAAGCTCTTCACTGGATCCTTCTGGTAGGAATACAATACTCATATACCATAAGGGCCTTGCACCTCGAGCGGCGACATCGTTGGCGTTGATGTGTACCGCCAGCCATCCTATTCTATTCTCGGCACCAGTAATTGGGTTAGCTTTGGCGATCAACACTCTATCTCCCATATCAATTAACGCGGCGTCCTCTCCAACTTTGGGCCCCATTATAAGTCTGTTTGAAGGAGTCCCTAGACAGGTGAAGACAAGCCTCTCCAATAGGTCCTTAGATACTTTTCCGGTTGGTAATATGGAGGATTTTGACATTTCCTGTTAGTATGAGTCTTGGTTAGTCATTAGTTTTTTCAGGGTTTACGAGCAGTAACCCCCATTATCTCCTTCTGATAATTCAAATCCCTGAATCCTGCTTTAGTGAGCCTCTCAGATACACCCTTCTGCACATTTACGCCTCTGTACCTTGAGCGGGGTTCTCCTGTATAATGAAAAAGTGCCCCATTATGCTTCAACAAGCGGAATAATTTCTTGTAGAAAACAAGTCCATAGAGGTGACCAGCATGACTATGCCTTGGAGGGTCATGGATTATTGAATCAAAGAACTCTTTGGGTAATATATCGGCAATTTGATAACTGTCGCCTATAATAGAGAAGATGTTATTACTACTATAGAGTTCCCTAGACCAAGGATTTATGAGAGCTATTCTGTGAACAGAGGGTTCTAATTCAACTGTAATTACGCTATCAGCCCCAGCTCTCGAGGCTTCGATAGAAGTGTATCCCAGACCAGTGCAAGTGTCCAGAACAAGACCACCTTCTATTCCTAGGATTGAAATTTTTTCCTCTGAATCCTTATCCGGTGTAGTATCCTTTGTACGGTGCATTCTAATACCATCTATCTCAATGGTTGGAGCTCCTTCTGTTGGGAGCAGCTTGTAATAACGCCTATCAGCAATAGCTACCTGAAACACCGAATTGTCCCTGATAAAAAAGGCAGCTTCTTCATTTTCCGCTATCTTATCAAGATCAGAAAATTCTATAATTTCTCCCCCGGATAACGATACTCCAGAATTTATCCAGTTTATCCTTGTCTCACTTAACCCCAAGTCTAGAGAAATTGTTTTTTTTCCATCTAAGATTTCCTTAGCTGTCTTTGCTGTCAATATAGGCGGAGTATCTTGCTTCATTTTCCATCAAATAATTATTTTTTAGCCCTTTTCAGTATATTTGTGAATCTAGTATCTTGAATATACATTCACAGATACTATGTCATATTACATTTATGACCTTAATCAAAAATATAACTCTAGAAGAACATTTTTGTCAGATCTAATTTTTTTTGTTTAAAAATATGCATTTAATATAGATATTATTAACATATAATAATCAACTAAAGGGATGAATCTCGGAATCCTTATATTTCTCGCTACTTGGTTCAACCTACAAAAATGGAATCTGATGAAAAACAAAATGGCTTCAAAGGCATTATGAAGGACATCGTTGATCAGGTCCTCCCACCCAATGAGGTCGAGTTAGAGACCATAAAAGAGGAAATATGGCAGGACCTCTCAGCCCTGTACTACAAGTATGAGGATGACGAACAGAAGAGAGCCTTCAGAGAAGTCATGCATGATATATGTGATAAAATAAGCGAAGGCAAATGGGACTCAGTATATCGTAAACTATACAGGACTGAGCAGAAAGAAAAAGCCTTCTAACCAGAAAAAGTGATTTTTTTGTAAATGCTAGATATACTGCTCTCCCCAAGGAGGAATATAGAACTCAAAGTATAGCATCTTCCCATAAGATGTGTCCTCGTATCCCGCTACTGAGTTATTCAACAAGCTTGCTTTAGTTACTACTCTCAACACCTGTTCTTGATCAGCGTCCTTTACCTCTCCAACCAGGATCTTTAATATATTTCCATCTAATCGTATACCTTTGATGACTATCAGGCTATCTAGCCTCTCGATAAAATCTGCAATATATTCACCCTCAAAGGTATGACTTGCCCCAACTCCCCTAATTCTTTCTAAAATTTTCTTAATTTCCTCATTCAACTTGGTCCACAAATGAGAACAATGGAAGACTATAATCTTTACGGGTTTTGAAAAAAGGTTTGAATAAAGTATCCTTATTTTACATGTGTAAGGTGTACACTACATGATATGCAAGGATCATAAGCTCTTACCATTAACTCTAAAGAGCTTTTAATCTCATCTTCATTTGAGTCGATCAGATTTTTTGCGATTATCTTGATATCCTTCTCTATGTTAGCGGCGTTCTGTGCGGTTGGTGTAATTATATTTGCCTTTGATATTTCGCCTGTTTCGTTGAAGGTATAATCATGGTATAGAATGCCCCTAGGTGCCTCGACGGCATTTATTCCTCTGTTCTTCTTAATCTCAATGTCAACTATACCCTCATTTTCAAGTCCATCTGATAAGAGCACATCTATATCCTGAACACTTCTATCAATACAGTGAACAAGCTCTATTGCTTGAGCTAGGTTATTACTTATAGTATTATCAGCGGGCAATAATTCTTCAGTCTCTTGATAAAGCTCCCTAGATACACCCTCAAGCTTATCTCCATTGATTTTAACTCTAGGTAGTGACCCTACCATGAATGGTTTACCCTCAAAGAGAGAGTGCTTGGCATAAGAGTGCTTTACCACCGTCTCATTGGTAATTTTCTGGTACTCATCCTGATGAAATCTTTCCCCCTGCGA
>WJIV01000205.1 GCA_014730055.1 Candidatus Bathyarchaeota archaeon
CTACCTCAATTCATAGTATCCAGCTCATCTCTGGATATTATAGATGCACATAAGGTCATCTGGGGAGCTAGTGCAATTATATCTGGGTTATCATTATTGCTGTTGATACCAATTAGAGAGGCACCTTCTAAATCAGTAGAGAACAAAGATCAACCTCGTAAAGGGATAAGAAACTGGGGTACAATAGCAAAGTTCAGTCTGGTAAGAAGTTCAAGTGGACTCGGTTGGGGGATGATCGGGAGCCTTATGACTCTTTACTTCTACCAAAGATTCGGTGTAGGTAGCGAGGTCCTTGGCCCAATATACGCTTTCAGTCGTTTCCTATCCATCTTCAGTTATATGCTTGTACCACGTCTTGTGAGGAGGTTCGGTGATATTAACACTCTCATAGGTTCGAGGATAGCCTCAGGACTGGTCACAGTTGCTTTTGCAGCAGCTCATAATTATAATATGGCAGTAACACTTCTAGTCCTCAATAGAATCGTTTTAATGTTTAGTATGCCTATAAGGCAGAACTTTGCCTCAGGTATGGTTGACCCAGACGAGACGGCTACTGCCATTGGGATAAGTAATAGTGCGAGGATGGGGGTAAGATCTGTTGCTCCTACTTTAGCTGGTTATATGTTTGAGGCGGTGAGTCTGTCGCTTCCATTTCACATTGGAGCTGCCTTACTGGCGATAAACGGTGGTCTATACTGGGCTTTTTTCAGGGAAGATAACAGTAACGGTTAAGAAAAAACTCGGATGATTTCTTAAGAGCGACTTGTTATAATAATCCCTGTGATTATATGTCTGATAGAAAAGTTCACGGTTATACTAAGGATGATCTTCTAAGCTTCAATCCGGATGATCTCAGGGCTGTACTCCATGAACGAGTCCATCACACTATTGAAGTCTATATTTACAGGATTTTAAATGGAGAGATGGAAATACCTGATGACTTTGGTAAGGTAGGTGAATACCTCATTGGGTTATGGGAGGAGAGGGGTCTCTCAATGGATCCACCTGATATCAAGTGGTGTCAACGATACGTAGATCTGGCAGGTAGATTAAGGGAGGGTGAGAATGTCGAGATCGATGAGGAGTTGCCAATACCCTTCACAGAGGAGGAGATTGGCGCTGTTGAGAGGTTGATCTTTGACCGAAAATCGATAAGGCAGTTCAAATCTCAACCAGTACCGGATGATTATATAAGGAGGATATTGATGGCTGGGCTTTATGCACCACATGGCTGTAACGTGTGCTGTACACGTTTCTTAGTGCTTAAAGACCCCGAGGAACAGAGACTTGTACGAAGTGACATACCCATCGAAAACTGTGTTATGATCGTGGTCCTACAGGAGATGAGTATGTATGAGACCCTACGGTTTGACAAATTCGTCCCTCAGAACATATACTATGATGCAGCTGCAGCAGCGGACCATATATGCCTGATGTCGCACGCATTGGGTCTTGGCGCCTGCTGGTTGACGCATGGTGAAGAGACCCAGAGAAGGCTTAGAGAGCACTTCGGATTAAGTTCTACAATGACCAGTCGAAATCATATTATTATTGGCTGGCCAGACGAGGAGACAATTAAATCAAAAAGGATGGGTCTCGATGAGGTCATCCTTAATGAGTTCTAATCCAATTTTTTCACTCTTGCTCTGAACAAGATATTCTTATCACTGCGGAGACCAATAGAATTTGATTAAAATGGTTGATGAGGATATTATCAAGGAGATAGAGCGATTTGTTGATGCGGAACTCGGGGGGAGAAAACACCCTGGCTCAAGCCTGTCCCTAATTGATGGTGATAATATAGTATGGTCCAAGGGTTTTGGATACTCTAATGTAGATGAGAAGAGTAGTGCTAGCCCTACAACAGTATATCGCTGTGCCTCGGTTACGAAACCTGTTGTAACAGTGGGATTACTGCAGTTGATGGAAGAGGGGGAGTTTAATCTAGATGATGAGGTTAACAGACATCTGGATATCAAGATAAGAGATGTGAATGGAGAACAGCCTACAATTCGTGATCTTTTGACACATCAGAGCGGTATGCCAACCCGGGTTCCTCCAATATTCTTAATGGAAGAAGAACCGCTGACTATGAGAAGTTACATTGAATCCGCGGCTAGGAGCGTGAGGCCTAGAGGGGAGAAATGGGCTTATTGCAACACTGCTTACATGATAGTTGGATACCTGATAGAGCTGTTCACAAGTCAATCATATGATGAATATGTAACAGAGAAAGTCTTGAAACCACTAGGTATGAATTCAAGTGCTTTCACCCTTACAACTGCGATAGAGAAAAAGCTTGCTCAAGGATATAAACGAGCGGGAGGTCCTGAGAATCCCTTATTCCCTGTCTCTCCTTACCTTCTTGGTACAGTGCCAGAGGATCCAGCAGGTAGCTTGTATTCCACAGTACTTGATTTAGCGAATTTCCTGATAATGAATATGAACGGGGGGGTCTTCAAAGGCAAAAAGGTTCTTGAAGAGGAAACAATCAATGAGATGCAAAAGCTTCAGGTCTCTTCAGGAAATTCTAGGAGCGGAATGGGTCTAACCTGGTTCTACACAATACATGATGATCATATTATGCTGAATCATACAGGGGGACTCCCTGACTTCACAAACAATGTTTGCTTCTATCCTGAGGAGAGGATTGGGGTCTGCTGGTTAAGCAACCTTCAGGATGGCTCTGGATGGAGACCACCCTCACCAACTGTCTTGAGAATAGCTCTCGGTGAAGATCCGCCAATTGAACCTGAAGCAATTCAGAAGATTCCTGAGAACTGGAATCTCATCTCAGGAATCTACGGCGATGAGCTAAATAAGACCGTTATCCAGCCGCAGAATGGCTTCATGATTATGGATGACAGGCTTCTACTAGAGAGTATTACAGACTTTATCTATCGTGTGCATGGACCTTCTCATGACGGTGATGAGTTGACATTCGAGTTAGATGAGAAAGGGTCTGTTACACAGTTCTGCTTGGGTACCATTGTAATGCCTAGGTATCTTCCTCCTTTATGGGCAGTCGATGAGTCTCTAGAACTCATAGGCAGTTGGGTGGGTGAGTACTATGACTCTACAGGTTTTCATCGATTAGAACTGGATATAAAGGGGCCTTCCAAAGGAGACGTAATAACTCCCAGTGGTGAAACGATAGAGCTCAGTGATATTAACGCTCAGAAAGGAAAAGTCACTGGGTCTTTCAAGTACGTAATTCCCGAGGAGTATGCTCGTTGGAGTACGACTAAACAAGCTGATGTAAAGTTTGAATTCACAGCCACAGATGGCAAACTAAAAGGAGTCATAAGGACGAATCGAGGAAGCGCTTTTATAGAAATGGAAAAGAAGCAGTGAAAAACTCTATTTTCTCTCCATATTCAATATAGTAACCCAATGGTCTATATTTGACCGTTTAATATTATATGAATGAAGGAGCAATCGTTTTACAAATTAAAGGAACGAGGCTCAGTGATATAGCAAATAGGAGGTATTTGATGGAGTTTTGCGAGAACTGCGGAAGTATGCTTATGATCGATCCAGACACAGATGAGTTAAGCTGCCCAAACTGCGGGGTAACTCAGAGAACCTTCGAGACTGGGACAAAGATAGTCAAAGACCACTCCAGTGATGAGTCTAAGATATACATACAGGGATCAGCAGAGGATAAACCTGCTGTACCCGCAAGCTGTCCCCGTTGTGATAACGGAGAAGCTTACGTCTGGACTCAAACAATAGGCTTTGGTAATACAGAGCAGGTTCAGTGTTATCGCTGTACAGAATGCGGCCATACCTGGAGATAGATCCACTTAATTCAATAAGGGCCTCCATTTTTAGATTTTTTTCGATTCGGTAATCTTCCTCTACTTCTATATATCAAATAGAACATATTTCTTCCATGTCAATAAAAGAGAAGGCATGGAATTGGATAGATGAACATAGTGAGGAGTTCATCGAATTAAGCGATAAAGTATGGGAACTAGCTGAACTCGGTCTAGTAGAGTTCGAGTCGGCTAAACTCCATGTAGAGATGCTGAGAAAACACGGGTTCAAGGTTGAGCATGGTGTAGCCGGTATGCCAAGTGCGTTTGTGGCTACATGGGGTAAAGGTGAACCTGTCATCGGATTTATGGGAGAGTACGACGCCCTCCCAGGAATAAGTAACAAGCCTGTTCCTTACAAGGAGCCCCTCGTTGAGGATGGGCCAGGCCATGGTTGCGGTCACAACATCCATGGGACCAGTGGATTCATGGCAGCTATAGCTACTCGATATGTAATGGAGGAGGAAGGCTTGGAAGGAACGATTAAATGCTTCGGCTCTCCAGCGGAGGAGAACTACGACGGGAAGGCGTACATGGTACGGGAGGGGTTTTTTGATGATACTGATGCCTGCCTTAGTCATCATCCATCAAGCATGAATGTTGCAGGGCTCTCAAGCAGTAACGCAGTTAATAGTGTTAAGTATGAGTTCCATGGAAAAACAGCTCACGCCGCAGGTAGCCCCGAACAGGGGAGAAGCAGTCTTGACGCTATTGAGCTAATGAATATTGGTGTTAACTATCTCAGAGAGCATGTTATTCAGGATGCTAGGATCCATTATGTAATAGAGGAGGGAGGTGGGCAACCTAATGTTGTACCTGATTATGCTCGTAGCTGGTATTACATCAGGGCACCAGAGAGGAGCCAGGTGGATGAGATCTACAGGCGGATAAATAAGATAGCAGAGGGAGCCTCACTTATGACCGAGACGGAGCTCCAGGTGGATCTAATTGCTGCAATCTACAATAAGATACCTAACAAGACCCTGAGTGAGTTAGTTACTGAGAACATGAGGGAAGTAGGGCATCCTGGATGGACCGAGGAGGAATTACAATTTGCGTCGAAGATCGCTGAGACAATCGATCAGAAGGCAAAGATGGAGTCACTAAAGAAGAGAAAAGTACCAGACTACCAGAAATACAAGGACGTAAACCTGGTAACAGATATACTCGATGCATGGAACGATGGTGAGATAAGCCACGGTTCCACGGATGTCTCGGACGTATCTTGGCAGTGCCCAACTATGGAGTTCAGTACGAGCTGTAACATACTTGGAGCTCCAGGTCATGACTGGAGGTTCACCTCCGTCAGCGGTATGAGTATCGGTCATAAGAGTCTAATATTTGCAGCCAAGACGATGTCCGCTAGTGCGCTGGATCTATTCACTAAACCAGATTTATTAGAGAAGGCATGGAAGGAGCAAGAGGAACGATTGGATGGTAGAGAGTACTCTTCTCCGATACCTGATCACATAGATCCCCCGCTTGAGATCGCCAAAGAGGCCTGGGAGAAACTTAAGGGAAAGAGATAAATCTCTTTCATTTTTTTAGTAAACTATTATTGTTCTTGTTTTTCTTATCAATTTTCCAGCTTCTGGCGTTCCAAGTTTGAGCCATGCCCTCTGAAAAATAAAGTAATTACTTGAATTCGAACTATCCTCGAATACTATCACAACGTGTTCCGGTACGCCCATTGGGAGTCCCCAAAACAAGACCTTTAACCCATATTCCATTGCAAGCTTCGACCATTTAGGGAGATATCTCTCTCTTTCTTCTAGAGGCATTCTAAGGAAATCAGCTGTCATTTCGCAGTATGTGATATATTTTGGCATTTTGAGTCAACTGGTGTATCCATGTACTGTATACTCAGCCTATATGTTTTACTACTTAGAGTACTATAGAAGGGCATCGGAAGTCTATTATCTGCTTGTTCTTGTTACCATTTCAGGTGTAGTATTTGTCTGATCCTATGATTTATGTTAACGGTAATATGGTCTCTAAGAGTGATGCAAAGATAAGCGTTTTCGATGAGGGAGTTACCCATGGATGGGCTGTTTACGAGGGAATCCGCGTATATGAAGGTAAGATACTTGAGCTTGATGCTCATCTAAACAGGTTATATGCATCAGCGAAAGGCGCGGGTATAGTCATCCCCATTGACCATGCAGAATTCAGGAGGGCAGTTCTTGAGACTGTGGTAACAAACGATTACAGAAATTGCCATATTGCTCCTTGGATAGGTTATGGAGAGCTTGGTGGGGCGCCTAGTGTTGTTATCAGAATAGTCGAGAGATCAAGCAAGATGGGAGAACCAGCAACTGCAATGGTTAGCAGTGTAAGAAGGGCTGCTCCGGACAGTATTCCCGCCCAGATCAAGACAAACAGTCGATTAGACCTAATGTTAGCCAAGATTGAGGCTTCTATAGCAGGTGTTGATTATGCTATTATGCTTGATCATATTGGTTATGTAGCTGAGGCTAGTCTCGCTAACATAATGATAGTAAAAAATGGCGTTACACTAACACCATACCCAATTAACGCTCTCGAAGGCGTAACTCGTAACTTAATACTTAGACTTCTCCCAATGAGTGGCTACAAGGCATTCGAAGATAACATCACACTCCATGATCTATGGACATGTGATGAGGCCTTTGTTTGTGGCACGGGAGCTGAAATACGTCCCATTTTAACAATTGACGGTAGAACAATTGGAGAGAGTGAGACGGGTCCTGTTACAGAAAAGGTGATTCAATTATACACTGATTACATTATAACTCACGGTGAGGAAGTTGACTATAGCTAATATTCTTTCTTCATAGATAATACACTAATGAATCCCATATTATTTTGCTACTTGCTAATAAAACAGCTAAATGTATTATATTTCTGAATTGCTCAGATTCCATACGATCTATAGCTAATTTACTGAAATATCCCCCCGTTATAGCAACAATGAAAAGCAGTGGGATATGCCAGTAAAATTCCCTAGGTAGATACCCATTCCAAAGGTATACACTTACCCTAGTTATATCCGTCAAGAAGCTAATTCCACCATTTGTTGAGACATAAGCCCCACCTGTAAGTCCAAAACTTGATAGCATAGCGCCCCTCAGTGGACCTCCGGAGCCTACAAGACCACTGAAAAAGCCATATATCGAGCCCCCTAAAATAAGGTAGGGTTTCCTAGACTCAAACCTCAGTTCTCTCCCACTCAATCCTAGAATCGAGTAAAGAACTAGTATTATGCCTAGAATTAACTTCAGTACTGCCTCGGGAAAACTTCCTACTAGATTTGCTCCAATAAATGTAAAAATTGCATTGGGAACACCGAACAATAGAAAGATACGCATTTTAAGCTCACCCCTAAAGAAACCTATCCTTCCAAGATTACCGAACAAATGAAATATACTAGTAAGTATTAAGGCCAGTTCGAAAGGGAACACAGTTACCGCTATGGGAAGTAGTATGCTGCTTATTCCAAAGGCGGCAATATTACCAAGGAAAGCAGCGAAGAATCCTGTAATCCAGAAGATTATCTCCATTGCTGATTTTTTCCTTTTGAATAATTAAACTTAGAGCCATATTTGGAATTATCTACTGCTGAACAAAGTGTAGTTCTACGCCATCAGGGTCTTTGAAAAACACAGTAAGGCGTCCCTCTCTTCCCGCTATAGGCGCTGGTGGAGAGTCAAATTCGATAACTTTTTTTAAACTTTCATACACCTCCGCTACATCATCAACTTTGAATCCAATGTGTCTGAAACCTATGTCAGTAATTTTTCTTCGTGGTCTGAAGGTCTCGGTGCCTTCTTCCTGATGCATTAATTCGACCTTGACAGATCCAAGCCTCATTACGCCAACTCTATCATTTGGCCTACTAATAGTCTCAATATGTTTGAAACCTAATAGTTCATAAAATTCAATAGATCTCTCAAGATTCTTAACCACTAATAGTACATGATCAAATTCAATATCATTCTTCAATTGTTTTCATCAATAGTATGTGTTTACTATTCATTTCTTTTTTGGCGGGGCTCAGATAATTTTTCATTCACGTTTTACATTAAACTATACTATGGGTGTATATATGTTCAAAAATATTTCAATTAACCGTAACTATTTGATTGCACTTATTTTTGCGCTCTTTTTTACGGGTTTGAACATAATATCCCATAGAGATGAGGCCCCACTAGGCTATTCAAAATATGAGAAATACGGGTTCAGCTTACATTATCCCGAAGATTGTACTATACATGAATCAGCCATATACTTCAAAATCCCAACTTATTTTTTCGGAGACCTGAGAGGTGAGACACAGAACGGTGATAAGATCTTTGGTGTAGTTTGGATTGAGGCTGGTGAAAGTAGCCTTAATCTGATAACTGATGAAATCATCGAGGAGGCTCGGAAGATGGACGATATATTCGGAGTAACTTCCGGTGAAAGTAAGAATGTTGGCGAAAAAGATGTTCTATTTCGTGGTTTTAATCTAAACAGTAGTGTAACTACCCTCCATGGTTTACTTGCATCATGGGAAAGCCCTGAAGGAAGAATCTTCACGGTCTATTACATCGAAAAAGGTCGAACCAATCAGGAATTGTTTAACCAATTGAAAAGAATAGTAAGCAGTTTTAAGACTGTACCTTGATGACAGAGACTTTTGATATAATTTATATTAAAACTGATTTATCTCCATGCCCTTTAATGATGCATGCTTTCCCTTGATGAAAAGGTAGGACAGATGCTAGTAGTTGGTTTTGAAGGTCTGCGTGCACCTCAATATATTTTAAATTGGCTTGAGGACGGTAAGATTGGCGGGGTTATCCTTTTTTCACGCAATATTGATACCCCTGAACAGGTATTAGCCTTAAATAGACAGCTACATAGTGCAGCTAAACGGCCTTTGCTAATAGCTATAGATCAAGAGGGTGGTGTAGTGGCTCGACTGAGGGATGGATTCAGTGAGAGCCCAGGTGCTATGGCTTTAGGTGCCGCAAATTCTCCTAAGCTGGCTGAGAAAGTATCCTCAATATTGGGAAAGGAGATGCGCTCGATTGGTATTAATTGGAATCTAGCACCGGTACTGGATCTAATAAATGACATCCGTAATCCTTCAGTTGGTACTCGATCCCTTGGTACAGATCCAACAACTGTAGGCGAATTAGGTGTAGCCCAGGTTAGGGGGTTTCAGATGATGGGTGTTGCAGCAACTGGAAAGCATTTTCCCGGGAAAGCTAAGTCCCCTATTGATCCTCATGTAGAATTACCTGTTATCTATGACCCTATTGATGATATGTGGGAGAAAGATCTTATGCCCTTCAGGATTGCCATCAAGGAGGGAATTGCCTCAATAATGATAACTCATGTACAGTTCAAGGACCTGGAGCCAGAGTATCCCTCAACCCTATCTCGAACTATTATTGGGAATCTTTTGAGACAAGAACTCGGCTTCAAGGGTCTTGTTACTACTGACTGTATGGAGATGGGGGCGATAAAGGAAAACTATGGGCCAGGTGAATCGGCTGTATTAGCAGCAGAGGCTGGCGCTAATATGATTTTGTTCTCACATACCCGAGAATATCAAGAAGAAGCATATGAGTCGCTTAAAAACGCCTTCTCATCTGGTAGAATACCTATAGAAAAGCTAAATCGTTCTGTGGATATAATAATGAGAATTAAAGAAAAATACAGTTGGTCTGATCCTCCACCTCTTGATGTAATCTTCTCTAAAGAGCACCAGTGTATTATGAACGAAGCAGCGAGGCTGGGGACTGTGCTCATCAAAAACGATGGTATAGTACCAACCATGCATAAGGACATCTCGATTGTAGAGTTCTCATTGAAAAGTGATGTAAATAGATCAACTTCTTTTCTATTTGAGTATTTAAGCAATCGTTGTGAGAAAGTTGATTACTTATTACTTGAAGCCCATGACCCATCTTATGATACCTCAATAAGAGCGTTTGAAATGGCTAAAAAATCAAGCTTTCTAGTTTTAGCTACGAGAAATGCACATTTGATAGCTGAACAAGAGCAAGCTGCCAAAAAAATATTAGAGAACGCTAAAAACTCCGTACTTTTGTGTCTTAGGAATCCATATGATGTAGGGGTCTTGGATGCAAGGGCGATTATTTGCACCAATGGTGACAGTAAACCTTCAATATCTGCGGCAGTGGAGACAATTTTTGGTGATATAAGCCCTAGAAATAAATTACTTATTAATTTTTTTTAATTGATTACGTTACTCGAAAAATTGAATAGATATATTAGGTTGTCAATGAAGGTAAAGAGACAATTTCTGATGGATCAGGTTTCTTTCCGAAATACATGAATACCATGGCTAATCCTTGTAATGCAGTAATTATTAGAAAAGCTTGAACATAACTACCAGTTGTATCATATATCCACCCAGCGAATGTAGGATAGGCTACATTTGTTATTGCTGTGAAAAATGTGATATAGCCTGTTATTGTTGCATAAGCTTTTCGTCCGAAGTAGCTTGCTCTTAGACTTGTTTGAGCAGGTATTGTAATTCCATAACCTATACCGAATAAAGCCACGAATAGCATAATCATGGGAATTGAACGAGCATAAGTAAATACCAATAAGCCTAGAGTCCTCAATCCATAGCCGATTATTATGTACTCTCTTTCCGTGAATCTTCCACCAAATGTGGCCGTTAGGAATCTCCCTCCAAGACTAACTGTAGCCATCATACCAAGAATGCCAGCGGCAGCAAGAGCATCAATTCCAATGCTCTGATGATATGCCATCTGATGCATTGTAACCATGGCTAAAGTTCCTCCATTCAACATGAATGCAATTAGTATCATCCAGAAACTTCTGGTCCGCATCGCTTCCTGCGGAGTGAAATCGTAACCATAATCGTACTTCACTTCGTCAATGTCATTCTCAGGATGGTCTTCAGGCACCCTTGTGTCTCCATCAGGTAATAATCCGTAGAACTCTGGCGGCCGATCTCTCATCCAGAACCATGCCAGAGGTAGTGAGATGAGAAGTGTAGATACAACTATGAATATTAGAGCAGCTCTCCATCCGTAGCCTTCTATTATCCACGTCATAATATGAACTATAACTGGAGCTCCCAAACCACCCCCTATTGTGACTATTCCTATGGCTCTGGCTCTTTTTTTAACGAACCATTTTGCCACAGCGCTATTCACTGTATCGTATAATCCGAGATTGAATCCTAAGCTGACAATAAATCCCCAAATAATTATGAATTGCCAGAGTGTCTTCACATATAGCACTGCGATTAATCCGATACATGCGATTATTGTACTGATTATGGTTATTTTACGTTCTCCGTATCTGTCTATAGCCATCCCTCCGAAAGGACCCTCCAAACCACCTTGTACACTTCTCATACTGAAAGCTAGGCTGAGTTGAGTTCTAGTCCACCCGAATTCATTTATTAGCGGAAGAAGCAGCGCACCCATACCATAATACCAGCTGCCATATCCCCAGCAGGCAATAATTGCACCGGCTATCACTGTCTTCCAGCCAAAGTACATGTTATTCCATTTCTCTCTGAGGGATTGTTGATTCATTTTCAACCTAGTCATTATAATCTTTTATAAAGTTACGCAAAAAATCATCCATTATTATGATTTTAAACTATTATATTTGTAAACTGTGTTGTTTTCTTCTTTTGTTAATGTTAAGTACTCTAAAAATGAACCCATTTACCATTTTTATAATTATTTTTATCCCTTTGATTTACTTATTATATTGGGATCAATTTGGTTAAAGAACTGGAGGCAACATTAAGAACGGGGAAGGAACTTGCAGAGTATATCAATGAATTAAGCTATGATGAATTACCTATTGAAGTTGTACATCAGGTAAAAAGACTCGTTCTAGATTGCCTCGGGACAATTTTTATGGGAGTACGAAAACCAGAGGCTAAACCAATAAGTCAATTCCTCTCTAATCTGAATCAACCAGATGAATGCACTGTAGCGAAAACTATCAGAAAAACAAGCTGTCCTTGGGCTGCTTTTGCGAATGCATCTTATTCACAGGTTCACGACTGTAATGATGGTCATAGAGATGCCGCTGCTTTCGGAGGATCAGCCCATCCCGGGAGAACAGTGATACCAACTGCATTAGCCGTTGGTGAAGTCTTGGGTTCATCAGGTGAGGAAGTAGTAAATTCTATTGTTATCGGATATGATGTAGCAACTAAGATACGGGGAATGGAGAATAGACCACCAGCGGCGACTTATAGCAGTGCTGCAGTAGCCTCCAAGCTTATGGGTTTGAGTACGGAGGAGATTCAATTCGCGATGGGTATAGCGGGATTTATTTCTCCCAAAGGCTTTCCAAGAAGCCTAGCCTATGATACAAATTTTCTAAGCTGTGGTTATCAGGCCAAAAATGGAATTGAAGCTGCTATGATGGCAAAGGAGGGGCTTGGAGGACAGCCTCTCGGTGATGATAGGCGACTCAGTACGAGGTTCAGGGAAAGAGGATTAGGACAGGATTATGAGGTTATGAACGTATACATCAAGCCTTGGCCCACTTGCCGTATGACTCACGGCGCTATTGATGCACTATTAGATATGAATAAAGAGGAAACAATCAATTTCGATGATATCGATGAGATTAAAATCAGTCAACTCACTCATGGGATGTATATTAAAGATACACCTGTTGATGTTGACAGTTACTATAAGGCTTGTCAGTTTAACCTACCATATATTGC
>WJIV01000206.1 GCA_014730055.1 Candidatus Bathyarchaeota archaeon
AATTAGTCCCTCAATGCCAGTTATGATCGTTGAGAATAAGGAGCATGGAAACAAGGCTTATTGTAATCTTAACGAGGGACTTGGTAAAGTACTGAGATTTGGCGCTTATGATGAGGAGGTAATTGACCGGCTTAACTGGATGGAGGAGACACTATATCCATCCTTAAAAACAGCCATGGAAGAATTGGAAGAGATAGATCTCAATACTATTACATCAAAGGCCCTTCATATGAACGACGAGGTTCATAATAGGAACGTTGCATCCTCGGCACTCCTCCAGAAACTGATAACTCAGGGAATGCTAGATTCCGGTGTAGACAGGGAAATATTAACAAAAGTCTATGAATTCATGTCCGATAACGAGCACTTTTACCTAAACTTCAGCATGGCAAACAGCAAGGCAACTATGGACTCAATTTTAGAAATGGAATACTGCACCCTTCTTACAGCGATGACTAGGAATGGCACAGATTTCGGTATACGGGTAAGTGCCACTGGTGAGAAATGGTATGTTACCGAGGCCCCGGTTGTTGATGGCCTCTACTTCTCGGGATACAGCAAGGAAGACGCGGCAAGGGATATGGGCGATAGCAGTATCTCAGAGACAAGAGGTGTGGGAGGCTTCGCCATGGCCGCCAGTCCATCCATAGTACAATTTGTTGGAGGAACTCCTAGCGAGGCTGTTAATTACACCAAAGAGATGTACGAGGTAAGTCAGGGAAAGGACCCTAATCTCACGATTCCGTTACTGGACTTCCAGGGGGTACCTACGGGTATTGACCTTAGAAAGGCGCTGCGGAAGGGTATTGCTCCAATTATAAACACGGGCATAGCGCACAAGGAACCCGGTATTGGGCAAATCGGGGCTGGAATAGTTAGAGCACCAATGGATTGCTTCAAGCAAGCTTTACAACAGCTTTCAGAGGACTTGGATCTTTAGGAGATAGAAAAATGATAGATTCTCATGTATATAAGATTGGAATGGAAGGGCCCGGAGATGTCTCGGGTTTAGAGGAATTAATAGATAAGGGTGAAGTGTCCCCAGAAGATATTGCTGCTATTATAGCAAAGACTGAAGGAAATGGCTTGGTCAATGACTTTAGCAGGGGGCAGGCAGATCTTGCCTGCAAAATCCTTCTCTCAAAAAAGATGAACATAAGCTTAGAGGAGGTTGGCCAGAGAGTCAGCTTGGTAATGTCTGGGGGTACTGAGGGAGTGATATCCCCGCATTTTAGCGTCTTCATTAAGAGGGAGGCAGAAGGCTCATCCAAAAAAGGAAAGAGGCTTGCTATTGGAATTAGTCATACTAGAGAGTTCAAGCCCGAGGAGATCGGGAGAATGCCCATGGTGAAGGAAGTAGCTGATAGGGTCAAGGAAGCAATGGAAGAAGCGGGTATAAAAGATCCTAAGGATGTCCACTTTGTCCAGATTAAATGCCCTCTTCTTACATCTTCAAAGATCAAGGATGCTCGAGATAGAGGTGAGACTGTGGCAACCGATGACACATTGAAATCAATGGGATACAGCAGAGCCGCATCAGCTCTAGGGGTCGCTTTGACACTTGGCGAGGTAAGTGAGGAGGATATCAGTGATGAGAGTATCTATGTAGATCGGAGTCTTTACAGTGAGGTCGCATCTACTTCAGCGGGGGTAGAACTGGATCTATGTGAGATAGTTGTGCTGGGTAATTCCCCAGAATCTATTAGTGATCTTAGAATCGGTCATAGTGTAATGAAGGATGGAATAGATGCTGAGGCTGTTCGTGCTGCACTAAAAGACGCGGGTATGGAGTTTGACTGCCAACCCTCGAAAGAACAAGCTAGTCGAATCGTTAACGTATTTGCGAAATGTGGTGCACCTCCGAGCGGTGAGGTAAGGGATAGAAGACACACTATGCTTACCGACTCGATGCTACCAAGTACACGCCATGCTCGCGCTGTAGTGGGTGCTGTAATTGGATCTGTTACAGGGGATCCGATGGTTTATGTATCAGGCGGATCGGAGCACCAAGGACCCCCGGGGGGCGGACCTATAGCTGCTATCATAAGAGTGGACTAGGAACAAAAGAATATGCCGAACCCTTATCCTTTATCCATAGGTGAAATCGCCTATGATACACTCTCTAAGTATGGTGAGGGTTATGTCCACAGTGTTTTTTCCAATGTCATTAATCTAAGGATGAATCATGATCTAGTCTCATTGATAAGTCAAAGGGGGTTTAACTCACCCATATCACTGAAAATAGATAAAGAGAATTTTGATGGATTCATTATAAAGGAAAAAACGGCTGTATCAGCAAAAGAAGAAGCTCTAACAATTGGAAACGGGATAAAATTATCCAACCTAGATAAGATTGAAACCTGGATACCAAAGACTAACAAAAAGATAACAAGTCAAATAGACAAAAAGACCCTCCAACTGATATCTGAACTGATAAAAATTTATGGAAACCCCGAGGGTCTCAAACCACTTCTACCCATTATAGATGGTAAAAAAACTTCTAACATGAATATATACTCTGAAAAAGCCGCACCAATAGTGAGAAGAATAATTGAATCATTTCCTAAAGAACTTGAAACTGCTATTCAATACGCGTCTCATCTTGCGGGACTAGGCCCAGGTTTGACGCCTTCAGGTGACGATTTACTCATGGGGCTGACTTGCACTCTAAATCTATTCGGTGAACATTACAGCATAAAGCATGAAGGTTTCACCCAAAGTATATTGAGAGGTATAGAGGGAAAAACTAATTTCATCAGTACAGCGTTCATAAAACATTATGCAGAGGGTAAACCCTCTGAAAATATCGACTCATTTTATCTATCGATTCTAAATGGTAATCCTGAAGCCATTGAAGAAAATATCAGGAAGAACTGCCTGGTTGGGCACTCATCTGGCACGGATACAATAATCGGAGTGCTAATTGCATTCAAGTTAATGAGAGAGAATGAAAATGGTTAAGAAAAATATTGTTAAGAAGGAAAAATACTACGACTCAGTCCTTTTACTGAGGGTATCACAAAAAGCTCAGGAGTTCGAGGGGGTTAAAGAGGTTGCCGTCGTTATGGGTACAGACTCTAATAAGGAGATACTTAAGGAGTTGGGGCTCTACGATGAGACTCTTGACTCAACTACCCCAAATGACCTGATCATAAGTATTGATGCAGAAGAAGACAAGCTAGACGAACTGGTTGTTAAGATAGAACAAGAGCTGACTAGTCGTAGGCAAGAGCTAGAGGAAGAATACTTCCCAAAAAGCTTGGAGACGGCTCTAGAGAGCCTCCCGGATGCAAACCTGTTGAGTATCTCTATACCAGGAGAACATGCTTACAGGGAAGCAAAGGACGGCATCAAAAGAGGGTTGAATCTATTCATTTTCAGCAGCAATGTACCTCTCGAAAAAGAGAGGGAACTCAAAGAAAAAGGAAAGGAAAAAGGCTTGCTGATTATGGGTCCCGACTGTGGTACAGCTATTATCAATGGTAAAATTCTAGGATTTGGAAATGTCGTTGAAAAAGGCCCTATAGGCGTTGTGGCAGCCTCAGGTTCGGGCACACAGGAGGTGACCTCCCTTATGCAAATGATGGGAGTAGGAATAACCCATGCAATAGGAACAGGGGGGAATGACCTCGATGAGAGCATAGGGGGGATCACGATGTTGGAGGCAATTAAGATGCTTGAGGAGGACCAGGCAACTAAGTCTATACTTCTTGTATCTAAACCTCCTAGTCCCGATGTTACAGATAAGATTCTAGATTATATGAAGGACAATGTATCAAAGCCAGTAATAATCAACTTTCTAGGAGGAGACCTTGATAAGATAGAAAAAGCTGGGTATATCGCAGCTAGGACTCTGGATATGGCTGCAGTGAAGACTGTAAATCATGTTAAAGGGGATAATTTTGCAGAAAAGTTCTACGAGTGGGATCTAGAGCACCTTAGCGGAATGGCGGAAGAAGAGTGGTCTAAACTTGGAGAGGGACAAAAATACATCAGGGGACTATACGCTGGTGGAACCCTCTCAAGTGAGGCCCAGGTACTTCTTAGAGATCTCATAGGAGATGCCTTCTCCAATAGCCCTCTTAATCCGGATTTCAAGCTTGAAAACCCAAGAAAGAGCAAGGAACATAGTTTCGTGGATATGGGGGGAGAGCAATTCGTAGAGGGAAGACCTCATCCAATGATCGATCCGACTCAGAGAAAGCAGAGAATCCTTGATGAGGCCGATGATAACGAGGTAGCTGTTATTTTGCTTGATATTGTGATCGGTTATGGATCACATGACGACCCAGCTGGAGCTTTGGTTGATAGTATTAAGGAAGCAAGGAAAAAAGCTGAGGAAGATGGAAGACATCTGTCATTCGTCGCATCGGTGACTGGAACGGATAAAGATCCACAGAACCGTACGGAGCAAGAGGAAATCCTTGAGAAAATTGGAGTTCTAGTCTTACCCAGTAACGCACAAGCGTCAGCTGTAGCAGGTATGATAGCCACCAGAGGAGAAGGTATAGATGTGTTTGAAGAATATGGGAGGGATTGAGTTATGTCGGAATTGTTGAAGGAGCTTAAGGTTGTTAATATGGGTTTGATGGATTTTTTTGATGATTTAAAGGAGCAGAACGTCAAAGCTATCCATGTAGACTGGAAACCTCCGAGCTTAGATGAGGATATGGATGAAAAACTAGATAAAATACTCTAATTTTTTCGTCATAAAAGGATCCATTTTTTTCTTGCCATTTTAAATCTTG
>WJIV01000023.1 GCA_014730055.1 Candidatus Bathyarchaeota archaeon
CTTACCTTATGGGATTGTTGGTTAAGGTATTTGGGCTTTCCATAGGTTTAGTCCTGGTATTTATTATGGTGATTACGAGAAATTTTACTATTATAGAAATCCTCAAGATAGGGGGAATGGTGGGATCGTTCATAGGTATTCTACTACTATTCTCAATTGGAGTTGTCATGGGGAACAAGGTCCATTATAGTTACATAATCACAGAGGAGGGTATAATCCAGGGTATGGGTGAGGCCGAGAAAAAGAGAAACAGAGCAATAATAGGGTTGAGTATGTTATCCGGCTCAATCCGATCCACAGGCGCGGCTCTTTTGGCTGCCTCCAGGGAGACCATATCCCTGAGCTGGGATGAGGTGAAAAAAATAAACCGGGACGAGAAACGGAACTTTATTAAACTAATGGATGGTTGGCATACAATCATGTTATTATACTGCAAACCAGAAAACTACCGAGAAGTAGAGAAGATACTTGAGAAATATGTCTCAAAAATCTAAATCACAAAAGATAGATTTCGAAAAAATATCCTTATATTCGTAAGAACCTTAAGCCCGTATAATTTGTTATAACAGTTTTTGAGGTCGCCATTTTCAACTCCCCAGTGCGCCTATTTCCTGAGGTGTGTATATAATCTTACTCCAACGGGAATTGGTGCCAGCCAGAGCATATAAGATGTAGAACGCCAAGGTGCTGAAAATGGGGGCAAGATTTCGAAAGCCCAAGGGCTCTAGGAGGAGAAAAACCGATCCAAGGAGGACCCCGAAGGGTATCAGGGATCCTTTTCTTGAAGAGGTAGTTTCCGAAGAACCCAAGAGTTATAATCAGACCAGCGAGGATAAAGATAGTGTTCGTAATTTACACTAGCTGCTAAATTCAGCTATATTGGAGGCTATCTTATCATGGAGGTTATCCTCGAACATCTTTGCAGTTAGGTAGCTCCCAGCGGCGGCCACAGAGCCTACAGCCAGTGCAGCTGGAGCAGCGACGGTGCTGGCTACTATGAAGCCTGCTGTAGCGGATACTGCCATGTTTTTGCCCCAGGCACCCACAAGTACAATCACAGCATAGTTGTTGGGGTCCCCGGCGATGACAACCTCGACATCTCGGGCTGCGCCTATGATGATCCTTGTAACATGTGTTTTTACTGCTCTTAGGTGGTAAGCCTTCTCGGTTACGTCGTCTTTCACGATCTTGAAATTTTCTTTCAGAAGGAAGTCCTTTACACTGGCATAGAGCTTTTCTAGGTCAGTTTCTCTTCCCTCTATATGTATTAGTTTTGTCACTGTAAGATCTCCTCAAATGTTAACTCTTCTTGGTAGGACTTCTTTAACAGGAAGGGCGGGATCAGGCTAGTTATGAATATCATTAGGATCAACGCTGTATAGACCTCATCGGGCAGGATACTATAGGTTATACCAATACTTGCTATGACTAAACCAATTTCTCCCCGCGATATCATACCGTAACCTACTCTCATGGCACAGGATCTGTCCCTGAGCAGATATATGCAGGGTAGACCACAGCCGACAAGCTTGCTGGAAATCGCAACTATACAAAGGATCAGGATAAGCAGAAAGTTGGTGTGAAGGATGGAGCTGGGATTAACGCTAGTTCCCATTACAATGAAGAACAGTGGCACGAAGAGTAGTTCGATCTTCTCGATGAATTCTTGGATCTTGTCATGGTAGAGGCTATCGGATATGGCCATACCGGCGATGAAGGCTCCTACGAAGGGGCTCAAGCCGAATATGCCGCTGAATGCAGCGTAGGAGAAACATACCAGTATCGAGAAAGCCTCAATTAGACGCCCTGTCTCGACCCTAAGCATGACAATGTAGTCAAATATTTTAGGTACCACTCTTACGCTGATAGCCGTTAGGATAAACCAGACAAGAAGGGTTTTACCAACTGAGAGGACTATGTCTATTACTGTCACCTGTGCCCCCTGTACAATAATGGAAAGGATGACGCTTGCCAGAGACAGGGCGAGGACATCATCTATAACGGCAGCGCCCAATATGATCTTGGCCTCACGGGAGCCAAGTTTACCCATCTCATCGAGGCTTTTCAGGGATATAGCGATACTTGTAGCTGCCATACTACCGCCAATAATCATGGCTATCTTCCAGTCATACCCGAGGAAAACGGTGGCGCCGAATCCCATAAGGTAAGGGAGAACAACACCCAGTACACCGACCGTCATGGACGCGATACCTGAGGTTCTCAGCTCCCCGAAGGTCATGTGGAGGCCAGCGCCGAAGAGTAAGAAGACGGCACCTACCTCCGAGAAGACATAGACAAGCTCGTTGAATTCTATTAGGGGCCTCGAACCTAGAGTCAGTCCCCCGATCATGCTTGGGCCAAAAAGGATTCCAATGAGAAGTGTGCCTATGATCCGTGGGATCTTTAGCCTGGTGCTTATCCCACTCGCTAGCTCCGCTAGAGCTATGAGTATCGAGATGTCAACGACAGCTCTAAACAGTATCTGCTGCTCCATCTTCCTCACTCCTTGAATTTCTCTCTTTCACGATCAGATCAATGTATCTATGGAACTCCTTCCAGGTCTCCTGTTCGTAGCCAACCGCTGTAAGATAGCTTCCAGCAGCCGCGAATCCGCCATATGCTACAGCAGGCCCAGAGGCTAGTGACGCAACTACGAACCCCGTAGTACCTGATGTCACCAGGTTTTTACCCCATGCCCCCACAGAGAATACTATTGCGAAGCTATCTGGATCTCCGGCCAGTATTAGCTCGATATCCCTGACCCCCCCTATTATTATCCTGGCTACGCCAGTTTTTTCAGCTCGGAGATGGTAAACGTGCTCTGTCTGGACATCGCTCGTGAAAACGAAATCATCCTCAACGAGCTTCCTCTTAATGAATTTGTATAATTTTGATAGCTCAATGTTTTTGTTCTTAAATATCTGAATCTTGGTCACACTATATCACCAACGAGTTTTGAATAGTTGTCAGAAGTTTGATAGCTACAGGAAGGAGCTGCAGGTACTAACATCATTAATAGATTAAAGGTTGTAGGCCAGAGTGAACGAGAAAAGCACAATTTTATTATCAGATTCTCCAACTTTTCTTCTGACATCTTTTCAACCCTAAGTCATGAAGGTCTCGATTTTCTCGCTGGAGTACTCGGATTCACTGTGCTTCTTCACGAGCTCCTTGATCTCGTTCTTAAGCTTCCTACCGTACTCTACTGCCATTAGACCCGCTGCTCCACCAGCAAGCGCACCTACTGCTGGGCCGAGAACTATACTGGCGCTGGCGTAGGGCATAACGAGGTTGCTCATCCATGCGCCGGTGTGGAGCTCGATGAGGTAATCCTCTGGTTCGCCGGTGATGGTCACCGTTACCTCTCTAAGTGATCCCATGAGCATCTGGGGTATACTTGACCTCGTAGCCGTGACACTCATAAAGGGAACATTGTTAACCTCACCATTCTTCTCCTCGACTATGTTTAGCTCCTTCTCGTTCTGAAGCTCTTTCACTATATCCCTGTATAAGGCTTTCAGGTCCGTGTTCATTTCCTTGTATCTTCTTACGAAGGGCATTTTGTTCAAAAATCTGGAGCCAGCCTGACTACTTAAAGCAGCTAGTATATGCTGTAACTTTGTGTGTTATGAGTAATGTTTTTTGTTACAGTGTGTTCATATGTATACCATGTTTGTTCACTCAAAGATGCCTTCCAGTACGAGGACCATCCGTATCAAGAAGGAGAGTGATCTGGTGCTAGAGCGTGAGGCTCAGCGTCATGGTGTTAGCGTTAACGCCCTGGTTAGTAATCTAATAGACCATTACGTATATTCTCTAAGGTTTTTCACAAGCGGCGGAATGCTATCCATGAATAACGAGACCCTGATGGCGCTGATGGAAAACCTCTCCGATGAGGAAATAGCGGATACAGCTTATGCGAGGGGGAGCCAGAAGGTCCGTGAGAGCCTTATGCAGAGAGGCATGCTTGTCAACTACGATAGCGTGATATGGTATGTCTCGCAGATACTCGGGGAGTATAACGGGTGGTTCAGGTGCGATCATATAGTTGAAGAGAAGATGGATAGGCTCCACCTCAGTCATAATTATGGTTTCAAGTGGAGCATATTCATAATGAATTACATAGCCAGTATGCTGAAAGAGGTACTTGCTTTAAAGATTAACACTGTCATGCTCAAGAATGCGGTAAACATCGAGATACCTAAATAGAGCTTTTTAATAATCAAAAACTATATACCATAACATGAGAAGGTCGAATATTAGAAGCCTCATCTACAAGCCTTTTAATCTACTATATTTCGGTTTCCTGATCTTCCTACTTGTAACAGTGGCTGGATGGTTCCTGTCCTTCTTCGAGGGGTTACTCGTGGAGCAACTGGGTCTACCCCAGCGGTACTTTTGGGCCATTACACTTCTTAGCCTAGTAGGGAGCTACGTCAACCTGCCCCTAGCGGTACTGGAGAGCGAGCGTCAGGTACCCTACATCGAGCAGGTGGAAAGCTTTGGGGTTACCTATGAGATCCCCAAGATCGATGTATCGAGGAAGCACACCCTTGTTATGATAAACCTTGGTGGGGCAATAATCCCAACTATCATCAGCCTTTACATGTTTTACTCGATTTACCGTCTTTCACCGAATCCAATCCTGACAGTGGCTAAGACCCTTATCGTGCTGGTGATAGTGAGTTTAAACACCCACCAATCAGCCCAGATAGTGGAGGGGTTAGGTATAACTACACCTGCATGGGGCCCTCCCACAATGACTGCTTTCGTCGTATTCCTGATAAATTACTTCAGTCCTGTGAACTATCCGATGCAGATAGCTTACATAGGCGGGACCTTGGGGGCCCTGATAGGTGCTGACTTGCTTAACCTGGATAAAATTGCTGGAGTTGGACCCGTAGTTAGCATTGGTGGCGCAGGGACATTTGATGGGGTTTACCTTACAGGGTTAGTCTCAGTACTGTTAATCCTGATAATATCATAGAAATATAAAAAAAGTATTAAGCGTCGAGTGGTCCTATAGATTCTTGCTCGTCCATCTCGTTC
Source organism: Candidatus Bathyarchaeota archaeon (assembly GCA_014730055.1). The sequence continues at coordinate 5,050 of WJIV01000023.1, forward strand.
CAGTTATCGCGGAGAGATTTGTATATCTTTCTAAGCCTCTCCTTTAGGTTCTTCACTGTCTCTTTTGACTTTTCTTCGACCTCGTCCATCCTTTTGTCCATCTTCTTTGAGAGGTTCTTCCCTGACTTTGAGAGGTCCTTGGCTTCTTCTCTGAGCTCCTTTGAGATTTTCTTAGGTGCCTTTTTTGCTTTACTTAGTAGATTCTTGGTTCTTTCTTCCCATTTATCTAGCTCTTCTTTCATTTGTTTTGGCATCTAAACACCGTATAATATAATACTAAGATTCTTTTTAAAATTACATGATAATCAGCTATGGCTGGTCTAATTAAGGGAAGGTCAAGGAAGTCGGGGCTTCCTCCCGGTGCCAAGATTTACGTTGGAGAAGATGAGCCTTTACCAGCACTTATCGATGAGATCTCTTATGATAGGGAGGGGTTCCTCGAGAAACAGATTGAGGACGCCTCTGAAATTGTGCCCAGCTTGAGGTCCGAGGATATCACCTGGATAAGGGTTAGAGGTCTCGACCCTGATGTCATTTTCAAGATAGGGGAGGAGATGGGTTTCCACCCGCTCACGAGGGAGGACATCATTAATACCACTCAGAGGCCAAAGGTGGAAGAGTACGATGACTACATATTCTTTGTACTTAAGGTGTTGAACCTGGACTCCGCTGGAGATGTTGGGGTAAAGCAGGTCAGCTTTATCCTTGGTTCTAATTACCTTATCAGTTTCCAGGAGGGGTACGGAGACCTATTTGAGTCAATCCGTCAGAGGATCAGGTCAGGCAAAGGGATCATCAGGCGCATGGGTGTCGATTACCTTGGTTACTGCCTGCTCGATATTGTGGTGGATGGTTACTTTGTTATCCTGGAGAAACTGGGTGACGGGATCGAAGCATTAGAAGAGGAGTTGGTTGAGAACCCTCAACTCGAGACACTGCATAGGCTCTACGAGATGAAGCGGGATATGGTTCTTCTGAGGAAAAATATCTGGCCCCTGAGGGAGGTGATAAGCAGGATAGAGCGGCTGGAATCAGGTTTCTTCGCGGGTTCCACGAGAATCTATCTCCGGGATGTCTATGATCATACCATACAGGTAATAGACGCTATTGAGACATACAGGGACCTTCTTACTGGAATGATTGATATCTACCTGAGCAGTGTGAGCAATAGGATGAACGAGATAATGAAGTTCCTGACTATAATTGGCACAATATTCATCCCACTGACCTTCCTTGCCGGGGTCTATGGGATGAACTTCAAGTACATGCCTGAACTGGGCTGGAGGTACAGTTATCCAGCCCTCCTTTTCTCCATGCTAGCAATTACCATGTTGATGGTGGTTTACTTTAGGAAGAAGAAATGGCTATAAAAACTAGAATCTGAGGCTACTGAATAGAAAGACAGCATATAGGATCACAAATACTGCACCCTCCCTCCAGCATATCCTCTCACCGCTCAGGAAATACCATAGAAACAGGTTTGATATCAGGCTGAAAATTGCCACATTTGTAAAAGCGGATAGATTAACCCTTAGATTCGCGGCAACCAAGGTTACACCAAGGATAAGGGTGATGTTCAGAAACCCACTGCCAACAATGTTCGCAAGTGCCATATTGACGCTGTTATTTTTCGTGGCCTCCAGGCTGGTAGCGAGTTCTGGTATACTTGTCCCAAAAGCTACTATGGTGGCACCAATTATGACCTTAGGTACCCCTATGTTTATTGCGATTTTTGTAGCTGAATCAACTATGAAGTAGCTGCAGCCAATAACCCCTGCGATGCCTACGATTAACATGAACCCGTACAAGGTCAACTTTTCCCTAGTCTCGCCGAGGGCGCCTTCGTCCTTGAGGCCCTCTCTGTTCTTCATTAACTGCCAGGTATTCCATATGAACAGGCCTATTAGTAGCAGGCCTATAAAGCGGCTGGCGAAGCCAAGGTAGATGAGAGACAGGGGTATAACGCTCGCGGAGAAGAGTCCGAACTGGAGGCTCTTGATATCATCTCTGGTTATCATGGGAATGAAGTCTATGCAGGCTAGGTTCTTCCAGGAGGAGTAGAGGATTACCACCCCCAATATGAAGCAGACGTTTACGATGTTACTACCTAGTACATTACCGACAGCGACACCTACGGATTCCTCATTGGCGGTACTGAAGATCGAGACAGTTAACTCAGGTAGGCTCGTCGAAAGAGCAATAAGAATGAAGCCTACAGCGGTCTTTCCGAATCCCGTAATATCCGCGATCCTCTCGCTGTTGATTATGGTCCAGTGGCTGAACTTGCTGAGGAGAAGTAACGAGACAACTAAGATACCGATGTTAAACAGAATGCCCAGGGCCATGGTTTAATTCCACTTAAAATAGGCAGGTTACACAGGAATATAAATAGGGTAATAAAAATAGGTTTAGAGTGAAACTATTTTTTACTTTGAGGCGTACTTTCTGAGTACCTCTAAAAACTCGTCATCCAGCCCTCCAAGGCCGTATATAGTTACATTCTCTACCCCGTACTCTTTAACAAGAGAAAGATCTCTATCAAGCTCATGGGGGGTCAGAAGGCTAAACTTCTTCAAGATCCCGATACTCTGTAGCCTCTGTATGAACCCTGTTCTAGATAAAAGGCCATAGTCGAGCAGCCCCAGACCCAGCTGGTAATATTCCTTATGCCTTTTCCTGCTGACGTTTTTCAAGGTCTTCCATAGCAGGTCCCGTCTAATACTGGAGTAACACATGAATATTACGTTGTGGCGGTAGGATTTTGGGTTGAAGTGAACCCCTAGAAGCCCAAATAGCTTGAAGGTTAGATAGTTTAGGAGATAGAATTTTGAGGTGACCGGGTAGGAGGTGGTGGTTATCTCTATGTTGTATCTATCCCGTTCCCTGAACAGCTTCCTTATCCTGGGCCTCCTGAGCCTAAGGTGATACTTTAGTGCGTTAGCCAGCACCCTAGGTATATGAAGTATTATGTAGCGGAGCCAGAACTTGGGCAACTCAAGGTCGATAAGGATCTCAAGCTCCTGATCATTCTGACTTAGATCCCCATGAAGGCGGTCAAGCTCCCGGTTATAGGAAAAAGGAGAAACCCAGTGAGACTTCTCAAGCAAAGGCCAGTACGCAGCCTCTATCCGGGGGTTCACCTCCCTAGCCATCTTTTCAAGCTTCCTGAATTCATCTAAGGAGTTGGCAGCCAAGTACACCTTAATATGAAAATCAACAAGGGAAAGTTTAGGGATCTCCTCTTCTGGAAACTCGACAAAGAACCCTAAATTCATCTAAGCAACTTCCTCCCTCAGGAAATTTTGTAAAATAATTAAATATAACAAGTTCGATGCCTTGATTGAACCGTGAATTTGTTCTCGGAGTATTTGGTTTGTATATGTATAAACTGGTTCAAGTTATTGTTATATAGCTTCTTGAACCACGTTTTTCCCGGGATTCTACTTTCATTGAATGATGAAATATGAATCTTGGAGGAACGGAGAATGAGGTATGTCTACCTCTGGTATGTAAAGATAACACATGCAGCGATGAAGAGGCACCTTGCTGATAACAGCTACGGTGATAACTGGCTGGCGAAGGCTAAAGAAGTTGTAAAGGAGCATGGTATGAAGCTAGCTATTCTAGGCAGCCCCTTTGGTACAGTTGAGCAGTTCGTCGTGGGCGTCGAGACTGATGTCTCCCTGGATGAATTCGGGAAAGTAACCTCAGATCTCTACCATATTGACCCTGAGTTCGTTGAATACGGTAAGACCATGATTATCAGGCAGTAATATTTCCCCTATTTTTTAACTAAATATGATTCTTGACTAGGAGTTTTCAAAAAACTACTCCATCATAGTGAGCGATAAATCCTCACCCATGTTATCAAAAAAGTAGATTGAGGAAAAAAAATCATTGATTTAAAAATAGGGAATATAGCAGGATCTAAACCACGTTTCTGGGATAGACGTGGTTGCAGAGTATCCTTCTACCACTTATTCCATGTGTAAAGTTCTTCTGGTGGCTTTCTCTCTTTAGCTTCAGGCTCCTCATCAGGGTAGCCTACGGGTAAGAGGGCAACAATTCTGTGAGAATCAGGGACTCCTAGGGCCTCACGGACAACGTCCTCGTCGAACTGCCCTCCGAGCCAGCAGGTGCCCAATCCCAGGTCTTGTGCGGCAAGTACCATGTGCTCCATACTGATC